>CAYNMH010000013.1:0-27159 GCA_964398145.1 uncultured Flavimarina sp. | reverse complement strand
CTATTTGATTCCTTTTATGTAAGCCTGTTATCAGAAAACTATAAAAAATCTTCCTTGGCACCATTACGTGGCTTTTTCGTGGGTTTTATTTCAAATTTAAGAGGAATGAGTTCTAAAGAATATTCTTCTTTAATTTTCGTACTTAAAAAAACACAGTAAGGCGTAATAGGCCTTTTAAAAGCCGTTAAAGATCTCTAACAAGTATTGCCTTGCAATTTGAATAAAAGGCTGTTAAAACGCTTTATTTTAAGCCTATTTCAATCATTCTTAATTATTTATTATCGTTTTTATATAGAATCTACTTATCGTAAAATTATTTTACTAAAATCTTTTTTTAATAAAGGCTAATCTTACATTTGCACCAAATTTTAACAAATATGAAAATTACACTTAAACTAATGCTTTTAGCATTAATTGTAACCAGTTGTTCAAAAAGCAAAACTGCTTTTGTAGATACTCAGAAATTATTTGAGGAATATACCGAGCTTACCGAAGTTCAGGATAAGTACACAAAACTGAGCGATGAGGTGCGATCTGATTTGGAACCTCAAATTCAAGCCTTTCAAATTAAAGTTGATTTATATCAAAAAAATGCTGCGAGTATGACTCCGGCAGAGCGCCAGCAGAAAGAGCAGGAATTGGGAGCATTACAACAACAAATACAGCAAGCGCAGCAGAGTCGCGGGGGACAGTTACAACAGGAGAGCCAGGCTGAGATTGATTCGGTAATCCAAAAAGTGCGGGATTTTATTTCAGATTACGGTAAAAGCAATGGTTATGACTACATTTATGGTAAAAATGAAGGTGCTAATATTCTGTATGGTAAAGAAGAATTAGACGTGACAGAAGATATTCTGAAAGCCTTAAATGATACCTATACTTCAGGCTCAGGTGGAAACGATGCCACTCAATCATCTATTGAAACATCGCCTGATACTACGGCTACAGAATAAATATTTTGCCCAACAAAATTGAAAAGCTACCGTTTGGTGGCTTTTTTTTATTCGTGGCTGTTAAGCTTTAGTATGGAGTAAACGGGTCAGTTTTATAGATAAATCGGTTAGGATAATTTTAGCATTACCATTGCGCTCTATATGGTATGATGCAGTTTGTAATTCTTCAATAAGACCACTAATATTATTTCCGTGAATGAAAGGTGCAAATTTGGCCAGTTCAAATTGCACATTTGGCTGAAAGTAAACCAAATCTTCTGCGTTGTAATTCAATAATAAGGCTTGCCTAAAAAAATCTTCACAGTAACCTAAAAATGTTTTTTGAGTTTCGCGGCCTTTTGAAGCAATATTTTCACTCCAGGCGATTAAATCGAGTATTGCTTTTTTGTTTCCTCGTGCTTTAAAGGCTGTGCGTACCCAGTCTACAAACCAAATCTCATAATCTTCCTCTTCCCCGTCGTTATGAAGAAAATGTAATGCAAGATTATAGTCTCCGTGTGCTTTCGCAGCAATTTTTTTAGCATCGTTTTCCTTGCATTGATGTTGTTTTATCAACGCGTTTTCAAGGGCTGCAGTCGCGAGAGGAGGGAAGTTTAAGATTTGACACCGCGATTTTATGGTGTCTAAAATCTGATCTTCACTTTCAGCAATGAGAATAAAGACAGTTTTTTGAGGAGGTTCTTCAATGAGCTTAAGAAGCTTATTTGACGCAGAATTATTCATTTTATCTGCCATCCAGATGATCATCACTTTAAAACCCCCTTCATAGGATTTTAAAGATAGTTTTCGCACGATATCCTGGGCTTCGTCAACGCCTATTTTTCCCTGTTTTTTTTCAATTCCCAGATGCTGGTGCCAGTCGTATAAACTGCCGTAAGGATTTTTACTAAAAAAATCACGCCATTCTTTAGAAAAATGATTAGATACGGGATGACTTTTTACGTTTTCAGTAGTCGCAACCGGAAAGGCAAAATGCAGGTCAGGGTGCGATAAATGATCAAATTTTAAATTGCATGACGCACTGCCTCCGGTATTTTCCCCGTCTATATTACCACATATAAGATATTGAGCGTAGGCTATAGCACAGGGCAAAACACCACTTCCACTGGCACCAGTAAAAAGTTGGGCATGTGCGATGCGTTTACGGTCTACACTGGTAGTCAGGTGGTTTTTAATAAATTCCTGTCCTAAGATTGATTGAAACTGCATGCGCCAAATATAACAGAATTGTAACGTATTTTCTGGCCCTATCTGTTATATTTGTTGGTTCCGGGGCGCTGGGAAGTGCACCTGATTTTAATAGAATTCAACCAATTTTAAATAGCTAACTGTAAAAGCAATTTCCATGAAAACCATTGACGATTTTAATTTTGAAGGTAAAAAAGCCCTAATTCGGGTAGACTTTAATGTTCCGCTTAATGACAATCTTGAAGTAACCGATGTTACCCGTATTGAAGCGGCAAAACCGACTATACTTAAAATTCTTGAAGATGGTGGTTCTGCAATTTTAATGTCGCATTTAGGTCGGCCAGAAGATCACGAACCTGAGTTTTCATTAAAGAACATTGCAAGTAAAGTTTCTGAAATCATAGGGGTTCAGGTCAAATTTGTAGAGGATTGTGTGGGTCCAAAAGCAGCACAGGCCGCAGCTGATCTGGAGCCTGGAGAAATTTTATTACTGGAAAATCTGCGTTATCACGATGCAGAAACTGAAGGCGATAAAGCTTTTTCTGAAGAATTGTCAAAACTTGGGGATATTTATGTGAATGATGCCTTTGGTACGGCTCACCGCGCACATGCTTCCACAACAATAGTTGCTCAGTTTTTCCCAGAAAAGAAATGTTTTGGTTATTTATTGGCTAAAGAAATTGAAAGCATTGACAAAGTTTTGAACGACAATGAAAAACCGGTTTTGGCTATTTTAGGCGGAGCCAAAGTTTCTTCAAAAATCACGGTTATTGAAAATGTTTTAGATAAGGTAGATGATTTGATTATAGGTGGCGGAATGGCATATACTTTTATTAAGGCCCAGGGAGGTCAGGTAGGCAGTTCCATTTGTGAGGATGATAAATTAGATCTAGCACTGGATATTCTGAAGCAGGCTAAAGACAAAAACGTGAATGTACATTTACCGGTAGATGTAGTCGCTGCAGACAGCTTTTCTGAGTTTGCCAATACAAAAGTGGAACCTATCAAGTCTATTCCTGACGGATGGCAGGGCCTGGATGCCGGTCCAAAATCTTTGGAAAATTTCAAACAGGTAGTACTCAATAGTAAAACCATACTTTGGAACGGTCCACTCGGAGTTTTTGAAATGAAACCTTTTGCAAACGGAACAATTGAGCTGGGTAATTTTATCGACGAGGCTACCCAAAAAGGTGCTTTTTCTCTTGTAGGAGGGGGCGATAGTGTTGCTGCAGTAAAGCAATTTGGCTTTGAAGACAAAGTTAGCTATGTTTCTACCGGCGGTGGTGCTATGCTGGAAATGCTTGAAGGTAAAGAGCTTCCGGGGATCGCAGCGATTCAAGATTAGAATTTTAAAGAAAAGGGTTCTTCCGGGCGTTTTAGATTTTAATTAAAAAATACGACTTTAGCGTTTCCACCGTTGTATCTATCTATGAAGAAAAGCTTAAGTCTTGGCATCGCATTCACCTGTATGTCTATTCTGGTCTCAAACGCCCAGAAAACCAACACCGCAACTGCAGAAAAAGTAACTGAGGTAACCAAAACCTTACCCATTGTTGACACCGTTGAGCTGAAAAAAATTCAGCAAAGCTTAAATGCCGAAAAGCAGGGTAAATCTTCTAAACCTGAGGAACAGGTGTTTTTATTCAAAAAAGTTAATGGAGATACTACTTCTTACACTTTAAAGGACCGAAAATACACGGCTAGAATAGATCAACGCTGGATAGAGGAGTTAACTACGGGTACTTTATATGACTCCATCAGCGCATTAGTAGATGATACCGAATTTGAAGAGGTAGATTATCCTGAACTTACTACAGAAACCCTTAAAAAGCGTCTTGCAGATCTTAACGCCCGCACGCCGTTTAATATTGAATACAACCCTTCACTAGAAAATGTTATTAAGGGCTATTTAAAGCGTCATAAACCTACTTTAGAGCGGTTAATGGGCCTCTCGGAGTTTTATTTCCCGGGGTTTGAAGAGACGTTTGATAAATACGATATGCCGCTTGAACTTAAGTATCTGGCAATTGTAGAATCTGCATTACGCCCACGGGCCAAATCACGTGTGGGAGCCACCGGCATCTGGCAATTTATGTTTAGTACCGGTAAATTGTACGGTTTGGATATTAGTTCGTATGTAGACGAGCGTATGGATCCTATCCTGTCTACAGAAGCTGCTGCAAAATACTTGTCAAAATTATACGAGATTTTTGGAGACTGGGATTTGGCTTTGGCCTCCTACAATTCAGGCCCCGGTAATGTGAGCAAAGCCATTCGGCGCAGTGGTGGCCGCATCAATTACTGGAATATCAGGCATCATTTACCTCGTGAAACCGCAGGATATGTACCGGCTTTTCTGGCTACAATGTACATCTTTGAGTATGCTGAAGAACACGGTTATAAACCACAAAAACCTGAAATCAATTACTTTGAGACCGATACAGTAAGAGTAAAGGAAATGCTTACTTTACAGCAGGTTTCAGCATATACGGGCGTTTCACTCGAAGAAATTCAGTTTTTAAACCCGGCCTACAAGCTGGATATCATTCCCTACATTTCGGATGAAGAATATTATCTGCGTCTTCCGGTGACTGCTTTGGGACCCTTTGTCAACAATGAGACAGAAATATATGCCACCGCTAAAGAAGAGTTGAAGCGGGAAGAAGAAACACTACCTCAATATCTGGAAGTTCCTTCAAGCGTCACCTATAGAGTGCGGAGTGGGGATTATCTGGGTAAAATTGCAGAGCGTTACAGCGTGGGTGTATCACAAATTAAACGCTGGAATAATTTGAGATCAAACAATCTGCGTATAGGTCAGCGACTCATCTTGTACCCTACTAAACCGGTCTCCTCCGCAAGTACCACTTCCGCGTCTGCAAGCGCATCAAAGAAATATGTAGTTAAAAAAGGAGACAGTTTGTGGACCATAGCGCGGAAATTTCCGGGAGTTAGTGCAGAAAACCTTAAAGTTTGGAACGATCTTGGTGGTAGTAATTTAAAACCCGGAATGACTCTGGTTATTTCTAACTAACTTTAATTTCTTCAATGATGCGAAAAATTCTACTACTATTAATTTCTGTTTTCGTTATTGCATGTAACGATAAGCCTGAGCAAAAGGTACTGTCATCTTCCTCAGGGGCCCTCAATGCGCTCACCGTGGTTATGCCTAATGATATGTGGGCTGGTGAAGTAGGGGAGTCGATTAGGGAAAAGTTAGCCGGTCCGGTTCATGGCTTGCCCCAGGTAGAACCCATGTTTGAAATCAATCAAATGCCTCAGGAGTCTTTTACAGGTTTTATGCGGAAGCAGCGTACTTTTCTTCAAATTGAACAGGCAGATACCGCTGGTGTTGAAATCATCAAAAACGAATATGCAAGGCCCCAAACAGGTATTGTGGTTAAAGGACCTTCTCAGGAAGCGATTATAAACCAAATAACCCAGGATAGCGCCAAGATTGTAAACGCCATTAAAGATGCTGAGTTTACCGAAAAAATACGTCGTATAAGTCTTTCTTTAAAAAATGATGATCCACTTAAAGAAACTTTTGGAATCTCTATGAAATTTCCATCGGCTTACCGCTACGCAAAGCAGGAAAAGAATTTTTATTGGATACGAAAGGACATTCCAAACGGAGATATGAACATCACCGTTTACGAAGTGCCTTATTCCACTATAGATCGCGATTCTAACACCGTGGGATCACTTATTAAAATGCGTGATTCTATAGGGGGTGACAATATTACGGTAAGTGAAGGAATGCGCTTTATTACCGAAGCTGCTTTTGCGCCCTATCTGGAAGAAACTACAATAGACGGGAAGCAGGCATACCAAATGAAAGGAATGTGGGAGGTAAAAGGTCGATTTATGGCAGGACCGTTTGTAAACTTTACAGTAGATGATAAGGAAAATGACCGTTATTTAGTGCTGGAAGGCTTTGTATTTAAACCATCAGCAAACAAGCGGGATAATATTTTTGAACTGGAATCTATCCTGCGCTCGGTAAAGTTTGTAGATGACAGCGAATAAATCAGAAATCTAGAATATTAAAAAAGCGCTTGATTTTCAAGCGCTTTTTTATTTAGTTATTTAAGAATTAGAAATCGTTACGATTTTTTATCCTCTAGTTTTTCTTCAGATTTTTTCGGGTTTTCATCATCGCGGGAAGCGTCTTTAAATTCCTTAATTCCACTTCCTAACCCACGCATCATTTCCGGAATTTTTTTACCTCCAAAAAGCAAGAGCACTATCACAACGATAAGTCCAATTTGCCAGGGACCTATAACACCTAATATTATTGCCGGTACATTCATAATTCAAAATTTAGATGGTAAAGATAACAAGAATTCATCAGAATGCACCGTTGTATCCAAAACTTTAGCAATAGCCAAACGCCATTTAAATTTTATATTTGTTACGGCGTGCGGTGAAATGTGATTTTTCATCACCTGCCATATAACCAGGGGTAAAAAAATGGCCAAACCAAAGGAACGTAAAAAGTTAAAAAAAAGACTGCTACACAAGTACAGGCTGCTTATTTTGAATGAGGATACCTTTGAAGAACGGGTTTCATTCAAGCTCACGCGCCTAAATGTGTTCATTTTGGTAGGGTTCTCGATGATTATAATGATTGCCCTAACCACCTTGCTTATTGCCTACACACCATTGCGGGAATACATTCCAGGATATTCATCGGTAAAGCTCAAGAGGCAGGCTACAGAACTTATGTTTGAGACCGACTCCTTAAAACGCCAACTTGACATCAATAAGCAATATTTGGCCAGTATAAAAAAAGTATTAACTGGTGACGTGGCCGAAGTAAATTTTAATAAAGACTCCATTGCGTTAACAGAACCCCGGGATACTGGAAGCCTTGAATTTCGGGTTTCAAAAGAAGACAGTATTTTACGGGAACAGGTGGCTAATGAAGATCGGTACAACCTGTTTGAGCCTGCTTCTCCTACGGTTAGTTTTTCGCTCTTTCCACCCGTAAAGGGGAATATAACCGAGGGCTATGATGCAGACGAGCGGCATTATGCTGTAGATGTGGTCGTGCCCAAAAATGAACCGGTAAAAGCTGTGGCAGACGGTACCGTTATTTTTTCAGAATGGACGGCAGATACAGGCTACGTGCTCATTATTGAACACGGTAACAATTTAATTTCGGTTTACAAACACAACGCTTCCCTAACCCAAAATCAGGGAGATCTGGTAAAGGCGGGTGAAGTGGTTGCAATAGCCGGGTCAACCGGCGAACTATCTACAGGGCCACACCTGCATTTTGAATTGTGGAACAACGGTTACCCGGTAGATCCTACAAACTATATCGCATTTGAGTAATGTCTATAAAGTCAGTTTCAGCAAAACTATTTGCCAAATACATCGTTTCCAAAACCAAAAAATGGAGCCAAAATCCGGGTGCCACCCAGCAACAGGTTTTTGAACATTTAATCAGCAAAGCTGAAAAAACCCGTTTTGGCGTGGATCATAATTTTAAGGAAATCGATAGCTATCAGGCATTTAAAAAGCACGTGCCCATACGGGATTATGAGCAACTGAAGCCTTACGTGGAAGAAGTCGTTGTGGGTAAAAAAGATATTTTATGGCCGGGCTTACCGGAGTATTTTGCCAAAACTTCCGGTACCACTTCCGGTGCTAAATACATTCCCATCACAGCCGAGTCTATGCCTATGCACGTAAATGCAGCCCGCGATGCGATTCTGCATTACATCGCAGATACGGGCAATAGCGATTTTGTAGATGGTAAAATGATCTTTTTACAGGGCAGCCCTGAACTTCAGGTTAAAAATGGCATCAAAACCGGACGTCTGTCTGGAATTGTGGCGCATTATGTGCCCGGCTATTTGCAGCGCAACCGTATGCCTTCCTGGGAAACCAATTGCATTGATGATTGGGAAACTAAGGTAGAAGCGATTGTTGAAGAAACGCACGACAAAAACATGAGCGTAATCAGCGGGATTCCTTCCTGGGTACAAATGTATTTTGAACGCCTGAAAGCAAAGCGAAATCTATCCGTAGGCGACATTTTTCCGCATTTTGAACTGTTTATTTATGGTGGGGTAAACTACGAACCGTATCGCAAGAAGTTTGAAAATTTAATCGGCCGTAAGGTAGATAGTATTGAATTATACCCCGCCAGTGAAGGCTTTTTCGCATTTCAGGATTCACAAAGCGAAAAGGGAATGCTTCTATTGCTCAACAGCGGTATTTTCTACGAGTTTGTTAAAGTCGATTCGTTTTTCGACGAAAGCCCCGAACGCCTGAGCATTACCCAGGTTGAATTAGGCGTAAATTATGTGATGATTATTTCTACCACTGCAGGTTTGTGGGCGTATAATGTAGGAGACACCGTGATGTTTACAAGCCTGAAACCTTATCGTGTCGTGGTTACCGGTAGAATCAAGCATTTTATATCGGCTTTTGGTGAGCATGTGATAGGTAAAGAAGTAGAAGAAGCACTTGCTCAAGCTGCCCAAATTCACGATGTTCAGGTGAGTGAATTTACGGTGGCTCCGCAGATCAATCCGGCTTCAGGATTGCCCTATCACGAATGGTTTATTGAGTTTGAGCGGGAGCCTCTCGATTTTAACGCTTTCGCGAAAGCGATAGATGAAAACCTACAAAAGCAAAACAGTTATTACTACGACCTCATTGCCGGGAATGTGCTTAAGAGGCTTGAAATACGAAAAATTCCTGCCGGAGGCTTCAATGCATATATGAAATCACAGGGTAAACTGGGAGGTCAGAATAAGTTGCCGCGCCTGGCCAACGACCGTAAAATTGCCGAGGCTTTAGAGCAACTTAATTTTTAAAAAGTATATTTGGCTTTATGAGTTTATTAAAACAAGAAAGCAGAACGCGAGCGCAGGAATCTTCTGCGGCCATCGAACGGATGTATATAACCATGAGACATCTTTTTAATCGTGGTTTTTATAAACCTATGGGCGTTTCTGGCGATACCCTGAGGGAAGCTCTACTCATCTTACGACCCGAAATATACGGGACGATAGCGGACGAAAAAGGAGAGCTTAACGGCTTGCTTTACGTCATAGACCGCCTGCCCGAAGGAATTGAAGAATGCCGATACATTAATCTCACAAGTGATGAAGGCTACAAAGACTCTCATTTTAAGCCCATAGTGCCTTCTAAACGACGCCGCAATTGCTACCGCATTGATGAGGAGCAAATGAACATAGAGATTACCCGCGGACGTTCTGAGATTTACGACATTCTTACGCATCTTACTTTTCTTTTTGTAGAGTCTCACAAGATTATGAAGCGTGTGATTATCAATGAAGAAGGTCATACCACCCGCGACTGGAAAAAGCTTGAAAAAGCAGTGCTTGAAGAAGAGCCGCTAAGCCGTCAGGACAGAGAGATTGCGCTTACACATACAGCAAATATTTTAGGCCGCACCTTTCAGGAAGTTTCGGCTATTTATGGCAAATTTTCAGTGTCCGGTAATGAAAAGCGCTTTTTAAAACTCATTTATTGGCTGGGAAAGCGGGCCATTGAAGAGGCTCTGGAAAGCGACAAGCGACTGGTAACTTTTTCGCCCCTGCTACGAGAACGCCTGGGGCATCACATTCATGGTGAAATCTGGGCCAATGCAATTAAAATAGAACTTGAAGCCAAAGATTTATTGCACAGACCCATACACATCATTAGTGCTAATATGCATAGCGTGATGAATACTCTTTTTGCGCCGGTGGCCCTCGAGAAGGAGATGGCCAAAAAAGAGAACCTGGAGATTTATGAGACGCTGAGCAATCCCGGGAGTGCGAAACTGAGGGCCCGTGTGGAGAAAACCGCGCAGCAAAACGGAATGATTTTTTTACGAGATCAAAGCGGGACTAACATTGATGTGCAGATTTTTGATACCAAAAAATTAGATTTAGAACAGAATAATTTTTGCAACAAAGCTTCATATCCCGAAGGAAAGGAGCCTGTAATTATCGTGATGGATTATGCTTTTGGCGAACAGGCCTACGAAACGATGGAAGAATTGCTAAAACCTTACGAAAATAAGCGAGAGAATGTACATCTGGATGTCAAGTCTATTTCGATTATGGGTAAGGCAGGAATTCTCGAAGGAGGTAAGGGAGATATTATGATACCCAAAGCCCATTTATTTGAAGGCACCGCAGATAATTATCCATTTGAAAACCAATTGAAAAAGGAAGATCTGGATGGCAATGGTATTTCGGTTTATGAAGGTGCGATGATTACTGTTTTAGGGACTTCACTACAAAACCGGGATATCCTGCGCTTTTTCTATGAAAGCACCTGGAATGTAATAGGTCTGGAGATGGAAGGTGCCCATTATCAAAAAGCTATTCAGGCTGCGGCAAAACTTCGAGGGAGTATCAGCGACAGTGTGAAGGTACGCTATGCGTATTATGCTTCTGATAATCCGCTTGAAACCGGTAGTACTCTAGCCTCCGGAGGGTTGGGAACAACGGGTGTTAAACCCACTTACCTCATCACGGAACGTATTTTGGAACAAATATTTAGCGAGTGATGGCAGAGCGCAGACCTGAAAATGATATTGAGCTTAAGGACCTTAAGAGAGGGATACAATCAGGTTTTAGTTCCTTCGGAATCGCTTTTTTTAAGGCTTTACGCTTTATCTTAAAGCGCGCAGTGACTTTAATTATTTTGCTTTTAGGAGGAATAGGCATTGGTTTGATCTGGCAACAGATTTCTGATACACCCAAAAAGGTTGAATTGCTGGTTAAACTTAATGTGGGAAGTACCGCGTATGTTTATCACGCGTTAGAAAATTTTGATCAGTATTCCGACTTTCCGCATATAAAATCTCTAGAAATTGAACCGGTTGTAGACCTGTCTGAAATTCTGGAAAAATTCAAAGTGCTTGATGACGAGCAGATTATTACATTTTTAGATGAAATCAGCAGTTCAAAACCCCTCCTGGAATCAGAAGCATTACGATCAAATTATGAGTTGCATAAAATTGAGCTTCACGTTGATCCAAATGCAGATGTTCAGGATGCAACGGCGATTGTAGACTTTATTTCAGAAAGCACTTATTATAAAAATTACCTGTCCGAAATTCAACAACTCAATAAGGATCAGCTTAGGTCCAATACCTTTGCCATCGCACAAATTGACAGTCTCTTACTCAATCTCAATCGCAATTTAAAAGAAGACAAATCCGGTACAGCTTATACTAATTATGAGGATTTTGATCTGGCCTCATTACTTTTTACCAAAGATTCGATTTTTAAAAAGAATAAGCTTTTAATTGCTCAAAATAACGTTGGCAGTTGTGTGGTGTGTATCGTTAATAATCCTAAAATAACAGAGAATAAGAATATTTTTCACTACAAAGCAATCTGGTTACCTGTTCTTCTTATTTTAGGGTATTTGTTTTTGAGCATCGTGCTTAGATTTTATCATCAAACCGCTTTACGTATTGATGAATGATAAGACCTTTGCAATTACTGACATTTCTTAGACAAAACACGCAAAGTCTGACAGCCCTCGTATTGAGAGGTGCTGGTATAGCGGTTTTACTGGGGATAAGCTTATTTATTACCAATGTTTTTGAACCACAGTATGTAGGAGAGTATGAGTTGGTGCGCAGTCTGCTGTTAATTGGCGGCAGCCTGGTACTTACGGGATTTGATCAGGCGATACTTCACTATTCTGGAGTGATGCGTGCAAAAAACCGGTTGCAGGCACTACAGCTTATTTACAGGAAAATGGTAAGGTTACTTTTGCTGGTTTCGGTGTTGATTTTTGCGCTGCTGCTGGTTGTGCCTGATACGGTTTACATCTACCTCTTTGAAGATTTACACGCAGGCCAAATGATTTTATTCACCGGAGCAGGCCTGTTTTTTTATGCCTTGTCAGCTTTAAATGCCGAACTTTTCAGAGCTTATGGTATGATTAACTACTCTGAATTATTCCGGGGATTGATAAAATACGGTCTTTTTTTGCTGGTGCTTATCCCGCTCTATTGCTATGAGGCAGGCGCTTACATTTACCAGGCCTTTCTGGTTTCTTTTGTATTTCTGGCTATGTTAAGCAGCCTTTTCATTATAAAGCAAAAAAAGGATTCTCCTGCAGTGGAGGCTCCTAAAAATATTGAGATTATAAAGCAAAGCTTTCCGATGGCCGTAAGCAGTCTGGGCTTTTTTCTATTGCTGAGTATTGATATTATTCTATTAAAAAAGTATTCAAATTATTCCCAGGTTGCTTTTTACGCTACCGCAGTAAAACTCGTTTTAATCGTGAGTACAGTTTTAAACACCGTTAATGCACTTTTTGCGACCCAACTGGCACACTTATATGAACTGGGTGACTTAAGGGGTTTACAGGTCCTGGTTAAGCGTGCTGCTCGACTTATATTTGTTTTATCATTAATACCTTTGATGGTTATTTTCATTTTTCCGGAATCTATTCTGGCCTTTTTCGGTGAAAATTATATGCAGGCCAGTAAAGCTCTGGTTATTCTTGGCGTGGGATATCTCATTAGTACCATAACTGGTGTGGCAGCTATTTATTTAAACATGACCAGCAGGGCCCATATATTTCAATATATACTTCTTACGGCTGTGGTTATAAATTTGTTGCTGAATTTAATTTTGATTCCTGCTTATGGTATTGAAGGTGCGGCAACAGCTTCTGGTGTTGCGATTACATTTTGGAATCTGGCGGTTATTATTTATGTAGGAATTAAAGACAAAATCAGGCTAGTTATACATTGATCGATTGATAAAAGCTGATTTTTAAAGTTGTATTAGGTGTGCTGATTCGGGTAAAGCCTGAAGTCATAAACAGCTATATTGAGGATACGAATTAGGTTGAAAAAAGAGAATACTTATCAAACCCAATACCTCCGTAAAGACGATTTGTTTTTTATGGGGTTGGCCATTTTAGCCATTATTCTTGGGGTTTCAGCTCCGCTTTTTCTACCCAGTCGCTTTTATAACGATGCCTTTATTTTAAGCGTAGATTTATACAATGAGATCGGCTGGTGGGGGAGTTATCCGCTTACCATAGCTTTTTATAAATACACCGGCCTGAAGCTGTTGCCCTATTCGGTTGTAGGGTTCTTACAACTGAGCATACTTTTTTACGTATTGTATAGAATGGGTGTTCCTTCCGGGTTTAGAAAAGCGACCTTAAAAAACATGACCACCTGGATTTCCTTTTTGCTTTTGGCAATCTATGTTTCAATGCCTTCGAAGGAATTTGTCAATTTTTTATTCGTCGCGATTATTCCCATTATTTTCTTTAGAAAGGTAAAGAGCTATTCAAAATTCATTTTAAGCTGCCTGCTTGCTTTTACACTATTGGGATTATTCTATCGTCCGTATTATTTAATGATTCCTGTTTTGAGTGTTTTGTTTTATGCCATAAGCCGTATCCGATTGGTTAATAAAACCCTGTACATAGTAACTTTTGGCTTGTTTGCAGTCATTTTTATATCCCTGTCGTACGGTTTTATAAAGGGCTCCTACCTTAGTGAGATAAGCAGAGAACTGGTTAATGAGGAACGTATATTAAGCAGTGAAGCCTCTTCAAAGATAGAACCGCCTTTAGAAGTGAATACCTGGTATGGTGAAGCTGTGAGTATTACTTATGGTTTTTTTACTGTAAACATTCCGGTAGATGGAATTCGATTTATTACAAAACCGCAAATACTGGCCTTCGTAATCTGGCAACTGAGTTTATTTGGATTTCTGTTGTGGGGATTTGCAAATGCATTACGCAATCAAAAATACTACCCGAGAATGCTTTGGGTTTTTTATTTTGTATTAGCTTATTTTATCATCCAGGGGGTTTTTGAACCCGATTTAGGCTCTGCTGTTAAACATAAAATGGGCGTTTTACCGCTTATTTATTTCACGCTTTATTATGATTATTTCAGAAAGGACATACCGGTTTAGCTATAATCTGATGCTGGTTCTCGTTGGTGTTTCTTTTATTTTTAGAATGCCGGCAACACTACTGCTGTTTTTTTTTGCTGCATTCAACCTGTTTTTTTACAAGCGTATGCGATTTACAAGGCATCGTATTCTGACTACAGCTTTAATCGCAAGTCCATTTCTTCTTGATCTCTTTTTTTTATGGAATAATGAAAGCCTGACGGAAGGATTTAAGCATGCAGAGAAACGCTTAAGCCTTTTATTGCTTCCGCTTTGCCTGCTCAGTCAGAGCCATAGGTTTAATACTGAACGAATATTGCGATATTATGCCTGGCTTACCACAGCTATATTAGCTTTTTGCCTTATTCGTTTCGCGTGGCTAGAACCCCAACTCTTTACTAAATATCTGCAGGGTCGCGACCTTTGGGAAATGGGCTATACATTTGCCCGGTCTACAGGCAATCATGCTCCGGCGCTTAATATGCACGTGGCTTTTGTAGTGGTGATTAATTTTTATACGCTCAAAAACGGATATGCCAAACTTAGCAGATTGAGCCTTTTGCTCTATTTATTATTTTTTATGGTTTCGGTTTTGTTGTTGTTTTACATCAATACCAGGCTTGCAATTGTTATGGCTTTGACAGGGATAGTTCTCGTAAGTCTCTACGGAAGTTTTAAAAGTTTCAATATTTGGAAACTAAAAAAACTGGCTTTGGGACTTTTGATTTTCGGAATTATAGCTTTCGGATTTGTCAAAATCTTTCCCTACAGTATAGAAAAGTTTTCTGCTGTGACTTTCGCTCATCTGGATAAAGTGGGTAAACTGGATGAACTCGAAAATCCTGAAGCCACTGCATTTAATGGATTGGTTACACGCTTAAGTATTTGGAAATCTGCTTTTGAAGTTGCACAGCAACATCCCTGGGTTGGAGTAGGAGCCGCAGATGGCAAGCACCAGCTCATCGATTATTATGAGAAAACCGATCAGCTTTTTTTGAAAAAATACAAGTTTCCTGCTCATAATCAATATCTTGATTTTTGGATCAAGTTTGGAATTTTAGGTTTATTAGTTTGTGGACTTTATATAGGCGCTTTTGCCTGGATAGGCTTTAAAACGCAACAGGTATTGTGCCTGTTTTTCTTTATTTTATTTGCCTCTGCAAATATGGTTGATGACTTTTTAATTCGCTTTGACGGTATTGTCTTCAGTGGTTTCTGGCTCTCCTTTTTTGCACAAAAATATATTCTTGATAAAGAAAGTCTTGAACCAACCATTGATCAGTTTTCTACAAAGTCATTTGGTCTTTAAATCAGCAAGATACAAATCGGCGAGCTTATTAAAATTTACGGTGCTGTCAAAAAGAAGTCGGTTGCGTTTAGCAGCGGCCCTGCCCAAATTTTGACGCTGAACAGGGGATTTTAAGGCATTCAGACAATAATCAAAACCCGCAGAATCCTCAAAGAGGTAACCCGTTCGTCCAGACTTTATAACGTCTTTATTTCCAATGATATTCGTTGCTATAATCGGTATTTCACGGGCTGCAGCTTCAAGAACGGCAATGGGTAGACCTTCCCAAAGAGAGGTCTGCACGTAGACATCAAGTTTTTCAAGAATTTGGAGCCCCTGAGCACGATTTTTAAACCAGCCGGTAATGGTGATATTGGCTGCAGTGAGCAAATGCCGTAATTCCCCGTCACCAATCCAGATAAATTCAATTGTAGGGTGTTTTAAAGCAAGCTCGTTAAATAGTTTTGGGTTTCGGGCAGCCGTAATGCGCCCCAGAATTCCTATTTTCTGAATTTTTTCAGCTTTTGGATTTGCTTCAATATTTATGTTTTGATGATCAATGCCATTGCGCACCAATACCGCCGGCCCGATTTTTTTTGAATAGTCAAACTCGGTGTCGCCACAAGCCACGAGGGTACCACCCGACAATTTTTGAGTTCCTGCTTCTAACATATAAAACACAGCACGTTTTAAGCGGTTTACATCTTTTCTAAGAAAGGAAAAGCCGTGTGGGGTGTAATAGAGTTTTGCCCGAATGCCCCTGGTAAAGCGGTGGGCAAATCTGCCCAGGATTCCTGCTTTTGAGGAATGCACATGAAGAATGTGGGGATCAATCCTCAAAAGCGTTTTACGTATTTTTAAAAAAGCTTTAAAATCACTTACCGGATTAATGTCGCGCGTCATAGGAATCACCACTAACTGAACATCGGGATGAAAGTCACGGGCCACACGGGCCGGGTCTATTTGCTCCCGTTTATCGCTATAAATAACCGTTACTTCAAATTGCGATCGGGAAGCCAGTGTGTGAGTTAAATTAATAAAATAAGTATAGACTCCGCCTCCCAGGGCTTCAACAAGGTGTACCACTTTAATTTTATTCATAAAGAGACAAATTCATAAGGTTTATAGCATAGTTAAACCTTGAGAGGGTATTTTTGAGGACGAAAAGATATCATCATAATTTGAAATAGCGCAGGACTGTGCATCTTAATTTAAACTTCTTCTCAACATCTATGCATTCGTTGAATCTTTTACTAATTTTAGCAAGTTTGCTCCAAGGCTAACGCAGTTTTATGAACGAAAAAGCGGTACGACATCATTTTCTGGCCCAGCCGGTAATTGCTTTATTTGATCTAATGTTACTCTCCGTGAGTGCCATATGGTTAAAACTGCCTTCTCAAACATTTTTTATTTTTATCGTCTACAGCGGTATCGGCTGGTTGATTACTTCAGTAAGTTTTGGGTTCTACAAAGTCTATCGTTTTACCCCAATGGTACGTATTCTGGGACTTATAAGCCGGCAATTGTTTTTATTACTATTGTGTACCCTGTCTTTTTTTGGAATTTTCAATACAATCAATATTAATCTGGTTGACCTTTTCAGGTATCTGTCATTTTCAATAATCAGTATTGGCTTATGTAAGATTCTTATTTTTAATCTTCGGAAGAAATTCAGAACCCGGCTCGGTTCAGACTATGTGCGCGTAATTATTATTGGCAGAAACACCAAAACAGAAAAGCTTAGGGATTTTTTCAGTTATAACGCCGCTTATGGTTTTAAAATGATTGCAAACTTTGACCTTAAAAACGAGCAGGCTACCCTCTCTGAAATTCAGGATTATATATTAAAAAATCAGATTCAGGAAGTTTTTTGCTCTATCGCAGAGCTTTCGAATAATGAAATTAAGCAACTGATAAAGTTTGCAGACAATCATTTGGTCAAAGTGAAATTCCTACCGGACAACAAGGATATTTTTACCAAAAAAATGGAATTTCAATATTATGGTTATACGCCCATTTTGTCGCTGCGTACGCTGTCGCTTGATTCCCCGGTGAATATTTTCTTAAAGCGCTCGCTTGACGTAATCATTTCACTTGGCGTAGTGTTGGGAATATTGTCATGGTTGACTCCGCTTCTGGGCCTAATTATCTACTTTGATAACAGGGGACCTTTATTTTTTAAACAATTGCGTAATGGCATTGATGGTAAAGAGTTTTACTGTTATAAATTCAGATCTATGACGGTAAACAGGGAGGCAAATAACCAGCAAGCCAGCCGTAACGACTGCCGAACCACACGCGTGGGTCGGTTTATAAGAAAAACAAGTCTTGATGAACTCCCTCAATTTTATAATGTTCTCATCGGCAATATGTCTGTAGTAGGACCCCGTCCCCATATGCTTACACATACCCTCAATTTTGCCTCGCAAATTGATAAATTTATGCTGCGCCATCTGGTAAAGCCAGGGATCACCGGTCTTGCGCAGATAAGCGGCTATCGCGGGGAAATCGAAACCAAACACGATATCAAAAACCGCGTACGTCTCGATATCTTTTATGTTGAAAACTGGTCTATTCTAATGGATCTGCGTATAATCGCTAAAACATTTTTACAGGTAATTCATGGAGATACCAAGGCCTATTAACGCTCCGCTTATTTCAATTGTAACTCCCAGTTACAATTCTGCCGCATATATAGAAGCCACCATACACTCTATTCAAAAACAAAGTATTACAAATTGGGAATTGCTGCTGGTAGATGATGCCTCTTCAGATCAAACTCTTGAAATTGTGCGTAAAATGGCAGCAGCAGATGCTCGAATTTCCTATTATAAACAACCTCATAACCTTGGACCGGCTGCAGCTCGAAATCTGGGTATAGAAAAAGCAAGAGGAAGCTACCTCACATTTATTGATGCAGATGATTTGTGGCATCCACAATTTTTAGGGCAAAGTCTGGAAGCGGCACAGGAACACGCTTTTGTGTTTAGTTCGTACCGGCGCCTTGATGAAAAGCTACAACCTTATCTTTCTGATTTTATCGTACCGAAACGGGTGAGCTATACCGATATTTTAAAAAGTAATTCCATCAGTTGTCTCACAGCTTTTATCGATATTTCAAAGCTTGGCAAGAAGTACATGCCTTTGATTAAAAAGCGCCAGGATATGGGTTTGTGGCTGCAGTATTTAAAGGAAACGCCATACGCCTACGGTATTCAGGAGCCGCTGGCTATTTACCGAATACGCAAAGGTTCTCTTTCGCGCAATAAAGCGGCATTGCTCAAATATCAATGGCAATTTTATCGCAAAGTTGCAAACCTAAACCCTGTACAATCGGCTTACTATATGATGTGTTGGGCTTACAATGGTTTTGTTAAATATCGAACCTAAAAGTTTCGGGTGAATTGTTTTAGCTTACCACGCGTGCTTCGGTCTAGAGATGTTTTTTGTTCTATTTTGATAGTAACTTCCTGTCCCAAATAATGCAGTAACGCACGCTTTATTTTCTGCAGTTCCGCTTCCGCGAAAGCGCTATCGGCCACATATTCAATCTCAAAACGATCGCGTTCCGACTGATGAATCACAAATTCTTTAACTGAGCCGGAGTCTGAAATGATTTCTTTGGTCACATAGTAAAACGCGAGCGCCGGAATCTTTTTTCCGTCAGGTAACAGCGCATAATCGCCCTCACGGCCTTCTAATTTGCTTAAAACAAGCAAGCCATTTTGAAAGTTTAAAGCCCCAAGATCCCCAATTTCGTAGCGGATAAAGGGATGCGCTTTATTAAATAATGTGGTAATCACGATTTTACCTGTAACACCTTCAGGCAACGGCTGATTGTTCTTATCCAGAATTTCCATAAAAATCAGTCTGGAGTCTATCAGTAAATTGCTTCCGGCATTGCCAATTGCAATGATTCCGGTTTCTGAAGCACCGTATTCATTGATAACGGGTACGCCAAACTGCTTTTCGAGCAACCCGTGATCTTCCGGAAACAGCATTTCGGCAGTCACGATGCAATGGGTAAGACTCGGGCAAATATTTTTTAAAACCTGATTTTTTTCGGCTAAAAACTTAGCGAACAGCACCAGCGAACTCGTATAACCATTGAGGTGGCCGTAAGCCCTGGTTGTAAAACGGCGTATAAAGGTTTCAAAATTTTCAGGCGATACGTCAAAAATGGGAAACCTATAGCGATTGCCCAAAACGTCTTTAAAACGCTCGCGGTAATAATCGACGCCACTTTTTGGAATCCCGTAGAAGCGCGCTTCCGGTAGGCGGGTGTCAATTCCTAGTTTACCGTACAGATTTTGAATAGATGCCCAGGTGAGGGCGTGTGCAAACTTATCTTTAGCAAAAATAAAGGGATGCCCAGACGATCCCGAAGTCTTGTGTTTATGAATTGTTTTCTCTGAAAAGCCTTTAGAAAGGCGTCCGGAAAGCGGTTGCTGCAAATCGCTTTTGGTCAAAATAGGCAGGGAATCCCAGTCTGTAACCGTTCCGGTTAAATTCTCGTAAAAGGGATTTTCAGTAAGATGATGCTTGAGAATTTCTGCTTTTCGGGCTTCCGTATAGGCGGAAAAATCCTGTTCTACTTCAGCCTGCAACTGCTGCAATTTGCGTTTTGCGGCGGCGATTGGATAGCCGTTAAGGCGCAGACTGAGGTTGGTTAAATTCACAAGACTAAAATTAGTAGGTCAATTTACAAACATTTATTTTTGAGGCTTTATTAATTTTAAGCTCATCTGATGCATATTCTTATTCTGGGCGCCGGCGGGCGTGAACATACTTTTGCCTATAAAATAGCTCAAAGTCCTAAATGTAAAAAGCTTTTTGTGGCTCCGGGTAACGCCGGTACAGCCGGTATCGCGACTAACGTTGATATTTCGGTAACCGATTTTGAGGCTATCAAAAAGCTGGTTTTAGATGAAAAAATCACGATGGTTGTGGTGGGCCCTGAAGATCCGTTGGTACAAGGCGTATATGATTTCTTTAAAAACGATAAGGAACTGGAGCAGGTTACAGTAATTGGTCCTTCGAAACGGGGGGCATTGCTCGAAGGAAGCAAAGAGCGCGCTAAGGAATTTATGGCCCTTTACAACATTCCCACAGCTGCTTATGAAAGTTTTAAAGCCGAAAGTCTCGACGCCGGAAAAGCATTTTTGGAAGACTTAAAGCCCCCGTATGTGTTAAAAGCAGATGGACTTGCCGCCGGTAAAGGCGTGGTTATTCTGAATGACCTGGACGAGGCCAAAGCCGAACTCACCGATATGCTTACCAATAAAAAGTTTGGTGCTGCCAGTGAAACCGTGGTGATTGAAGAATTTCTAGATGGGATTGAGCTCAGCGTTTTTGTGCTTACAGATGGTAAAAACTACATCACCCTGCCTACGGCGAAAGATTACAAGCGTATTGGAGAGGGCGATAAAGGCCTGAACACCGGCGGGATGGGAGCAGTTTCTCCGGTTCCGTTTGCAGATGCAGCCTTTATGGAAAAAATTGAAAACCGAATCGTAAAACCCACGATTGAAGGTTTAAAGGAGGAGGAAATTGAATACAAAGGTTTTATTTTCATAGGCCTTATTAAAGTAGGAGATGATCCTAAAGTGATTGAATACAACGTGCGTATGGGCGACCCGGAGACGGAAGTAGTGCTGCCACGGATTAAAAACGATCTGGTTGAGGTTTTTGAAAAAGTTGCCGCACAAAAGCTGAATGAGGTGGAGCTTGATTTAGATCCCAGATCTGCAGCTACGGTAATGCTCGTAAGCGGTGGTTACCCGGAAGCATACGAAAAAGGTAAGGTTTTAACCGGATCAGAAACGGTTGAAGGCTCTCTGGTTTTTCACGCAGGTACCCACCTAAAGGATGGAGAAGTGGTTACTTCTGGAGGGCGTGTGATGGCGGTTACTTCACTTCACGAGGATTTTAGGGAAGCGCTTAAAAGCTCTTATAAAAACATAGAAAAAATAAAATTTGAGAAGATGAATTACCGTAAAGACATTGGTTTTGATCTTTAATCGGGAAACATTCTTAATTAAAAAAGCCTGCAATTTGCAGGCTTTTTTAATATCATAAAGGAAATCACTATTCTAACTGTTGAGGTTGTGATGTTCCTGACTGTCAAATTTATTAAGCTGCAAGCACCAGTACACAAATGCAACTGATACTACGAGGATAAATACAATATTGATCAGGTTTGCGGCTAACCAGCTGCTATCCTGTAATTCACGCAACCAGTCTAAAGGAGCAAAAGCTACGTTAACAAAAAAATCCTGAATTCCGTAAAATAAATCTTTCAATTCCATAATTGTATACTTTTACATCCTGATTAGGAATGCCGCACCCGTTATTTTAAGTTGTGCGTTGCAAAAATAGAAAAAACTCCAATGCTAACAAGCTTTTTTGGCGCATCAAAACCTATAAATTTCGCAGTTATCGTCTTGGGTGTTGTCCTGTTTTTAACCGGGTACTACATCTTTTCAGACTTTTACGAGTTAACGGCTCTTAGGATTTTAAGTAGATTTTTGATCCTCTTGCTGTATTTATTTTCTCTAGGGGTTCTCAATTTTGTAGTGAAACGCAACACCTTAACCCGGCGTACTACTTACATTGTATTCTTTTTTGCGTGTTTTACTCTTGCCGTACCCCAGACGTTTTTTAATACCGACACGGCACTCTCGGGTATGTTTGTGCTTTTGGCCTTACGTAGAATTATAAGCCTCAAATCTGAAAAAGATCAGAAAAAAAAGATTTTTGATGCCGCATTTTGGATCACCATCGCTTCTTTGTTTTACTTCTGGAGTATTATGTTTCTGGTAGTGCTCTATTTTGCTGTTTTGTTCTATGCGCCCAATGATTATCGTAACTGGTTGCTTCCGTTTGCCGGGGTTTTTATTGTATTTATCCTGTGCTTTACTTTCAGCCTTTATTATAAAGGTGCACTCGAATTTACCCTCAATTACTTGCAACTACCTACTTACGATTTTTCGACATTTAATAATCCAAGATTGTTACTTCCTACCTCTTTCATTATCACACTTTGCCTGTGGTGTGGCTTCAAGTACACCTCCCAGATTAACGAGGTAAGTCAGAGTTTAAAGGCATCCTACAGTCTTATTTTAATCAGTGCACTAGTTGCTTTATTTATCGCGATTTTTCTCGCTTCAAGGCGTGATGGAAGCGAACTCTATTTTTTATTTGGCCCTCTTTCCATCATAACTGCAAATTATGTAGAGACCAGCAAGAGCTTTTGGTTTAAAGAAATGATGATGTGGCTTGCATTGCTTATTCCTGTTATTGCGGTACTGTGGGCCGCTTAGATTTACATAGCGTAGAAATGGAGCTTAAAAAGCGCTGGCCTTACCCGGACCGGTGGCTTCAAAAGCAGAATGATCTCTGGGACGCACGTAGTAATTTTATTTATACGGTGCTTACTTTTGAAGAGTTGGTTGTACGCATTCGGCAGGAGAGCAAACGCCAGGATATCGACGAAAATGTCTTTTTTCAATATGCAATAAGTCGCTGGTATAACTACTGGAGCGCTCGTGCTGTCGAGCAGATTTTTTGTGAGCAACCCGGCGTGCGGTCTGCCAAAAATGAAAAAGATCGTCTCATTGATTTTAGCATTAACGGGGTTGATTTTGACCTGAAAACCTCTGTATTTCCTAAAAGTTATGGTCACGATATCGCTTTCGCGAAAGCAAACCCGGCACAGCTCATCAACTGGCTGTATGCCCATCAAAGCACCGGTAAACGGTATCACCGGGCTAACCGACTTTTTCTGGTGGTTTATAAAAACGATGGAAACCATTATCGGTTAAAGGCAGAAATCTCGTGGTTACAATCGCTTGTTGCAGATTATGTGAGTACTTTTGATGCCTCAAAATTAATTAGAGTATCTGAAGATCGGGGAAAGCCTGTGGTTTCCGATATTATCTGGGCAATACGATGAATTATATAGGGTCTAAACACAAACTTTCCGGTTGGTTGCTCAGCAGCATTCAGCAGGTCTGTGGGGCAGACTTATCAAAGCTGGTGTTCTGTGATTTATTTGCCGGCACCGGCAGTGTGGGACGCACCTTTAAACCTTTGGTCAAAAGTGTTATTGCAAACGACCTGGAGTTTTACAGCTACATTCTAAACCGAAATTATATAGGCAACAATCACCCGCTTGATGCTTCCGTTTATTTTGAAAAACTTCAAAAGCTTCGACCCCAAGAAGGCTTTATTTTTAACAACTATTGCGAAAGGGGAGCTTCCGACCGCCTTTATTTTTCAGCGGAAAACGGAAAAAAAATTGATGCCATCCGCAACCAGATTGAACTTTGGTTTACGCAAGGCGAAATAAACGAAGACCTGTATTATTTACTCCTGGCGAGCCTGCTCGAAAGCGCCGATAAGGTTGCCAATACCGCTTCGGTGTATGGCGCTTATTTAAAAAAGCTGAAAAAATCAGCCCAGAACACCTTGACCCTAAAACCTGCTGATTTTGAAATCACCCCGGGAAATCATTCGGTTTATAACCAAAACAGCAACGAACTTATCAAAGCTATCTCGGGCGATATTTTATACCTCGACCCGCCTTACAACGCGCGACAGTATGGTGCCAATTATCATGTGCTCAATACTATTGCAAAAAAAGATACCTTTGTACCCAGAGGAAAAACCGGTTTGCGTTCCTATAAAAAAAGTGCTTTTTGTAGCAAAAACGAGGTAGCAACAGCTTTTGAAGAGTTGATTAAACAGGCAGATTTTAAAACCATTTTCCTGAGTTACAACAATGAGGGATTAATGACTGCTGAAACCGTAAAAGCGATTATGCAGCGTTACGGAACCTATGATCTGGTCACCACGTCCTATCAGCGTTTTAAAGCCGATAAGACCGAAAACCGAAAGCATAAAGCAACCGGTACAATCGAATATTTACACATTTTGGAAAAATAATCAGCAATGATAACACATACCGCAAAACGTATCTTTGAACGCGCTGTAGATGATTACCACATCAAAGACCGCGTTGATCAGCCTTTTGATAACCCATACGACACCGATGTTGACTTTCTAGAGCATTTGTTATATCGTAAAGCCTGGATAGATACCGTGCAATGGCATTATGAAGACCTCATTCGCGACCCGCAGATTGATCCCGTTGAAGCCCTGGAGCTTAAACGAAAAATAGACGCGTCAAATCAGGATCGTACCGATATGGTGGAGTATATTGACAGCTATTTTTTAAAACAATATCGCGATGTAAAGCCTAATAAAAAAGCGACGATCAACACGGAAAGTCCTGCCTGGGCCCTAGACCGCCTTGCCATTCTCACCCTGAAGATTTATCATATGGAGGAAGAGGCGAATCGTAAGGATGCATCAGACGAACATAAAACTGCCTGTCAAAGTAAACTGGATGTACTCATTGAGCAGCGTGTAGATCTTTCTACTGCTATTGATACGTTGATTAGGGATATTGAGAACGGTGACAAGTATATGAAGGTTTACAAGCAGATGAAAATGTACAATGACGACGAGTTAAACCCTGTTTTGCGCAGCCAAAGCAAAAAGTAGATGCCGGTTGCCCAAAACCCCCATCTTCTGTGCATACGTCTTTCTGCAATGGGAGATGTGGCGATGACCGTACCCGTATTAATCGCCCTTACACGTACCTATCCCAATTTGGAGATTACGGTGGTGTCAAAGCCCTTTTTTGCGCCTTTTTTTGAACCTCTGGAACGGGTTCATTTTTTCGCCGCGGATGTAAAAGACACTTACAAGGGAGCGGCCGGTTTATACAAACTGTACCGCGATTTACAGCCAGAGCGCTTCACGGCAATCGCCGATTTGCACAATGTCATTCGCTCTAAGGTGTTGCGGTCTTTTTTTCGCCTACGCGGAAGCAAATCTGCGCAAATCAATAAAGGCCGGGCCGAAAAGAAGGCTCTGACGCGCGGAAATGATAAAGATTTCAGGACGCTAAAAAGCACCCACGCCCGTTATGCCGAAGTCTTTGAAAAGTTGGGATATCCCATACAATTGAACGGTAGCGAATTCCTGCCAAAACAACCCCTTAGCGATAGCATTCGTAAGCATGTAGGTATGGAGCCCTTCAAATGGCTGGGTGTTGCGCCTTTTGCTGCGCACGCCGGTAAGCAGTATCCGCTAGAGTTGATGGATGTGGTTTTGGCCCAATTGAACGATGAATCCTATAAAATCATTTTGTTTGGCGGCGGGGCAGAAGAGACTCAAAAATTACAATCTTTTGCCGACAACTACAGCAACTGCATTTCGGTGGCGGGTACATTCAGCTTTGCTGAAGAACTCGCGCTTATTTCCCATCTCGATGCGATGCTCGCGATGGATAGCGGTAACGGGCATCTGGCGGCGCTTTTTGGCATTCCGGTAGTTACGATTTGGGGGGTGACCCACCCATATTTGGGTTTTACGCCTTACGGTGAACCGGCAGAGAATCAGGTATTAGCAGACCGTGAGCAATTTCCTGCGATTCCCACTTCGGTTTATGGCAATAAAGTCCCTGCAGGCTATGAGAAGGCAATGTATAGCATTAAACCGCAGCAGGTAGTTGATCGCATCAAAACGGTTTTAGAGTAAACTATCCAGTACAGGTGATCTCTTTTTTTACTTCCGATTATCAAATTTGGGCGTGACCCTGCGGGTCGGGCCATTCGCTGCAATTCCTCGTCCCGATCTGTCGGGACTGCGGGATTTACGCTGCTGTCCCTCACGCGGTTTGCAACTACCATTTTAAAAACTACTTTTTAATATGCTTTTAAAACAGGCAAGCTGATTAAAAAACTAACTTTAGAAATCAATTAGTTGATCATGAAAGCAACCCTTACACAATTACTCCATATTCAGCATCCCATCATTATGGCGCCTATGTTTCTGGTGTCAAACGTGTCTATGGTTAAGGCAGCAATGCAGGCCGGGATCGCAGGCTGCATCCCCGCGCTCAACTACCGTACTTTACCTGAATTAAGAGCGGCAATCCACGAACTTAAAGCGGCAAAGACTACAGGCGGATCTTTCGGTTTTAATCTGATTGTCAATAAATCAAACACCAAATTTCCAGATCAGTTGGCGGTTTGCTGTGAACTGGGTTGTGATTTCATCATTACCTCATTGGGAAACCCTAAACAGGTAATTGAAGAAGCCCATAAAAAGGATATTCTTGTGTTTTGTGATGTAGTCAATCTCGAGCAGGCCAAAAAGGTAGAAAGTCTGGGCTGCGATGCCATTATAGCCGTAAACAACGAAGCCGGCGGCCATCGTGGAGACCTTTCGCCCAAAAAACTAATCGAAAGCCTAAATGCAGCGGTAGCGATTCCTGTGATTTCTGCAGGCGGGGTAGGAACCCGTGCAGACCTGAAAGAAAAAATGAGCTATGGAGCAGCCGGGGTGAGCATCGGGAGTCCGTTTATTGCATCAGAAGAAGCTGGGGTTTCTCAGGAATACAAGCAGGCCTGTGTGGATTATGGGGAACAGGACATTGTGATGACCCAAAAGATCAGCGGTACGCCCTGTACGGTGATCAATACGCCTTATGTGCAGGAAATAGGCACCGAGCAGATCTGGATTGAGAAGCTGCTCAATAAAAACAAATGGCTTAAAAAGTATGTAAAAATGCTGCGTTTTTTAAAAGGAACCAATATGGTGACCAAAGCCGCCACTGAAGCCACCTACAAAACCGTATGGGTCGCCGGTCCCACCATTGAACACACCAAAGCCATTGAACCAGTAGCAAAAATCATTGCACGGTTTATGAATTAGATGTATTTTTATATATATAAAGTAT
>CAYNMH010000012.1:3782-50655 GCA_964398145.1 uncultured Flavimarina sp. | reverse complement strand
CATCGGAACCTTTTCCATTTAAAGAAAAGCATACTGAATCCTTTAAGCAGATTACCAACGCAAAGATTATTTTGGTAGATGGAGAATACTTCAGTTGGTACGGCAGCAGGCTTTTAAAGGCTTTTGATTATTTTGAAAAGTTACTAGCAGATCTAAACTAAAAAACGCCATCTTTTTAGGATGGCGTTTTGACTTTAGTCGAAACTTAATTATGAGCCGTAGCCTGGATTTTGCTCAATTAAGTTGTTTGTGTCCATTTCAGTTTGAGGGATGGGCAATACCAAACGTGGCGAATCATAAGGTAATCCATCCACATCGTTTTGAGTACGCTTAAGGTCCTGAAGTAAAAATCCCTCAAAAGCGAGTTCAAGCTGACGTTCCAGGAGTATGTCTTCTTGAGTCAGAGGTCCTGTTACTAAATCAGCATTGGCTCTTTCTCGTAATTGATTTATATCTTCAACGGGAGTGGATCCAACAGCTGTATTCTCCACAATATTACCTTCTGCACGAATCAAATACATTTCTGCAAGTCTTGATACCACTACATTTGCAAATTGATTGGTGTACTTAGCAGTAAGATCATCTCCAAAATCACCAATAGTTATGAAATTTGCTCTGTCATCATTAGGATCATCAAAGAGAGCAAAATATTCAGCATTAAGCGCTATATCGCCTCCACGACCTCCATTATCCTGAGAAGCATAAAACGTGATAAAATCATTATCACCAGTTTGATTAGTAACCTGAAATGCAAAAAGGTCTTCACTACTGTCTGCATCATTATTAAATGCTTCAGCAAAAGTTTCAGTTAATTCTGCACCACTGTTCTCAATAACGTCATCTGCAGCATCACGAGCCGCAGCATAATTTTGCATTTGTAAATAAACACGGGCTCTTAGGGCTTGAGCTGCATATTTGCCTGCGAAAATCCCATTACTTGCGGGTAGATTTTGGTAAGCAACTTCTAAATCTTCCAGGATTTGAGCGTAGATTTGCTCCACACTGGCACGTTCGAGAGGTAGTGGTTGAGAATAGTCTTCATAACCTATTAATCGTAATGGAACACCGGGCTGGTTATTTGTACTTCCGGCTTCATAGGGTAATGCCCATAGCGTAATTAAACCAAAGTAATTAAGTGCTCTTAAATATTTAGCTTCGCCTTCGACCTGACTTTTTTTAGCTTCGCTACTTGTTACAATGTCTAAATTATCAATGATAAGATTTGTCTGGTTTATTGATTCGTAATTATTAAACCACGTATCACTGACAAATGCATTATCTACAAGAATATTCTTTTGAATGTACTGGCGAGGACCTACAAATGTCCCAAACCAGCTAACTTGATCCGAGTTTCCAATTAGGTCATTTGCCAATTGAATATCCCCTCCGTAGCTTTCAGCCTGTCCAGATTCCTCGTAAATACCGAGTAACAAAGCATCAAGATTTTGCTCAGAAGTAAAAACCTGTGAACCGTCAATACTTTGCCTGGGATTGATTTCCAGATTGTCATCGCAACTAGTAAAACCTATGGCGATGATTAGTAAAATGTAATAGTTATATATTTTTGTCATTGCCTTAATTTTAAAATTTCACATTAAGTCCTACAGAGAAGGTACGGGCTGGAGGAGCAGAGTAGAAAGACACTCCAATGCCACCTGCGTCACTTGTTGCCTCTGGATCATAATCTATATCGAAGTCAGTAAAAGTAAGCAGGTTTACTCCGGTTACATATATACGCACCTTAGATAGTCCATAGCGCTCAATTGCTTCTTTTGGGATGGTATATCCTAAGGTGGCATTACGTAAGCGTACAAAATCGGTACGGTCCAGGTATCTCGTAGATCGTGCAGTACCATTCCCTCCAAATAGACGGGCTTGTGGAACATCGGTAATATCACCGGGTTGTTGCCATCTGTCAGTAAACTGATCAAGGGTTTGATTGTCAAAATAATCAGCACTTGCAGACTGAAAGCGGCCTCCGTCATTAAAGATGGAAGCACCAAACTCTCCTTGAAAAGTAAATGAAAAGTCTACGTTTAAGAAGTTAAAGGTATTGGTCAAACCGCCGTACCATTCGGGAAATGGATTGCCCGCTACAATACGGTTAGCTTCATTCGGATTGGTAGTCGTATCTTTATTAAGACTACCATCAGGATTTACCGAGTTTATAAAATACAAACCATCTCCATTATCAGGATTAACACCAGCATATTCCAAAACGTATAAAGAGTTGACAGGTTCTCCTACCCGCTGAATATTACGTCCTGTGATGATGTCGTTATTGTCATTAGGAAGAGAGAGGATTTTGTTTTTGTTGTTTGATAAATTAAAACTCGTGCTCCACTGAAAATTTTCAGACTGAATATTATCAGTATTCAAAACAAATTCCCAACCCTTATTTTCGAGTTCGCCAATATTACTACTGATGCTGCTAGCTCCAGAACTGGGTATTAATGGTACGTCAAATAATAGGCCATCGGTATTTTTGTGATAATAGTCAATTTCTCCTGAAATACGTCCGTTTAGGAATCCAAATTCCAATCCAATATCTGTTTGAGTAGTGGTTTCCCAGGTTAAATCGGGATTTCCAGGCTGGGTTAGGGAAATACCGGGTCTCTGATTGTATGAAATGGCACCAAATAGGTATCGTGATGGGAAATTTCCAATATCAGCATTTCCCGTTTTACCCCAGCTACCTCTAAGTTTCAGATATGATAGTACGTCAGAGTCTTTTAAAAAGCCCTCTTCAGAAACAATCCAACCGGCAGAAAATGCCGGGAATATACCATAACGTTCATTAGCACCAAACCGCGAGGAACCATCTCTACGGATACTTGCCTTTAAAAGGTATTTACCTGCAAAATCATAAGTTGCCCGGGCAAAAAGAGAGAAAAAACTATTTGCAGTTTCGGTACCTTCACCGGCTACAATATCTGCGCCGCCACTTACCGTTTGAAAATCATCGGATGGAAATTGATTAGCAGTAACACTTTCAAAACGCCGCACGGTTTCGTTAAGCTCTGTACCAGCAACAGCGCTTATGGTATGAACATCGCCAAATGTCTTATCATAACTTAAAAAACCCGATACGATGTAGTTTTCAGCATTTACACTACTGGCAAAAGCCTCTCCATTTGTGGATTGAAACGGAGTCTGACTTCCTCTGAAGTTATCTTCTGTTTGGTAAAACAAGTCATAAGCAAAGTTGCCATTAACTTTAAGACCGTCCAGGATTTCATAATCACCAAATGTACGTCCGTTTACTCTGCGTAATACGGTTTTATAATATGCAAATTGGTCTTCGAGAAGAAAGTTTGCATAAAGTGTATTTGGGTTTATAGAGCCATCTTCGAGATAGGCTGGGGACAATTGAGGTTGGGCAATAGCCTGTAAAGGGGTTGTGAATTGATTATCGTTGGCAATACGATCGATGTCTGTACGTGAGAAGCTTAAATTCATACCCACGTTGAAACGTTCGCTAAATTTATGAGAAATATTCGTGCGGCCATTAAAACGCCGTAAACCATTGCCTCGTACAATACCTTTGGTTTCATTCATAGATCCAGAGAAAAAGATCGAGGTTTTTGCTGTACCACCGCTCATAGAGAAGTCGGCGTCAGAAACAGAACCGTTTTGGAAAGCAAGGGATTGCCAGTCGGTGTTGACAGGATTAGTGCGCCAGTCTGTATCTGCTGCAAGAAAATCAAATATGCCTTCAATGTAATCAACTGCTTCTGCTTGGTCAGCAAATTCTCCGTAATCAACTGCATTTATAGCAGCCTCACGAAATAGTTCAATATATTGAGTTCCTGATACCCATTCTCTAGTATTGGTAGGTTCACTAAGTCCGTGACTTATATTTACGGAAAACTCTGCTTTTCCTTCTTTTCCGGTTTTTGTAGTGATAATTACAACTCCATTTGCACCTCGCGCTCCATAAATAGCTGCAGAAGATGCATCTTTAAGTACTTCAATAGACTCAATTTCATTTGGGCTAATTGAAAGAAGTGGGTTTGTAGGAGCACCATTGCTCGATTCATTAGCATTATAAAGAGGAATCCCATCCAGTACATAGAGAGGTTGTGTTCCTGCTGTTATACTGGTGGCTCCACGTACTCTTATGTTTAGTCCTCCTTCTACTTTACCGTTATTTTGTGTGATTTGTACACCAGCGGCTTTACCAACAAGTGTACTTTGAAAGTTTGAAACCGGTACTTCATCAATATCTTCCGCACTTAATTTAACAATATTGTCAGTAAGGGTGCGCTTACTTTGAGTACCATAACCTACCACAACAATTTCATCCAGCTCATCAGCGCTGGTTTCTAATGTTACATCATAAGTTGAAGCGGCTCCAACTACGACCTGACTGTTTTTGAACCCTAAGTAAGAAAAGACCAGAGTCGCTCCTTCTTCTGCATCAAGAGTATAGTTTCCGTCAAAATCAGTTTGCGTACCACTGTTTGTGCCTTGCACTGTAATATTTACACCGGGAAGTGGCATTCCCTGTTCGTCTGTTACTGTTCCTGAAACGCTTTTACTTTGGGAAAACGCCAAAGAACAGGTAAGCATCAAAATGAAGCTTAAATAAAAAGGTAATTTGTTCTTCATATGTAAGGGTTTAGATTAGATTCTGTCGATCCCCTCTCCAAAAATACAAGAGATTATCATAAAGGGGATGAACAAATAGATTATGCTAAAATAAACCAAAAATTATCAGAATTGATAGCGCCAGGGTTAATGTAGAATAGATTGGTGATGCTGTTGTTTGAATTTCCGGAAGGCTTTTTTGAAAATTCTTAAAATAAACCTCTTGAAATTGATATCTTAATGACTAAAATGCAAAAAAATAGCGATCTTTTAAAAATTCAGCTCGTAATAACTTCGCAAACGTTTTTTGTTAAATTATCATAAAATACCAGATTTTCCCTAGCAATGGAGTCAAATTCCTGAGAATTCGTAATTAGTGGTTGTGGGTTTCTTTTAAAGATTTAGGTGTAGTTTTGCTCACGAATGGCTTCGGTTTCAGCTGCTGTTTTAAACACATCCCAGTCTTTGCCCTGCGTGCGTCGCGCACCCAAAATATTAGCGTATTGAGCTGCACGTATGGGATCATTATACTTTGCAAAACCATACGCAAGTCCGCCGGCAAAACTATCCCCACAACCTGTAGTATCTACAACTTTATCAACCTTAACAGAAGGAATCCAGTCTTTTAGAACTTTATCATCTTTCATGTGGTACAAGATACAGCCCCGTGAATCCATGGTCACATAGAAATAGGAAACTCCTTTTTTTAAAACATGTTCAGCCAAATCATCCAAATGTTCTGTGGCGTTTTCGTCATAAATAGAGGGGATTTCGTGCTCATACTCCCGGGCAAAAGACATGCACTGCGATTCTTCCAGGTTCATTTTGAGCACGTCTATGTAAGGAAGCCATTCGTCCCGGTCAACCCAGAATTTACGATGGCGATGCCCTTTTACATCCATTGCTGTGGTGGCTCCGTGCGCGTCAAAAATGATAATCCCCTTACTGTGTTTTTTAATGTGTTTTAAGGTACTCAAACTGATTTCAAAATCGGTAATGGGTACAAAAACGAAAGCATCTGCATCCAGGTGTTGCTTGATATGTTTGGGGCGTATCGGGTTCATACACGCCAACTGCTTTTCCTCCCGATTGTTTTGGTCTTTAAAATCCAGTAAAATAACCGTCCCCCGATCTTCTTTACTGTTTATGCCTTCCAGACTTACATTGGTAAATGCTGCAAATTCCTGAGCAATCCCGGCTTCATCCTTTTGATGAATATTGGTAACCGGAACCACACTGCCCTCATCAACCAGTAATTTTGATAAGGCAATCACCGGATGCGTCACGCAGCCATAGCGCATAATGATGTCATTTTCATACGTTGAAATCGTATCACGGGGTATGGGCCCGGCAACTACTATTTTTAAAAGCTTACTCATAATTTTTAATCTTGAAGTGCAAAAACGCGTTTTAGCAATGCGGTCGTGCGGGCTGCGAAATTGTTGCGAATATCTTTTTCCTCAACTGCAATCATTGTATAGACGCCCTTTAAGGCTTCATTGGTGACATAATCCGTGAGGTCGGGGTTAACATCATTGGTAAGCGGTAAGGCATTGTAGCGGGTAATAAGGTCGTTCCAGATTTTATCTGCGCCCACTTTACTGAATGAATTTTGTATAACCGGGTTGAACTTTGCATACAATGCAGTTTCGGTACGCGATTCTAAATAACTGGTTGCAGCAATGTCATTACCTAATAAAATATTCTTTGCGTCGGTAAAGGTGATGCCTTTTACAGCATCAACAAATATGGGAGTAGCTTCACTCACCGCATCTTCTGCAGCGCGGTTAAGTACTTTTAAACCTTCGTCGGCCAGGCTGCCCAGTCCCACATTTCTTAAGGTGCGATCCACTTTTTGAAGTTCTTCAGGTAATAAGATTTTGACAAGCTGATTACCGTAAAAACCATCTTTTTGTGTGAGTTTGCTTACCTGTTTTTCGATACCAAAATCAAGAGCCTGGCGTAGTCCGCTTGCGATGGTGGCATTATCAACACCCACCTGATTGGGCAGGCTGTCAACAACAGATTGTAATTCGGCGCACGCGCTTAACGTGAGTATGCAAACAAGGGCAATTATTTTTTTCATGAAAAAGATCTAAATACTTGATTTTTAGTTTTCGCTTTTGCGAAAGGGAAACAGGCGCAATCCTGCCTATACCTGAGTTAAGTTAAGCTATTCTCATAAGATTAAAAAACCTTAGGCAAAAATCACGGTTTTGTTGCCGTAGACCAGAACCTTGTGCTCAATATGCGCTTTGATAGCGCGGGCGAGCACCACTTTTTCCAGATCACGGCCTTTTAAAATGAAATCCTGAACGGAATGTACATGAGAAACCCGTACGATTTCCTGCTCAATGATGGGGCCTTCGTCCAAATCTGCCGTAACGTAGTGACTGGTAGCTCCTATGATTTTTACCCCGCGTTCAAAAGCGGCGTGATAAGGTTTGGCGCCTATAAAGGCCGGAAGAAATGAATGGTGAATGTTGATAATCTGGTGTTTGAACTGAGACACAAAATCATTGGAAACAATCTGCATATAGCGGGCCAGCACAATCAAATCGATTTTATGTTCGCGTATGATGCGTATTTGTTCTGCTTCGGCTTCAGCTTTATTCGCTTTGGTAACCGGAATGTGTTTAAACGGAATATCAAAACGCCTGGCAACGATCTCCAGATCGGGATGATTGCTGATGATGAGCGGAATTTCTACTTCCAGTTCGCCTGAAGCATTTCGACCTAAAAGATCATAGAGGCAATGATCGTATTTCGATACAAACAGGGCCAGTCTCGGTTTATGAAGCGCATCATAAAGCTGATATTTCAGTTGATAGTCAGCCTTAAACTGGTCAACAAATTGCTTTTCAAATTGCGCCAGACTAAATCCCGGCTCGTCAAATTCGGCCTCTACCCGCATAAAAAACACCCGTTCCTCGCGGTCTACGTGTTGATCGAGGTAAACTATATTTCCCTGTTTCTCCAGAATAAATTGCGTAATGGTAGTCACAATTCCCTTACGATCAGGACAATTGATTAAAAGCGTAATTTTCTGCATAATGGGATATTCTACTGTTTACAAACTGTATTTTTAGACGCTGTTTTGATAAAAAGCTAAGCTAGAAAATTACCTTTCAATTTAGAATATTAATACTGTAAAATAAATGCTATTTCGATATCAATTATTTAATTTAGTAGCTTCTGTAAAGTAAAATATTACGAATGAATCAAATTAAGCCCTATTCGCCTACCCATAAAGTACGTATTGTAACCGCAGCCTCACTATTTGACGGTCACGATGCTGCCATCAACATCATGCGCCGCATCATTCAGTCTACCGGGGTCGAAGTCATTCACCTGGGCCACGACCGTAGCGTGGAGGAGGTGGTTAATACGGCTATTCAGGAAGATGTGCAGGCAATCGCAATGACTTCCTATCAGGGTGGTCATACCGAATATTTCAAATATATGTATGATCTGCTTCAGGAAAAAGGAGCGGGGCATATCAAAATTTTCGGCGGCGGTGGCGGTGTAATCCTGCCCGAAGAGATTGAAGAGTTGATGAATTATGGCGTTACCCGCATCTACGCGCCCGATGATGGCCGCGAAATGGGCTTGCAGGGAATGATCAATGATTTGGTGGAGCAAGCCGACTTTAAAACGGAAGCTTCAGCTTTAGCGGAGGCTGCTGAAATTCCGAAGAAGCTTAAAGAAAAAGATGTAAACACAATAGCACGCCTGATCTCGCTGGCGGAAAATGATCACGATGCTTTTAAAAGCTATTTTGAAGAGAAAAATCAAAGCAATAGCACTCCTGTTTTGGGCATAACCGGGACCGGTGGCGCCGGTAAATCCTCATTGGTTGACGAACTCGTACGCCGTTTTCTCACCGATTTTCCTGAGAAAACTCTTGGGATTGTGTCTGTCGATCCTTCAAAACGGAAAACCGGCGGAGCACTTTTAGGAGACCGAATCCGTATGAATGCGATCAACTCACCAAGGGTGTATATGCGTTCGCTGGCGACGCGTCAGAGCAATCTGGCACTTTCTAAACACGTTCAGGAAGCGGTTGAGGTGCTTAAAGCGGCTGAGTATGATTTAATTATTCTGGAAACCAGTGGTATTGGTCAGAGCGATACCGAAATCCTGGACCATAGTGATGTTTCTCTTTATGTGATGACGCCTGAGTTTGGTGCAGCTACGCAGCTTGAGAAAATCGATATGCTTGATTTTGCAGACCTGGTTGCGATCAATAAGTTCGACAAGCGCGGAGCCCAAGACGCTTTGCGTGACGTGAAAAAGCAATACATGCGCAATCATCAATTGTGGGATACTCCGCAGGATGATCTGCCCATCTACGGCACCATCGCAAGTCAGTTTAACGATCCCGGAATGAATCGCCTGTACAAGGCGATTATGGATGAATTGGCTACCAAAACCAATACGAGGCTTGAAAGTACATTTGAGGTCAGCGATGAGATGTCTGAAAAGATATTTGTGATCCCACCGGCACGTACGCGTTATCTTTCAGAAATTGCCGAAAACAACCGCAGTTACGACGCTACCGCGCTTTCACAAAGTGTTGTGGCACAAAAGCTATTCGGTATTTATAAAACCATCGAAACGATTACCGGTAAAAAACCTGAACTGGATAAAGCAGGTCTTGTTCTGGAGGAAGATTTAAAGGAAGGTGATTTGGCCAAGCTTTTACTGGCGGAGTTTGATAAACTCAAAATGGATCTCGATCCCTACAATTGGGAAGTGATTACCGGCTGGGAAGAGAAGGTCAACCGCTATAAAAATCCGGTTTATACCTTTAAAGTACGGAACAAAGAAATTAAAATAGATACGCATACCGAATCGCTTTCCCATCAGCAAATTCCTAAAGTGGCTTTGCCAAAATATGAGGCCTGGGGTGATATTTTAAAGTGGGTATTGCAGGAAAACGTACCGGGTGAGTTCCCATATACGGCCGGACTATATCCTTTTAAACGTACTGGCGAAGATCCTACCCGAATGTTTGCGGGTGAGGGTGGTCCCGAGCGTACCAACCGGCGTTTTCATTATGTGAGTATGGGCTTGCCTGCAAAACGCCTTTCTACGGCTTTTGACAGTGTGACGCTTTACGGGAATGACCCCGATCACCGCCCCGATATTTACGGAAAAATAGGAAATGCGGGGGTATCCATCTGCTGTCTGGATGATGCTAAAAAATTGTATTCAGGCTTTGATCTGGCAAACCCGATGACTTCGGTAAGTATGACTATAAATGGGCCGGCACCTATGCTGCTGGGCTTTTTTATGAATGCGGCAATCGATCAGGCTTGTGAGAAATACATCAGGGAAAACGGGCTGGAAGACGAAGTTGAAGCAAAGCTGAAAGCAAACTACGACGACAAAGGTCTGGAGCGTCCCAAATACCAGAATTTTTCTATCGAAGCCAAACAGGCCGAAGGGACTTTACCTGAAGGAAACAACGGTCTGGGTTTGATGCTGCTGGGTATTACCGGAGATCAGGTATTGCCAAAAGAAGTTTATGAGAAAATCAAAGCCGAAACCATCAGTCAGGTGCGCGGCACCGTACAGGCCGATATTTTAAAGGAAGATCAGGCACAAAACACCTGTATTTTTTCTACGGAATTTGCACTGCGTCTTATGGGTGATGTGCAGGAATATTTCATAGAAAACCAGATTCGTAATTTCTATTCGGTTTCTATTTCGGGCTATCATATTGCGGAAGCGGGTGCAAACCCCATCACCCAACTGGCATTCACACTGGCAAACGGATTTACTTACGTTGAGTATTACCTGAGCCGCGGGATGGATATCAATAAATTTGGCCCCAACCTTTCGTTTTTCTTCAGCAACGGTATTGATCCGGAATATGCGGTAATAGGGCGGGTGGCGCGTAAGATTTGGGCGAAAGCCTTAAAGCTGAAATACGGCGCCAACTCCAGAGCGCAAATGCTGAAGTATCACATACAGACTTCGGGTCGCTCGCTGCACGCGCAGGAAATTGACTTCAACGACATCCGCACCACGTTGCAGGCCTTGTATGCCATTTATGACAATTGTAATTCGCTGCATACTAATGCCTACGATGAAGCGATTACCACGCCAACCGAAGAAAGTGTGCGTCGTGCGATGGCCATACAGCTGATTATCAATAAGGAATTAGGTTTGGCTAAAAATGAAAACCCCATTCAGGGGGCTTTTATTATTGAAGAATTAACCGATCTCGTGGAAGAAGCCGTTTTGCTTGAATTTGATCGTATAACCGAAAGAGGCGGAGTGCTGGGCGCGATGGAAACCATGTACCAGCGCAGTAAAATACAGGAAGAAAGCCTGTATTACGAAACCCTGAAGCACAATGGTGATTTCCCGATTATCGGGGTGAATACGTTTTTAAGCAGCACCGGTTCGCCCACGGTTAAACCGATGGAAGTCATCAGAGCTACCGAAGCTGAAAAGCAGGCGCAAATCAAAACCCTGACGCAACTGCATAAGGCTTATAAAGACAAAGCCGAAAAAGCATTGGAAGGCATACAAAACGCGGCAATTCAGAATGAAAATATTTTTGAGCATCTTATGGAAGCTACTAAGGTTTGCTCTTTAGGTCAAATCACCACTGCCCTTTTTGAAGTAGGAGGGCAGTATAGAAGAAATATGTAAGCAGGATACCAAGATTTTAAAGCGCAAGCGCATAAAATCTTGAGTATATCGCTTACCCTGAGCGAAGTCGAAGGGTCTTTCATTCCAATCTGAATTTTACTTGGGAGTATAAAGGTTTCTTTTAAAAAAGGCTCTGCCGCAGGAAATAGTGTGCGAATCGCTTACTCTAAGCGAAGCCGAAGGATCTTTAATTCTTATTTGAAATCCAGACCTCACAGGTTCTGGAAACCTGTGAGGTCTTTTTTTTACTGGAATTTCTCATTTAAACCGCGTGAGGGATAGTAGCGTATAGCCTGCCTCTGCCGGCAGGCAGGCCCGACCCGCAGGGAGACGCCCAAATGCAACCTAGTTGCCTTCGTAGTATAGATTTTCCGTCTAATATCTTAAATCTATTATCTCAAGTCTAGCATATCTAATCCTCAAAGTCAAAATCATCGGGATCGAAGGGTATGTCGTCATCCGGGTCGGGATCGTCGTAATTCACCCCGGGCGGATTAAATAAACCCCAGCGGTCAATGATGTAGTTCCACGGGTCAAAAGTCTGTACCCACTGGGCAAACAAGACCCGGAATACTTCGATCTCGTCCCGTAGTAAATCGAGGTATTCGGTTTCTTTAAATCCATACATTTCCAATCCCGTCATGTGGGTGGCGAGTTCACGGGCGCATTTGCGAATGATCGCAGCTTTTTCCATCTTGATGTCGTAGAGGTCACAGTTCCAGGCACCGGCAATTTTAGCAGGGATGATTGAAGCATCTTCCCGAATGTAAATTGCGTGGCTGCGCAGAATTTCCTGCTCTTCGGGTTTATCGCTCTCAATCTCATAGGATGAGGCCATCTCGGCAATTCGATTGGCTAACTTGAGGATTTCGTATGCTTTTTGATACAGCGGGCTGGAGCGGTAATCCTCATAATGATTTGCATCGTCTGAAGACATAATTTGAAGTTTTTATGCTTTACCTCGAAAATAGGATTTTATACAGGAATAGCCAGTACAGCTCTGGGAAAAATGTTTTAAAGACGTCTTAGAGCGTCATCATCCATTTGCGCTGCAATCTTCGAAACTTGCGAAGCTCGGCTCTAAGTATATTTAGAAAGTCTTTACCGTTGCTTTCTGCGCGTTCCAGACGCTCGCAAGTGCTGTAGAGGCGGGCGGTAAGCCGTTCTAAAGACGCAGCGTAGCGCAGGCGGTCATCCTGAAAAGCCTGACTTTCGGCTTTCAGAATTTCGGGTGCCAGAGAATCGGAATGGCGTACGATATCTCCAGAAAAATATACATAGGGATTCTCACTGCCGTTTGCCTGTAAGGGCGCAAGGTCATAAACCAGATAGCTTGAAATAGAGCGCGATAGCCTTAGTATTTCCTGTGCCTGATTGTATAATTTGCTATTTAGCGGAGTGTATCTCATAGATTTAAAAGTCACTCAAATTTACCTGAATTCACAGCGTTTTGTATGTAGTAATTAAATTTTGTGCATATATTTACTTTAAAATTTAAAGTAAAACCTGTTTTTTATTTAAAATGAAAATAGATCCCACAAACTGGAAAATTCTTCAAATCTTACAGCGCAATGCGCGTATGTCTGTAAGTGCTATCAGCCGGGAAGTGGGTGTAACCTCTCCTGCGGTTGCAGAACGTATACGCAAAATGGAGGATGCCGGGATTTTAATAGGCTATAAAGCCGAAGTATCGCATATTGGTTCCGGGCATCAGCTCAAGGCAATCATTACCCTTCGCGCTTTTATGGGCAGACTGAAACCCTTTTTAGAAAAAGTTCATGATTTTTCTGAAGTGCTCAATTGCTATCGCATCACGGGTAACGAAAATATTTTTATGGAGGTGGTGCTGTTTGATCAGTTTCACTTAGAGGAATTTATAGACAAGCTGATTACTTATGGTGAAACTAAAACACATATTGTACTCTCCACAGTCATTGAAAATGCGCCCATACGTACCCGTAGGGAAGATCGCGAAAAGTTCAAATTAAAGAGTGCTCAAATACCAAATCCCAAAGGCAACTAACAGAAAAATGCCAATCCAGCTGGCTATTTTTAATGCAAGACCGGGCCGGTCATCTGGTGCCACTTCGTCAGAATTCATAGCTAGGTAATTAGCTATCGCGAAAAAAGGCGCTGTTAAAAAAGACAGGATAGTTGCAATTTCTACCAGTGTTCCCATTTCGCTGGTTAAGAAAAACAGTATGCAAACCGTTCCAGAAATCAATACAAGCATCCATATCGCGTAACCCCGCTTTTGTGATCTGCCCGTAAGCAATTCTGTTGTTTTGGCCATTGCCCGTGGTGAGGCATCAAGGGTAGTAAGGGTGGTGCTAAACATAGTGGTAAGCGCAGCAATACCTATGATATAAAAAGCCCAGTCTCCCAAACTGCTGGTGTACATATCAATGAGTTGCTTTGCGAATGCTCCTCCATTTGAACTGAACGATTCGCCGCTATGATACATAACGAGTGCACCAAGTCCTATAAAGCAGGCTCCTACGATGATAGTGCCTGCAAAACCGATATTGAAATCAAGTACGGCAGACTTACGTTCAATTTTGCCTTTTTTGGCTTTTTCTAAAGACCAAAGGGAGTGCCAGATGGAGATATCAAGCGGAGCGGGCATCCATCCCATAAAAGCGATCAGAAATGCGATACCCAGACTTTCAGAAGGAATAATTTGTCTAAAAGATATCGGGTCTTGGGTTTCATAGCCAGCAATAGAGACAGCGATTAACGTGCTAATGGTAAGTGTAATTACGATGACCTTCATCAAACGGTCTAAAAGCACGTATCTCCCCACTAATAAAATACCGGCACTAACAGCAGTTACGATGAGAGACCAGGTGGTAATGCTCCAGTCCATTCCAAAAATGTAGGTCGCTATACCTGCTGTGACGATGGTTACCGCGGTTTGAATGGTAAACATAGTAAGCAGGTTGATACCAAAATAGAGGAGGAGCAGGGGTTTGCCAAGTTTCAAATAGCCTTCTAGCAAACTGGTCCCGGTGGCTGCGGCATAGCGCGGACCGTACTGGAAAAAAGGATATTTAATAATATGAATAAGAATAAGAGCCCATACGAGTCCAAAACCATAATCGGCACCGGCGCGGGTCGATTGTACTAAATGTGAGACGCCTATTGCAGCCCCGGCAAATAAAAGCCCCGGTCCTAATTGACTAAGCAGGTTTTTCATATACCTTCCTAATGTTTTTTGATGGAGTCTGAAAGGAGGCGCCTGGCTCGTAACAGCTTTACTTTGACATTGCCTAAAGGCTCATCAAGTTTTTTCGCCATTTCCTTGTAGCTAAGTCCCTGAAAATAGCGTAAATCTATCATTTCCTGATAGTGTGGCTTTAATTTTTTGATCAGGTCCTGCAACTCGGTTAAATCCTGCTCGTTAATGAGGGCATCTTCAGCGGTAGGGTTTTCGTCAATGACCTTATTAAGCTGATTTTCTTTGTCTATATGTCGCTGTCTGCTTTGTTCCTTTCGGAATAAATCGATTTGAAGATTTTTAGAAATCGTAATCAGCCAGGTTGCGAACTGATAGTTGCTGTTATAGGTATGAAGCTGATTAAATGCTTTAGCAAAAGTCTGAATGGTGATCTCTTCAGCCTTGAATTCATCCTGAGTGCGTGCCAGTTGAAAATTGTAAACCAAATTCCAGTGCGCATTAAGCAGGTAGTTATAAGCCGCCTGACTGCCACACTGTGCTTCTGTGATTTTTTGGTCTAAAAGAGGTTTGTTCAATTCCAACGTTGGGGTTTTACTACAATAGTACTTATAAAAATAAGCATTTGCACGCTTATCATAAAAGGTTCAAGCATAAGGATATAAAATACTAATTTTTGTTCCCTGAGTCGTCGAAGAGCTCTGCTTATTACACCCCATACTAAAAGCTCTCTGAACAGGAGCAAAATTAAAAATTCGGTTCCTGCAAAACCTGTAAGTACAATTGCTAATGCCAAACTGTAAAATGCGAACTGAGAAGTATAAAACAATCCCAGTTGCAGTTGATGTTTGGTTTTATAGAGATGCGAAACACCTATATGTCGTCTTTTTTGAATCAACCAGGATTTCCAGGTTTTCTCGGGTTGCGAACTGGTAAAAGCTTCAGGATTTATGCAAACGGCTACATTATCCCGCGTAGCATTCTCGTTTACAAATAAATCGTCATCCCCGGCCCTGTGATGCAGGTGTTTTTTGAAACCATCAGCCCTGTTGAATAGTTTTTTAGTATAAGCCAGATTGCGGCCTACTCCCATATAGGCATTTCCTGCTTTCGCATACGCGAAATATTGCAACGCCGTAAAAACCGTTTCAAACCGAATGAGCTTATTTAAAACCGAATTTTTAACACTCTCGTATTTTCCATAACCTAAAACGATTTGTTTTTCCGGGCTAAACTGATGTGTCATCAGTTCAATCCAGTTACGGGATGCAGGTACACAATCGGCGTCTATGAAGAGTAACGCGTTGTATTTTGCCTTGGAGATTGCTTTAGTTATTCCGGCTTTTTTACCGTGTTCTTCATCAAGATCGATGATTTTACAAGTTGGGTTTCGCAAAGCGAAATCATGCAGTAAATCAAGACTGTTATCGCTGCTGTGATCGTTTGCAAGCAGTATTTCATAGTGGGGATAATCCTGAGACTGAAGAGCGTTTAACAGCCGTGGAAGGTTTTCTGCTTCATTTTTTATACAGCAGATTATGCTCACTCCTTCAAAAGCCGTTCTAGAAGGAGGAAGTGGCTCTCTGGAGAAAATCCAAAACCGGGAAAAATAAATATAGTAGGCGCAATTGATGAGTGTGAACCCTGCAAACAGGAGAAGCAGAACTACAGGTAGCGCATTCAATACCAGATTTTCTTAAGCCTTGGGATTGGAACAATCGCCTATTTCATCGGGCATTTTTCCACACATACCACAAGCCTCACCGGTTTTGTTGAGGTAGGGATTTTGGCTGGCACAGGTTCCCGCAAATTTGCCGTCCTTTTTAGCCCATATTTTTATGGCAATTCCGGCAAAAGCAAGTCCTAAGAGTGCAAGGGTGATGAGTAAAAGTTTCATAGCTTCATATTTAGCGCAAAGATACAAACTGAAGCTCTTAAGCCCAAGAATATGGGTGCAAAGCAGATTGTTAATTTCTGTAACGTTGTTTAACTAAAGATTAATAATCGAAAAATAAGACCTATTCATTTGCAGTCTATTTTTGGTAAGTATAATCATCAAAACAAATACACATGAGAACACTACATTTTAGTACCCTTGCACTTTGTGGTTTATTGCTGCTCAGTTCATGCGGTGAAGATAAAAAGAAGGAGGAGCAGATTAAATTAAAAGCTCAGGAAGAAGCCGAAATGGCTCAGGCTCAGAAAGATCAGGAGCTGAAAGATGCTCAGATGAAAGAAGAGCAATTAAAGCAGGAGGCACGGGCTAACAGTATTTCATCTAAAGCAATGAATACCAGAGAGCTTGATACTTTGGTAATTGCTCTTAAAGCTGCAGGTCTTGACAGTATGTTAATGGAAAAAGGGACGTATACGGTTTTTGCTCCTACAGATTATGCTTTTTCAAAGTTAAAAAAGGGCACTTTAGACGATCTTACCAAGGCTGAAAATAAGGAAAAGCTAACCGGAGTGCTGCAATATCATGTTTTACCCGAAATAATGAACTCTGAAGATCTAAGCAAGGCTATTGAAGCGGGCAATGGTAAAGCCAAACTTACAACCGTTAAAGGAAATGAACTTACCTTTATGCGTGACGGTGATCAAATCGTGATACGAGATGAGAAGGGACAAAAAGCTCAAATTGTGCTGGGTAATATTGATGCTTCAAATGGAATTATTCACCAGGTAGATAAAGTCCTGATGGCTAAAAACTAGAAGCACACACTAACAAATTTAACGCCACTTGTTGAAACCAAGTGGCGTTTTTTATGTTATAATATTGACTTCAGGTTCTATAGTTATACTAAATTGCTCCTGTACCTGAGTCTTTATATTCACTGCCAAATCCCAGATTTCAGAACCGGTTGCCGTACCGTAATTGACCAGAACCAGGGCCTGATTTTTATGCACACCGGCATCGCCAAAGCGCTTACCCTTAAAACCAGCCTGCTCAATAAGCCAGCCTGCGGGAATTTTCACGGTTTCTTCGGTAACCGGATAAGACGGAATATGTGGAAATTGCTTCAGCAATTCTTTAAACTGGCTTCTTGGAATGACCGGGTTTTTAAAGAAACTGCCACTGTTCCCCAGTTCTTTAGGATCGGGTAGTTTAGAAGAGCGAATGGCAATCACGGCGTTGGCAATGTTTTCAATTGCGGGGTTGTTTATCCCTTCAGCCCTCAGCGTCTCCTGGATGGCACCATAGCCCGTATTTAATTTATGATCGGTTTTTGTAAGTTTAAAAGTGACCGAAGTAATCACATAGCGGTCTTTCCATTCGTTTTTAAAAGCAGAGTCCCGGTACGCGAATTTACAGTCAGCTAGTGAGAAATTCCGTTCTTCTAAGCTATTTCTGTCAATAGCCGTACACGTATAAAAAACATCCTTAAGTTCTACCCCATATGCTCCTATGTTTTGCACGGGTGCCGTACCTGTATTCCCGGGAATCAATGCCAGATTTTCTATCCCGCCAAAGCCGTTTTTAACACAATGCATTACCAAATGATGCCAGTTTTCTCCGGCAGCAACCTTAATAAAAACATGTTTATGAGTTTCCTCAACGATTTGAATTCCTTTAAGAGCAATGTGTATGACCAGACCGGGCACATCACTTTTCAAAAGCATATTGCTCCCTCCGCCCAGAATAAATGGATTTTTATAGTTGGGATGACTTAAGGCTTGTTTGAGCTCTTCCGCAGAACTTACTGCAACAAAAGCTTCCGCTTTGGCTGGTATACCAAAAGTATTATACTCTTTGAGGGAAAACTGGTGTTGTATTTTCATTAATCTTTATAAAGACTCAGGGCTTCTTTCAATAAGGCCACAGCCTCAATAAGATCTTCTTTTTTAAGTACGTAAGCAATGCGTACCTGATTCAGCCCCTCGCCGGGAGTTGAATAAAAACCGGCTGCGGGAGCGACCATCACTGTCTTCTTATTGTGCTCAAAAGATTCAAGCAACCACTGTGCAAAATCATCCGAGTTTTTTACCGGTAGTTCTGCAATACAATAAAAGGCTCCTTTCGGCTTTGCCACACGCACTCCAGGAATGGCTTCCAGTCCCGCAACAAGGGTGTCTCTGCGGTCTACATATTCTGAAATAACTTTGTCAAAATAAGATTGAGGCGTCTCTAATGCAGCTTCACTGGCGATTTGAGCCAAAGTAGGCGGACTCAAACGGGCCTGGGCAAACTTCATTGCAGTAGCCATAAAATCTTTGTTGCGGCTTACCAGACAGCCAATACGCGCACCACACATGGAGAAACGTTTAGAAACCGAATCAATCATAATGGTATGCTCGTCAATATCCCGCTGGTTTAACACCGAATGATGCTGTAAACCGTCATACGCAAACTCGCGGTACACTTCATCTGCAATCAGAAAGAGATCGTGTTTCTTAACCAGTTTAGACAGTTGATCCAATTCTTCTTTGCTGTAAAGATAACCGGTGGGGTTACCCGGGTTACAAATCACGATCGCTTTGGTTTTTGGGGTGATTTGCTTTTCAAATTCTGAAATGGGAGGTAAAGCAAAACCACTTTCAAAAGTAGATATTACCGGTCTTACTGTTACCCCAGAGGCCGTGGCAAAACCGTTATAATTGGCATAGAAGGGTTCAGGAATGATGATTTCATCTCCGGGATCGGTAATACTTCCCATGGCAAACAAAAGAGCTTCAGAGCCGCCGGTTGAAACAATAATATCATTTGCGGTAATGTCAATACCCTGCTTGCCGTAATAGGCGGCGAGCTTTTGGCGATAGCTTATAAATCCTGCAGAGTGGCTGTATGAAAGTACTTCAATATCTGCATTTTTTACAGCGTCCAGAGCATGTTGTGGGGTTTTAATATCGGGCTGACCTATGTTCAGCTGGTGTATTTGTATTCCCCGGGCTTCTGCGGCTTCTGCAAATGGAACCAGTTTACGAATAGGAGATTGAGGCATGTCGTGCCCTTTTTTTGATAACTGTGGCATGTGCGGTTTCTTTAAGCTGCAAATTTGCGAATTATTCACGAAAAAAAATCTTCATTAGCCCGCTTTAAAATTTGATTTTAAAATGCTAAATTCATATAAAATAGCAGGTTATGTTGAGAGGTGTTCATTTTTTAGCTATTATATTTTTGTTTTTATCAGGTAATGTCCTGTTTGGTCAGGGGATTTTTCAATTGCCTGAAGGAGAAAAGAGATTAAAAATCAGGGCCAATGTGGTCAACAATCTGGTTATTATTCCGATTAGGGTTAATGATGTTGAACTTTCATTTCTCTTAGATACCGGTGTGCGCTCCACTATTTTATTTGGTTTAGATTCAGATTACGGGCTTAAATTAAATAATCAATCTACCGTGTGGCTTTCCGGGGCAGGAGATGGTCAGCCTACCGAGGCTGTTAAGTCTACTCATAATATCATCAGTGTTGGCGAGTCTACGGCTATCAATCAAATCATCTACTACATTCCCGATAGTGAAACTAATTTTTCGCCAAGACTGGGTTTTCCGGTACACGGAATCATTGGCTATGAGCTTTTCAAGGATTTTGTGGTTGAAGTTGACTATCAGCGAAGTTATGTGAAACTATATGACCCGGAGTATTTCAGGCCACGACGTAGCTACCTGGCTTCGCAATTACCTCTTGAACTTATTGCCGGAAAGCCTTACGTAGATTTAAGCATATCAACCACTAAGGAAACGAAAATAGAAACTAAACTGCTTTTAGACTCCGGGAGTGGGGATGCACTGTGGTTGTTTGAAAATTCAAAAAAAGGAATTGAAGTTTCTCAAAATTCCTTCAACGATCACCTGGGCTTAGGCTTAAATGGTGAGGTGACGGGCAGGCGGTCGCGCTTGCCGCGATTGGAGTTGGGTATCTATACCTTGCAGGAGGTAAATGTTGCTTATCCCGACTCTGTGTCTTTAAATTATTTGCGTGGGGTACATTTTAGAAATGGAAGTGTGGGATCTGAAATCTTAAAGCGTTTTAAAGTTGTGTTCGATTACCAAAATCAGCTGATGTATTTGCAAAAGAACCGTTTTTTTGATGAACCCTTTAAGTATGATCGTAGCGGTCTGGTCATTCAGCACAGCGGCTTTGAGTTGGTAGCTGATCTGGATAACCGCATTGCGCAAGATCGTGGTCGTCTGGGTGCCATTCAGGAAGATCGCGCAGCCGGGGGCTCACGTACCAGTATTTTTTTGGAAACCAATACGGTACAGTTTCCGCAGTTTAAATTAAAACCGAATTATGAAATCGCAGCTATACGTGAGGATTCTCCGGGAGCAGAGGCAGGGCTAAGTGTTGGAGATAGGCTTATTAAGGTGAATGGAAGGGCGGTCGCCAATCTGAAACTGGAAGAAATCACCAGGTATTTTTATCGTGAAGAAGGTTCTGTTTTAAAACTTCAGGTCGATCGAAACGGGATGGTCTTTAATTGTAAACTGAAGCTTAAGAAACTATTAGAATAAAAAAAGCGGCTCAATTGAACCGCTTTGATAGTTTAAAAAGGCTTAGCCTAATTATCTGCAGGAAGTAAGTTTCCTTTAATTTTTAAGGTATAAGGCTCTGCAGAAGCATTCGTATAAACCGTGATAGTTTTTCGGATAGGACCAGCTGCGCGGTTAGTATCATATTTAACTTTAATCACTCCACTTTCTCCCGGTGCGATAGGGTCTTTTGGAGGACTAGGTACCGTGCAACCACAGGTTGAATATGCTTTTGAAATTACTAAAGGCGCATCACCCGTATTCTTGAATTTAAATTCACGTGTCCCGTCAGATCCATGGGCTACATCGCCATAATCAATAACATCTGTTTCAAATGTAATCTCGGCTTTTTTTTCCTGAGCCTGAAGGCCTAAAGTCATTAAACCAACGGCAAGTAGTAAAACAATTTTTTTCATAATTCTAAGTGTTATCAGAAATTAAAATTAAACTTATTCTGTGGGCTATGCAAAAGACTTGTTGTTTTTTAATGCGTTACACACGACGGGAGATATCAACTGTATTGTTCAAACACCCCGATTAGAGGTCTTTTTTTAATGCTTCTGTTCTTTTAAAAATACTTTCTATATGAGTATTTTTGCCCACTTAAAGACAAAAATCAGACCAAGATGGCCTTAGCAGCGCAATACAGTTCAAAAGAAGTAGAACAGAAGTGGTATGACTACTGGATGAAGCATAATTATTTTCATTCAGAACCTAACGATAAAGAACCCTACACAATTGTAATCCCGCCGCCTAATGTAACCGGGATTCTACATATGGGTCATATGCTGAACAATACCATTCAGGACGTGTTGATCAGGAGAGCGCGTCTTAAAGGCTATAATGCCTGCTGGGTGCCGGGTACAGACCACGCTTCTATTGCGACTGAAGCTAAGGTAGTAGCCAAGTTAAAGTCTGAAGGAATTCGTAAAAGCGACCTTACCCGGGATGAATTTTTAAAACATGCCTGGGAATGGACTGATAAATACGGCGGTACCATTTTAGAGCAATTGAAGAAACTCGGTGCTTCCTGCGACTGGGAACGCCTGCGTTTTACAATGGATGACACCATGTCAGCCAGCGTCATACAGTGTTTTATCGATTTATATAATAAAGGTCTTATTTACCGGGGACATCGTATGGTAAACTGGGATCCTGAAGCTCAAACCACGCTTTCTGATGAAGAAGTAATTCACGAAGAACGTCAGGGAAAATTATTCTATATAAAATATCAACTTGAAGGTAGTGATGAACACCTGGTAATTGCTACTACGCGTCCGGAAACCATTTTTGGGGATACGGCCGTTTGTATCAATCCCAAAGATGACCGTTTCCGGCATCTTAAAGGAAAAAAAGCCATAGTGCCGGTAGTTAATCGGGTCGTGCCTATTATTGAGGATGAATATGTAGATCTGGAATTTGGTACCGGATGTCTTAAAGTTACTCCAGCTCATGATGAGAATGATAAAATGCTGGGCGACAAGCATGATCTTGAAGTGGTTGATATTTTTAATGACAATGCCACGCTTAATTCATTTGGACTTCACTATCAGGGAAAAGATCGTTTTGTAGCACGTGAAGAAATTGTAAAAGAACTTCAGGAACTGGGAGCGCTGCTTAAGACTGAAAATCACCTCAATAAGGTAGGGACTTCAGAGCGAACCAAAGCTGTGATTGAACCAAAGCTGTCCGATCAATGGTTCATTAAAATGAAAGAATTGGCAGAGCCGGCAATTAAAGCTGTTTTAGAAAGCGATGAAGTAAACCTTTTTCCGAAAAAATTTGAGAATACATACCGCCATTGGATGGAAAATATCCGTGACTGGAATATTTCCCGTCAATTGTGGTGGGGACAGCAAATTCCCGCCTATTACTATGGTGATGGGCAGGAGGATTTTGTAGTTGCTAAAAATATTGAGGAGGCTTTAGCTTCCGCGAAAGCAAAAACCGGCAATCAAAATCTTACCGAAGCCAATTTAAAACAGGATGAAGATGCGTTGGACACATGGTTTTCTTCGTGGCTGTGGCCTATGAGCGTATTTGACGGGATCGCAAATCCTGACAATGCAGACTTTCAATATTATTACCCTACGAATGATTTGGTGACCGGCCCTGATATTCTATTTTTCTGGGTGGCGCGTATGATTATGGCTGGTTATGAGTACACCGGGAAACAACCGTTTACCAATGTGTATCTTACCGGGCTGGTGCGCGATGCGGAGCGTCGCAAAATGTCTAAATCTCTTGGGAACTCTCCGGATGCGATGAAATTGATTGATGATTACGGAGCAGATGGGGTACGGGTAGGTTTGTTGCTCAGTGCTTCTGCCGGTAACGATTTGTTGTTTGATGAGGATTTGTGTAAACAGGGGAAAGGCTTTATCAATAAAATCTGGAACGCCTTTAGGCTCATTAAAGGCTGGGATGTTGATGCTAAGGCAGAGCAACCTGAAGCCAGTAAAAAGGGGCTTGAGTGGTATTCCGAGCGATTTAAACAAACTACAGAAGAGATTGAAGACCACTTTAGCAAGTACCGCATTAGCGATGCGCTTATGGCGACTTATAAGCTGGTTTGGGATGATTTCTGCAGCTGGTTACTTGAGATTGTCAAGCCGGAATACGGAAAACCCATCGATAAAAAGACTTATGATACCGTTATCGCAGCTCTAGAAGATAATTTGCGCATTCTGCATCCGTTTACGCCATTTGCGTCCGAAGAAATCTGGCAGAATATTACAGAGCGTACTCCGGAAGAGGCTCTGATTATTAATAAATGGCCGTCGCTGGCAAAGCCTAATTTAGATTTATTGGAAGATTTTGAACTTGCCACACAGGTGATTACGGGGGTTCGGTCAATTCGCAAGGACAAGAATATTTCGTTTAAAGAAGAGCTTGAATTACATATTCTGAATACCGAAGGTTTTTCAGATGCATTTGATGCCATCATTAAAAAGCTGGGTAATCTTTCTGTCTTAAAAACTACCGAAACAGCTGTGGACGGTGCATTATCTTTTCGCGTTAAAGCCAATGAATACTTCGTCCCGCTTACAGGTGCTATCGACGTAGAGGCAGAGATTGCTAAAATTAAAGAAGAACTCAGCTATACACAGGGTTTTATTAATTCGGTGACCAAAAAGCTGAGTAATGAGCGTTTTGTGAACAATGCTCCTGAGCAGGTCGTTGCTCTGGAACGTCAAAAGCAGGCAGATGCACAGGCTAAAATCGATGCATTGGAAAAGCGTCTGGCAGCATTAAACTAGAAAAAAGAGGGTGTTAAGAAGGAATATATTTTTCTACCAGTTTAATATATTCCTTTTTAGCCTCTTTAGTAGATAATCCTTTAAGTTGAATAAGTGCATTGTATTTAAAAGCACTTCTCAAATCATTTTCTTTGATGTTTTCAATAGCTATACTATTCTGATGATTCCCCTTTTTATAGTATGCATAAAGCAATAACTGAATATCCTGAGGTAAAGCCACGGTTGTAGTGCTCGCGCGATGTGCGGCCTCTTCAAAGGCCTTGTCTAATGCTTCTTTAGTTTTCAAAACAAAATTAATTGTTGCGCGTGGCAATAATGCTTTCAGCCCCTCTTACTTTTTGATTGAGTTTTACATTAAGGGGTGTTCCCAGGGGAAGAAAGAGATCTACCCGAGAACCAAATTTAATGAAACCGCTATCCTCACCCTGAACGGCTTTGTCGCCTTCTTTGGCATAATTTACAATGCGTTTGGCTAAAGCTCCGGCAATTTGCCGGTAGAGAATGTCGCCAAAACCGGAAGTTCGCACCACTACGGTGGTACGTTCATTTTCTTCAGAAGCTTTGGGATGCCAGGCAACCAGGTACTTCCCAGGATGGTATTTGCTAAAAACCACATCGCCTGCGGCAGGATATCGGGTTACGTGCACATTTATGGGTGACATAAAAATAGAAACCTGCAACCTGTTTTCTTTAAAATATTCCTTCTCAAAAACCTCTTCGATTACAACTACTTTGCCATCAACCGGGGAAACAATCTCGTTAGAATTTCCACTTGACTTACGCCCCGGATTTCTAAAAAATTGCAGAATTAGAATAAGAAAAACAAGCAGTGTAGCATAACATACATACTGTAGCCATAAAGGTTGAACCCAGGTGTTTGTTGCGATTACTCCTGCAATAACCACAATAAGTGTAATCGTAATAATGGTAAAACCTTCTTTATGAAACATATTCAAAAATTATTAAAACCAAATAAATAAATGGACTCGCAAATAAAATGCTGTCCAGCCGGTCGTACAACCCGCCGTGTCCCGGCATCAGGGTTCCACTGTCTTTAACCCCCGCTTCACGTTTTAGTTTGGATTCGATCAAATCGCCAAAGGTACCCAGAGTACTCATCACTACAGCAAGCGATAACCAGATGTTAAAGTTAAGTTTTCCTGTGAACTTATGAATAAAATAACTGGCCAGACAGGCAAAAACAAGTCCGCCAAAAAAACCTTCGATCGTTTTTTTAGGCGAAATACTGGGAAACAACTTATGTCTGCCAAAACTTTTACCTACAATATAGGCAAATGTATCATTAGTCCAGATCAATATAAATAAACCGGCAACGGTGTAGGGTGAAAAGGTTTTGCCATGTGATGGAAGCAGCGTTAAAAAAACGAAGCTCGAAATCATATAAAACACGGTAATGTGCAGTTTTTGCAGCTTGCCATAGCGTCTTATTTTCTCACTAAATAAATTTTTCATCAGATACAACCCCGTAATCACGGTTACACCCAGCAGTAAAAGAGTGGCCAGATAGGATACTTTATAATAGCTGAAGAATAAAATGAAGCCGATGAGAATGCCGTAGGTGTACCAAAACTGAAACCCAATAAGTCTTAAAAATTCACGTAGCGTAATGATTCCAAAAAATAAAAACATCAGGATATACCATTTTTCAGAATAGAAAATGGAAAACAGGAGGATTACGACGTAGAGTAAGCCTGAAAGAGCACGTATAGAAAGTTCACGCATACTACAAATCTTCTAACAGAAGCAGATACAGATTTTTTGCGCTACTGCCATAGGACATAAAATCTTTAGCCCCATCCTTAGGTTCAAAATTCTTGATCGTAGTAATATTTGTAGGAATCTGACCGGTATTTTTCTTTTTGATTCCACGCAGTCCCTCGCCGATGCTATTTACGATCTGACTGGTTGTCGCAAAAATCACAAAATTTTGGGGGAGTTCTTTTAGTTTTTTCTCTTTGATTTGGTTGGAAGAAATAAGCAAACTACCATCGTCTGCTATAAGATTTTCACAAACCGAAAGAAAAAAACTGGATTCCTTAGAATTCGTAAAAGTCAGATTGTAACCGTCAAAAAGCTTTTCAAGTTTAGAATCCAGACAGTACACTTCCTGCTCGTACCAGTCATTTTCAAGCAGAATGTTGTCAAAACTGTCGTGTACCTCATCCATATCGGTACAATAAAGGAATTTACCCCCGTTTAAAATAAAATGCTTGGTAAAGCGCTCATCTGCCGGTGCAGTGACATCTGGCATGTACTTGCCGCGCTCTGCTCCCGTAAGGTTAGGGTTGTCAGTGCCAGTAGTTTTTTTTGGCTGAAAAAGCTTCTTTAAAATACTCATAAATGAGTGCGTGTGCTACAAATTTAGGATTTAATCAAATATAAAAAATCTTAACTCAACATTGCGTTAAGTTAAGATTTATATCTCGTTCCTATAAGAAAATTAATTTTCCTCTATGATCGTGCTTTCAGTTTCTTGGGTTTCTTTCCCGGTTTCAGATTTGTCGAAAGGGCGCTTTCCAAAAATTTTCTCCAGATTATCTTTGAAAATCACTTCTTTGTCCAGTAAAACTTCAGCAAGTTCGTTGAGTTTGTCTTTGTTGTCTTCCAGGATTTTAATCGCACGCTGATATTGCTCTTCAATAATTGCTGAGATTTCTTTATCGATTAATTCTGCGGTTTTCTCACTATAGGGCTTATTGAAATTATATTCATTCTGTCCTGACGAATCATAATAGGTTAGGTTACCTATTTTATCGTTAAGGCCATACGTGGTTACCATCATTCGGGCTTGCTTCGTAACTTTTTCTAGGTCGCTCAAAGCGCCTGTGGAAATTTTGTCAAAAGTTACTTTCTCAGCTGCACGACCGCCCATTGCGGCGCACATCTCATCCAGCATCTGCTCCGGTCTTACGATAAGACGTTCTTCCGGCAAATACCAGGCTGCGCCTAGCGATCTTCCTCGAGGTACAATGGTAACTTTAACCAGCGGTGCGGCATGTTCCAGCATCCATGATACGGTTGCGTGACCGGCTTCGTGAAAAGCAATAGCGCGCTTCTCTTCCGGAGTAATGATCTTATTTTTCTTTTCAAGACCACCCACAATTCGATCTACAGCATCCAGAAAATCCTGTCTGCCTACGGCAGTTTTACCTTGTCTGGCCGCGATTAAAGCAGCTTCGTTACATACATTGGCAATATCAGCACCAGAGAATCCCGGTGTTTGTTTAGCCATAAATTCAGTATCCAGTTCATCTGCCACTTTTTTAAGCGGGCGCAGGTGTACCTCAAATATTTCTTTACGTTCCCGTACATCAGGCAGATCTACATAAATCTGTCGGTCAAAACGCCCGGCACGCATAAGTGCGGTGTCTAAAACATCAGCACGGTTAGTCGCCGCAAGTACAATGACATTTGTATTGGTGCCAAAACCATCCATTTCGGTAAGGAGTTGGTTTAATGTGTTTTCGCGCTCATCATTAGATCCGCTAAAGTTGGCTTTCCCTCTTGCGCGACCTATGGCGTCAATCTCGTCTATGAAAATGATTGCGGGTGATTTTTCTTTTGCCTGCTTGAACAGATCGCGAACGCGCGAAGCACCTACCCCTACAAACATTTCTACAAAGTCAGAACCTGACAGCGAGAAGAAAGGTACTTTGGCTTCGCCGGCAACCGCTTTGGCTAAGAGGGTTTTACCGGTCCCCGGAGGGCCTACAAGTAATGCTCCTTTGGGTATTTTACCCCCCAAATTGGTATATTTTTCAGGGTTTTTAAGGAAATCTACAATCTCCTGAACCTCTTCTTTGGCACCTTCCAGACCGGCAACGTCTTTGAAAGAAGTTTTAACATCGGTCTTTTCATCAAAAAGTTTCGCCTTAGATTTTCCGATATTGAAAATCTGTCCGCCAGCACCGCCAGCACCGCCAGATGACATACGACGCATGATGAAAATCCAGATTCCTATTATCACTGCAATGGGCAATAAAGTGATCAGGATATCGCTAAACATGGTGTTATCGGCCTCAAGATACTTAATATTAAAGTCTTGCGAACTTTTTATTTCTTTAAGTTCATCTTCAAAATTCTCCAGTGTTCCATAACGAAATATATAGCTTGCACCACCTTCTGAGTTCATTAAGGATAAACCTGAATCATTTGGTCTTGAATGCACTTCTTTATCTTTCGCTTCTTCAGTCAAGTACACATAGGCTACTCCTTTTGATTTGCTAATGTCTATTTGCTTTACATCACCATTTTTAGCGTAGGTAAGCAACTGGTTTTCCAGTATTTCTTTGGGATCTCCAAAGTCTGAACCACTGCTGAAAAAATTGAGCGCAATAAATACGAGGATAATCGCGGTATAAATCCACCAGGCGCTAAACTTGGGTTTATTTGGGACGGGCTTTTTAGGTTTTTCTGCCATTACACTTTTTAATAATTTGATTCGATTGATGTTACTTTAGCATCACCCCACAGGCTTTCTATGTCATAATATTCGCGGGTGTGCTTCTGAAACACGTGTACTACCACATTCACATAATCCATAAGGATCCATTCGGCATTTTGCATACCTTCCACGTGCCAGGGTTTGTCTTTTAGCTTTTTGCTAACTGTTTTTTGGATGGAATTGACAATGGCTGTGACCTGTGTGTTAGAGGTACCGTCACAGATGATGAAGTAGTCACAAACCATATTTTCTATTTCCCTAAGGTCTAATAAATCAATATTTTGACCCTTTACTTCTTCAATCCCTTCTATAATAGTTGTTATCAGTTGATCTGTACTTACTTCCTTTTTTGTCATTAAATCTTTTTTAGTTTGACAAAGTTATTACAATTTTGTTTGATAAGCTTTTTTGCACAAACATTTCAGCCTTCTACATTGGGATGCATACAGTCAAACTTAATGCCACAAGTTCTACCAATACCTATTTGAAAGCCTATGCCCGCGAGCTGGATTACCGGGAAGATATTCTGGTTTGGACAGACCATCAGTTTGCCGGGCGGGGTCAACGCGGGGCTTACTGGGAATCAGAGCCCGGTAAAAATCTAACAATGAGCGTATTTAAGCGGGTTGAGGGCTTTAAGGCCGATCGCACTTTCTATATGACTATGGCTACTTCTTTAATGGTAATTGAAGTGCTGCGGTATTTTGGACTCCGGCAACTTTCAGTAAAATGGCCTAACGACATATTGGCAGGTCATCGTAAAATCTGCGGAATTTTAATTGAAACCGTTATGCGTGACGGGCTGTATGGAGTGGTAGTGGGAGTGGGTATTAACGTGAATCAAAAACAATTTCAAAAAGCGCCTAAAGCAACTTCTATGCTTCTGGAAACCGGCACGGTTTATAGTCTTGAAGAAGTGCTTGACCGGTTTAAACTTACATTTGACCGCTATGCACAGCAGGTGGCGCGGTTTGACTTTAGCAACCTGCATAAAAACTATGAGCAGGAATTATTCCGAAAGGATAAAGTTTCAACTTTTGAGCTTGAAAGCGGTCTGCGATTTACGGGAATCATTCAGGGGGTTTCAAAAAGTGGAAAGCTCATCCTGCGTGTAGAAGATGAGCTTTCTAAAGAATTTGATCTAAAAGAATTAAAGCTTCTGTATTAGTCTAAATATTCTGAAGGTTTTCGCTTAAGGTCTGTATAAATTTAGTGATGGGGCCTTTGATCATCATTGACATCATCGCATTGAATTCGCCCTCAAACTCAAACTGGGCTTCGCTAGTGTTTTCCGGAAGTTCCTGAATATGCGCAGTGAGCGTGAATGGTAGCTTATCACTGGCAGCGCCTAAAACTACCTTGTTGTAAGGAACCGCATTTTTAAGCTCTAACACAATCTCTGGCATCCCTTTAAGGGCAAAAACAAAGCGCTTTTCACTTAAGATTTCAAATTTGCTGATGCTTTCTGGCATAAGCTTACGGTAGTTTTTTACGTCTGAAAGGAAATTAAAAACTTCTTCGGGGCTTTTAGAAATGGTCTTTTTAGGGCTTTCTAAGTGCATAATGTTTTTTAGTTTTTAGATGGATTTTTAGTGGGTTTCGGCATTCCAGTTTTCTGGATCTAATCGCCAGGTTTGTAAGGTTAGTTTTTCTTTTTCGGAGATGTAACGGGTATCAAGTGCCTGTTCCAGCAGGTGATCATAATCGCTTAAGGTATATAAGTCTATCCCGTGTTTTTGAAAGTTCTGCTTAGAGACATCGAAGCCATACGTAAAAATAGCGAGCATTCCCTTTACGTGTGCTTCGGCTTGTTCCAGAGCTTCAACTGCCATCAGCGAACTTTTGCCGGTACTTATGAGGTCTTCTACAACCACCACACTTTGACCTGCTTCAAGCTTTCCTTCAATCTGATTTTGTCTCCCGTGTTTTTTGGCTTCCGGTCTTATATATACAAACGGAAGGTTTAAAAAATCGGCCACCAGCATCCCAATTCCGATAGCTCCGGTAGCTACCCCGGCAATTACATCGGGTTTGCCGTAAAGCATCTCAATCTGGTTAGCCATATTTTCCCGCAGGTAGTTGCGTATTTGCGGGTAGGACAGGGTTATGCGATTGTCGCAGTAAATAGGGGATTTCCAGCCGCTGGCCCACGTGAATGGGTTTTGTGGTTGTAATTTAATTGCATTAATTTGCAGCAACAACTCAGCTGTTTTTTTAGCGGTTTCTTTTTTTAAGATCATGGTGCAAATGTATAAAGTTTTTGTAAATGATGTGCCCATTATACTTTCAACAGAAAAGTATATTGGGGAAAATTATACATCAATTCCAATCAAGCGGGCAAAAATTAAGCGCATTATTAAACAGGTAAATCGCGGCGAGCTCACCTACATTAATTTATACCATCAAAACGAGAAAAAACTGCTGAAGCATCTCAAGAAAAAACTGCCTTTAGTTGTCGCCGGAGGCGGAATGGTTTATAACCAGAACTCCGAAATTCTTTTTATCAAACGCAACGGTAAATGGGATTTGCCCAAAGGTAAACTTGAAAAGCGGGAAAGTATTGAAGAATGCGCCCTGCGTGAAGTAGAAGAAGAAACCGGCTGTAAAGATTTGGTCCTGGGAGATTTAATAACGGTTACGTATCACATCTTCAAGCGCAACGGGAAATATAAGCTGAAGGAAACCTTTTGGTATCGTATGACTACAGAATATACCGGTATTCTGGAACCACAGCCTTCCGAAGGTATCAAAAAAGTACGCTGGAAAAATTTTGAAAAAACCCAGAAAGCCCTGACGCAATCTTATGAAAACATCAAGCTTTTATTTCCAAAAGAATACCTCATTTCCAATCCTAAGGATCGCGTAACTACTTAATTAAGCAGGCGATAAATGGGATATCTTAAGTGTGCACGCTCGTAGTTGTCAGATTTTTTATGCAACCAGTCAAGCTGTGCATACCAGTTGCTGCGAAAGGCCTCTTCATTTTCCTTTTTACTTTCAAATTCCTGTTTCAATGCTGCATTAGCCTCTAGCAGGGCCAAAGCTTTATCTTCCCAGACATAAGGGGAAAAACCTTCTTTTTGTTGCAGAATGGTATCAAAATAATTCCAGTTAAAAAACGAATCAGCTGCGGAAGGTTCAAGTGTTTCAAGCAAATATCGCATACCAGACTGTGCGATATACACGATATAATCGCCTTTGCGCAGAGCCACCTGTTCTTCAGTTGTGCTGACTGTAGTGTTACGATGCAGATAATGCCCTTCGTAAGCGGAGTTACCGGTGGAGTAGTCGGCAATACGATATGCTTCAACCTGTAGGCTGGTGTCGCGATCTATTCTTGAGAGCTGGATGTCGTTTTCTTTAAGGCGGTCAATGACCGTATGCCAGCCTTGAGGAATTATATAGGCTTTAGGGATTTTTATACTGTCCGTAGCTTTAAAATGATCATAGTAGGCTACAGTTTTGCTAAAGGGTTTCTCACGATTGTAGCTCAGGCGCTCCAGGCCGGTAACTGCGCTGGTGATCCTTTCGCCCTCAAAACCTTTAAAATCAAAGCGGGTCACCTGCGAACTGTCCGGTTTAAACTGAATGGGATAATATGTGTCCGTAAGCTTTCCGCTTTTATAAATGGAATCCTGCTTACTACGGATGTCTTTTATGGTTTGGGCATCGGCCGAAGCGATATTTAACATGTGATGCATGAGTTCGTAGGTCCCTTCCACGCGGGGTTTGTACGGTTTAAGCATATGGGTTTCTACCATCATCCCAAGCGTATTCCAAAGAGTAGTGTAGCCAGTAGAATATCGTGGATAATCCATAAACTGGGTAAAACCGGTCTCGGGAACTTCATTAAATACATTTACATAAGGCGTAATGGGCCAGCCGCTGGCTTCTAAAGAATCTACCAAAGCCGGATGCAGCTGTTCATTTAAATAGGTGCCTGCTGCACCTCCCAGTTTGTTATGTTGCGTAAATAAATGGGTAAGCACATACTGATAATCTGCTCCGTTGCTTACGTGGTTGTCAATAAACACATCAGGGTTAACCAGATGATAAATTTCGGCAAACGAACGGGCATTGTAGGTATCGGCTTTTATAAAATCCCGGTTGAGGTCATAATTACGGGCATTTCCTCTAAATCCATATGCTTCAGGTCCATTCTGATTGGTGCGGCTGGTACTGTTGCGATTGAGTGCACCACCTATATTATAAACGGCAATGGTACCCAACCAAATGTTTTCCGGGGTTTTGATTTTACCACTGGCGAGATCGCGCATTAACATCATCGTGGCATCAATACCGTCGGGCTCACCGGGATGAATCCCATTGTTGATGAGGATGCGAACCCTCTCTTCATTTTCTGAAAATTCAGACTCCAGGCTACGGTTAGGATTGTACGTTATCAGAGTAAGAGGGAGGCCGCTGTCTGTTCTCCCTATTTCGTAGGTTTTAATGGAAACGTAAGCCGAGTCCAGTTTCTGATAATAGGCAATGATGTTATCGTAGGTGGGAGTTTGTGTGCCTCCGCTTTTTTCAAACTGGGTTTCGAGATCAAAGTCTTCGGGTTTAGGCTTTTCGGCACAATTGAGAAAAACTAACAGACAAAGTACAAGAAGCTGACGCATACAAATGGGTTTAGGATTTAAAAATACAGATTTTCAGTAAAGAAAGCAGTGGTTTAGAAGAATGGAGTGTACTGCTCCACTCTAAAATCAAAAGTGGTCAGGTCTGGATTTTCAGCTTTCAGGCGTTTGTATTTTTTCATACTACCTATAGCACGATTTGCGGCACCGGAGGGAGCCGTGAGCGATACGGTTCTTATGGTGCGACCAGCTAACTCGAACTCGTGAATACGCGGAACATCTGCAGAAATGACTTTTAATTTTAGGTCTTCCTGTTTGGCCTGGCGGCGAAAGAAATACTCAGGCCCGTTCTTACTATTTCCACCGGTGAAAATCAGCGTGTCAATTTGGGTGTATGTCTCGAGATAGCCAATTAAGTCGCGAAGCTCCACCTCCAGCATTCCTAAATCGGAAGCATCTATTTTTTCGCGTAATGCGGAAGCCACAATATCACAGACCCCTATTTTTCGATTGGTTAAAAAGCGTTCCCGTTGTTCAATAGCCAGAGCTGTATTTTCATAAACCAAACCCAGATCAAAAATGCGATCAAGAATGGGCCAGAGCATTCCGTTTTTACTGCCGTAACAAAAATCAACATCTTCAAGGAGCAGATCACCGCTTGTAAATCGCGGAGGAGGTAAGGTGCCCACAATGAGTTTGGTGGCTTGGTTCAGGTTAAAGGGAGGATAGGGATGGGTGTGAACAAAATTTGCAGGCATCTTGCAAACTTAACGTTTCAGTACAAAATGCCCGTTTAAAATCTTTCCATCTTCAAAAGATGCTCTGTACCAGTAGGAATCTGAGGGTAGTGCAGCGCCGTTGAAAGTGCCGTCCCAGCCCGCAGATCGTGATGATAATTGCTTCAGTAATTTGCCAAAACGATTAAAAACCTGCACCTGTACTATTCCATCTTCAGGAGATACCCCCTGTATGTTCCAGGTGTCGTGATACCCGTCATTATTTGGCGTAAAATACATTGGGAATCCTAAAACCGAAACAATACGGGTGTCAACTCCACATTTTTCCTTATCCCTTACACTTAGAAGATAGGTTCCGGGGCTTACCGATCTAAATGTTGGACTGCCTTGAAAACCGTTATTCTCACCTAACTCATATTCAAAGTTGCCGGCGATTGTAGTTTGTACTTCAACCTGGTATAAATCCCCTTGTGGTTCTATATTAATCGATTCAATTTCAGGCGGTAGTGAATAGCTGACTGTGAAAAATTTGGAAGTGCTGCAGCTACGGTCCGGATTGCTGTAATATATGCTGGATACCAATTTGTAACGACCTTCTTCTGTGACATTTAAATTATTACCGCTTTGAACAAGCGTTTCTGTCCCGTCATCTGCAATAACATACAATTCGTAAATGCCCCCACCATCGGTGTCCTGAATATCAATGGAACTGCTTTCGCAAAATACATAGGCGTGTTGTATTGTAATTAATGGAGTGGTATCAACCTGTAACGGAATTTCATCAACGCCCTGGCATTGATTATTATTTTCAATACGTGCGAAAATAGTTGTGCTTTCTGAGGCATAGGCACTCCCTGAAATTTCATTTTGTTCCAGCGAAGCGTCTTCTCGTGATGCATAAAAGACAACGTCCAGACCGGCATAGTAGTTTGTTTTAATAGCATCAAGGTCAAAATAACCGAAAGCCTCCCCAGTCGATTCTGCAGCTTCACATGTATACTGTGTATCGATTTGAGGCAATGCCGCAGTAGTTGATTGCACCTCAAGATCCAGATTGTTTTGCCTGCTGCATCCCTGCTCTGAAGTTACCACTGCAATTATAGATTGATTAAATGCAGTGGTATTGCGAAAATTCTCAGGCATACTGATGGGAGTGTCGTTTGCCAGTGCGGTAGCCGATTCATAAAATAAAACCGTAGATGAGGAATTGTTCCCCGTTAAGGCGGGGATTGCCTGATTGAGATTGAACAGGGTGAAGCCATCAGTAGAGGAATCCGTATCCAGATCGCATTGCACCAGTTGAGCATCAATTTTCTGAGGAAGCGCATTTACATTTAATTCAAATGATTTTATGCTAAAACAGGCCGGGTTTGTAGCATTAAACCGGGAATAAATAGTTTGTGGGTTTTGAGTGTTGACATACAAATCGGGTAATGGGTTTGTTTCATTTTGAGCATCGTTAGCAGAAGCGTAATAATTTATGAAGACCGAATTATAAGCGGTGCCTGCCAGAAGGTCTGCATCATTTTGCCTCAGGTTAAAAATTACTTTGCCATTGGTATCATCACCGTCTGAAGCATCATCACACTGTGTCAGGTCTGAAGGTTCACCTTCAGGGTTAAAACCAAAGTCTGAAGTAACAGTCACCGAATCGGTATCAATGCAGCTGGTAAGGTTGTTGGTTATGGTAAGCGTATAGGTGCCGGGTTGATTAACTTCCGGAGTTGTTGAGGTTTCAGCATCAATAATAAAACCGTCTGTAGTAGTCCAAAGATAGGTTATGTCAGGGCCTGAAGTTGATGCAGATGCATTTAAGAAAATACTGCTCTCCTCACAGGTAATGACCGCGTCGTTACCGGCATTAGCTATAGGTCTGCTAACCGTAATTTCAAAGGCTTGAATTTCAAAGCATGAAAAGTTTTCAGACGTAGTGACTCTGGCGTAGAGTGTTTCAGTGGGTTGAGTATTTCTATACGGAAGACTTAGGGCATTGATATTGTTCTCGGCATCGGCTTGAGTTGGAAAAAAGCTTACCTCAAAGACAGAAGGGTCCTGCCCGTCTAGTGCCTGATCAATGGCAGTATTCAGGTCAAAAGATTCCTGGCCATCTCGGCCAGCATCATCGCAGAGCACGATGTCATCAATAACGCCCACACGCGGCGAAGGTGTGAAACTGATTTCTACTTCGATATCTATAGGCGCACAGTCATTGTTAAGAAAATAATTATAGATACCCGGCGCATCTATAGCGGGATCAAAAACATCGGTACCGCTTGCAAAAGCCGGAGTCCAGATTCCTCCCGACTGAGGTGAACCAGGAATACGCTCTAATATGTTTACCGGGGCTTCCCCTTCACAAACTTTGACTTCACTCTCCTGACCATCAAATCCAAAACCTGAATAATAGCCTCCAAAACCCGCATTGTTATTAAAACCAAATAATCCTACAGAAAGCGGGCCGGTGGATGAAATCTGAACATTACCGCTAAGGCCACTAATCACAAAGGTTTCCCAGTTGCTATTGCCCGCTACACTCTCAATACTTACACTATTGGCCCCGGGAATTGTGCTGATGGTTGATCCGGTTGTAGTTACGGCAATGACTTTTCCTTCATAGTTGGTATTGCCTATAAGATCCACATCAGCTATAAGATCTACCTCCCGCAATAGTAAACATGATAAAGGAGGTAGGAAATTCATACCCGGTGTTGTGTTGTTTGTCGTTCCGCCCAGTGCCTGATATACATAAGCAGGTACCGAGGTTTTAATATACATATTGCGGTGTCCTCCTCCTGTGTAAAAACCATTGGGAATTAAAAAGTATTCCCCGGCACTAAGGGAGGCATTTGGTGTGGTTGAGCCATTTAAAAAAACCTGTGTGTTGTCTTGTGTGGCAACCACGATTGGCCGTTCGGCAGTGGCATTACCTCCGCCTTCGATGGCAATATACTCTGTACCCAGTACATTTACCGGTACAATTTGATCAATCGCAAAATCCTGTCCGTTACCACTTAACCCACCCAGAGCATTACCGGTATTTACGCTTATGGGTTTTGATGCTGTGACTAAAGCGCCTATAAAACCATCCTGATTTGCCGTGACATCACTATAGCCTGAAACCGTGTATGTTTCACCCGCATTAAGGGTTGCAGTTAGTTGGTTTGATGTGTCAGTACCAGTGGGTGTGGTAAATACTACTCCCGCATTGTAATCTGAGAAAGTAACCTGGGTATTATTTTCAATGGCGTAAACACTGGCGTAAAAATTGCGAAGGTTCTGCTCTCCGTTATTGGGTAAACTCCCCAGTCTAAATTGTGTTCCCAAAGCAAGACTTCCTTTTGAAGTAAGGTAACCGGCCTGAGCTTGTGACCGCACCCTAAAGCTCACATAAAATGGATTGTCTGCCGAAAGAAACAAGCCTTTATCTGTAGCCCTGTTTAATTCTGACCGGTCTACAAACATGGGGGAGGGCTGACCATTGCCAATAGTTACCCGTGCGGGATTGCCTTTTGAAACAGTAGCTGTGCCAAAAAGTATTCCGTTACCCGTTTGTATGGTGACAGTAAACGGGGTTTCAGATGGAGTCGAGAGATAAACATAATGGTCTTCAACTTCATTGGCCGCCCTGGAGTGAATGGGAGAAAGATAGTGTTTGGTACTTAGTTGAGCCATCAGCAGCCCTGGCAGAAGCTGTGCCAAAATCAAAATCCCTAAATAAATTGTATGTCTCACAGTGTAAATAACAGGGACTCAAGATAATCAATATTCTTAATGGAGAACAAAGCCGAATATTTATTTTGAACACCATAATCGGTATAACGACGATTTGCAGATTGCTTTTTTATCATTCTACGGTATTTGACTTCCATTTAATCCCACACCCCAGACTGGGTTTTTGAATTTTGTTTTGCGGGCGGTTGTTAAAAATATTATCCAGCGCTTCACGCAGGTCGCGCCCATTTACCGGGATCCCGTTACCTGGGCGCGAGTCATCCAGTTGCCCGCGGTAAACCAGTTTAAGTTCGGAGTCAAATAAATAAAAGTCGGGCGTACAGGCGGCATCATAGGCTTTGGCCACCTCCTGACTTTCGTCAAACAAGTAGGGAAAACTATAATTGTATTTGCGGGCGGTCTCGCGCATTTGCCAGGGACCATCCTCAGGATAAGCCTTAATATCGTTACTGCTAATGGCTACAAAACCAAAGCCTAAAACGCGGTAGTCATTAGCAACCCGTACGAGTTCGTGATTCACGTGTTTGACAAACGGGCAGTGATTGCAAATAAACATCACCACGGTTCCCAACTCACCCGCAACATTGGTTAGACTCACAAAATCGTTAGTCTGTGGGTTTGGTAATGAAAAAAACGGAGCGATGGTTCCCAGCGAAAGCATCGTTGATTCGGTTTTTGCCATAGCTTATCTTTTAAGTTTACAATATAGGTAAGCCAGATTGGAGATTTGTTACAAATACTAAAGTTGTTTTAAATCTTTGGGTCTGGCGCCCTGCCTTCGTAATTTTAAGTAAAACTGAACAATCATGAAAAATACATACAGCTCGCTTTCCAAAGCGATAGAAGATTTAAAGGATAAGGGATACGATACCGATTTTAATCTGGTAGACGATGGGATTGAATCTAAAGCCCTTAAAAAGACGTGGAATGCAGGACAAATAGAAGTGGAAGAGGCTTTTCGTTTTGAAGGAATGACCAATCCCGGTGATAATTCTGTTTTATACGTAATCAATACGCATAGTGGCGAAAAAGGTTTGCTGGTTGATGCTTATGGAGCTTATAGCGGTCAAATTTCACAGGAAATGATACAGAAGCTGAAAATTGATCATTAATGACAACCGATCTAAGTTGGGCTGAATTTGAACGCGTCGAGATGCGGGTGGGAACCATTATGAGTGTCAGTGATTTTCCCGAAGCCCGAAAGCCTGCCTTTCAATTACAAATTGATTTTGGGGAAGAGATTGGCGTGCGCAAGACTTCGGCGCAGATTACCAAAAAATACGACCGCACAGAACTTGTAGGAAAACAGGTTGTCGCGGTGGTCAATTTTCCCAAAAAGCAGATCGCGAATTTTATGAGTGAATGTCTGGTTCTAGGTGCTGTTGAAGGGGATGAGGTAACTTTGTTAAGTCCAAATCTTCCGGTAACAAATGGATTGCGTATTGGTTAAACCTGCGATAGCGATAGCAGCGGCATCCTTTTTTTGAGCCTGCGGCGAAAAAAAAAGATAGAGCGGATAGCGCGGTGCTTTAGCAATCGCCCAAAAAAAATAAAAACCCACATTTCAGCAGAAGTGTGGGTTTTGGGTTTAAGGACTATTCAGCCGGACCTTTGTGTACGGGACTCAGATTTTTTGCTTCTTCTTCGGTGTACAGCCGTGATTTGATCACAAACCGAATACCTAAAGGAATTTCTAAGGAAAAACTTGAGCCGCGACCGGGAGTAATGTCTATGTTGAGCTGGGTGTGTTTCCAGTATTCAAACTGGTCCTGTGACATATAAAATTCACACCCGTGAATGCTGCCTAAATACACATCGGTCTCATTGATCATCAGGTCGCCCTTGGGGAAACACATAGGCGAAGAGCCATCACAGCAGCCTCCGCTTTGGTGAAACATCAGTTCGCCATGCTGCTCCCGCAACTGATCAATAGTTTCCATTGCGGCTTCCGTTATTTTTACACGTTCGGTCATCGGTCTGTTTTTAGAAAAAGCCCATTGGTTTCTTGTCGTAGGAAATCAGCATATTTTTGGTGTGACGGTAATGCGCCAGCATCATTTTGTGATTTTCACGACCAATACCCGACTTTTTGTAGCCTCCAAAAGGAGCGTGAGCAGGATAATTATGATAATTATTTACCCAAACCCTACCGGCTTTAATGGCTCTCGAGATTTTATACGCCTGGTGGGTATCACGTGTCCATACACCCGCTCCCAGACCATAAAGCGTATCGTTTGCGATTTCAATGGCTTCGGCCTCATCTTTAAAAGTCGTTACGCAGACCACCGGTCCAAAAATCTCTTCCTGGAAAACGCGCATCTTGTTATTCCCTTTTAAGATAGTAGGCTGTATGTAAAAGCCGCCTTCCAGACCTTCGTTATAGGCAGAGCCACCGCCGCATAGTACTTCAGCACCTTCTTCTTTACCAATGTTGATATAATTAAGGATTTTCTCGTATTGATCGTTAGAAGCCTGAGCGCCCATCATGGTATCCGGACTCAACGGATGACCCAGTTTGATGGCTTTGGTGCGTTCGATTACGCGCTCAATAAACTTGTCGTAAATGCTTTCCTGCACTAAAAGTCGCGATGGGCAGGTGCACACTTCTCCCTGGTTAAGCGCAAACATCACCGCACCTTCCAGGCATTTGTCAAAGAACTCATCGTCCGCATCCATTACACTTTCAAAAAATACGTTGGGCGATTTGCCACCCAGCTCAAGCGTTACAGGTGTAATATTTTTTGAAGCATATTGCATAATGAGTTGGCCGGTTGTGGTTTCCCCGGTAAATGCGATTTTATTAATACGCGGGGAGGAAGCAAGTGGCTTACCGGCTTCAGCGCCAAAACCGTTAATAATATTTAATACACCTGCCGGCAGAATGTCTTCTATGAGTTCCATCAAAATAAGGATGCCTACGGGCGTTTGCTCGGCGGGTTTAAGCACCACACAATTACCGGCGGCAAGAGCAGGAGCCAGTTTCCAGGTTGCCATTAAAATGGGAAAGTTCCACGGAATAATTTGACCCACAACTCCTAAAGGTTCAGTGACATTGAGACAGACCGTATTACTGTCCAGCTCGCTAACCGAGCCTTCTTCCGCACGAATAACCCCGGCAAAATACCGGAAATGGTCAACTGCCAAAGGTAAATCGGCTGCACGGGTTTCGCGAATGGCTTTCCCGTTGTCCCAGGTTTCGGCACGGGCGAGCATCTCCAGATTATTCTCTATGACATCTGCAATTTTAAGTAGGAGATTGCTGCGAAAGGTGGCTGAAGAATTGTTCCATTCCGGGGCAGCTTTCCATGCTGCATCAATGGCTTTCTCGACATCTTCGGCGGTAGAACGCGGAATACGTGTAAAGTTTGCACCGTCTACGGGAGACACATTATCAAAATACTGTCCTTTTACCGGCGCAGTCCATTTACCACCGATGTAATTTTCGTACTGGTTTTTAAACTTAGGCTTCTCTACAACGTTTGCGGAAGCGGTTTGTACTTCACTCATAAGATTTGTCTTTTAGATTATACGTCTTGTTATTTTAATTTCTATTGGAGGAGGCAGAACCTCGTTTTTATAAGAATTCTAAAGTTAAAAATTAGCTTTCCTAAAGAGCTGACGCTTTCTATCAAATCGGTGAACTATTCTATCAATACTTAATTGATTCGTAGTTTATTGGGTTGAAAATTGTAAATTTAGTAACCTGAGTTTGATGAATTAGTAATATGTCAATAACCGGGGCTGTTTAGAAGTTAAGGAGTGTTTGAAAATGGAATTATCAGAACGTTTTTATAAAAACCGAAAACTGGAAAATCTGGTTGAAAACCAGACTTCGTACACCTTAAATAATGCTGCAATGCACATTTTTGAGACGCATCAGCAGGCTGATCGGGTTTTGCTGCAGTTTGACAAGCCGGTTTTAGCCAGTATGCTGCGCGGTAAAAAAGTAATGCACCTGCGCAATCACAACAGTTTTAATTTTTTACCGGGAGAGTCCCTTATTTTGCCCGCCGATGAATTGATGTGTATTGATTTTCCGGAAGCGCAGGGTACTAATCCTACCCGATGCCTTGCCATGGCTATTGCCGAAGATAAAATTAAGGGCGTGGTAAGCCTTATGAATGAAACGCTCACCAAAGACGACGGGAGCGAATGGAGCCTGATGGATTATAATTTTCACTTTACAAACGACATAGGTATCTATCAGATTTTACAGCGATTACTTTTCCTGTTTACCGAAAACCATCCCTCCAAAGACTTTTTTGTTGACAATATGCTTCAGGAGCTTATCGTACGCATTCTGCAAACTAATAATCGAAAAATCTATAGTGATAAAACCTTTAAACTTACCCCGGACAATCGCCTGTCGTTTATTATTGATTATATCAGGGAACACATCCACGAGCCCATTTCCGTGGAGCAGTTGAGCAGAAAAGCCTGTATGAGCGAGTCTAATTTCTACCGGGTGTTTAAAAATGAACTGGGAGTCTCGCCGGTGGATTTTATCAATACCGAACGCATCAAACTTGCCGTGAGTATGCTGCAGGATCCTGAGCGTAAAATCAAAAATGTGTATCTGGATTGCGGTTTTGAAAGCCGCTCTTATTTTAACCGGGTTTTCAAAAGGTTGAAGCAGGTATCTCCCGGAGCTTTTCAGGCGAAGATGGCACCGTGATTATGCTTCTTCTTCCTGTATGCTGCGCATAGCCCGTAAATATTTAGACAATGCCGCACTGCTTTGTTGTTGAATTTTTTGTTTTAAATAGGTGGTTTTACCCAGGAGCAGGCCTTTAAAACCTAAAGCCTGTCTGGCCCATTTGCTGAGGTCAAAATGATCGGTATGCTGCAGAATTTTACCATTCTGAAAATAAAACGTGGCTACGATATGATTGACTACTTTTCGCTTTTGAGGGCCAAAATAATAGGTAGCCGTCCATTTAGCACTTCCGTTGTAATCATTAGCCTGTAACTCGTCATAGCTAATCTGCAGGTCATCGCCCCCGCGTTCAATGAGCATAAACCACATAGCCCGCACCCGGTCACCTTTGATATTGCCAAAAACAGGATCTGAAAATTCTACATTTTTATGATAGCAGGCTACCATTTTCTGCGGATCGTGATTATGAAAGGCTTTGTAAAAGCTATGAATGATTTCTTCGTGAGGATGCATAACTGTTTGTTGATACGGCAATTTAGCCGATTAACTCAATTTAAGCACTGAGTAAAGGCTTTAATTTCTCCCGACCTTCATACAGAAACCAAAGATTTAACGCGAAGAATACGATGCTGAGGATTAGCCCTTCAGGTTCATTAATTAGGTGAAGCAGTAAAATCCCTACCAAAATAGGAAATAACATAACAGCAGCGAGCGTACGGGTAGTTTTAAAAATAACCAGTACCCCGCCGATGATTTCAACCACGGCTACCAGCGGCATTAACCAGCTAATGGTAGTAAAAGCATCCATAAGTTCAATCATTTCAGGCGACATGTCTTCGGGCATCGGCATATAATTGAAAAATTTATTGAGACCGGAGTTGATAAACATAAGTCCGAAAAGAATGCTTACAATCAAAAGTACTTTAGATTTCATAGGATTTGGTGTTAGTGTATAACAGATTGGTTAATAGATGGTTTGGGGTATGGACGAAAGCAAATGTATTTAAATTTTCAATTCAATTTTAAGTCTTCCTTAAGATTTTAAAGTATGCCGCTTTAAACTGAATTCTGTAATTTGACATGAATTCAGACTATTTCAATCGTTTTAAATAGGAGTTATCTATTTTTTTATAAATAGTATAGATTGAATTTATGGTGAATTATAAATGAAAATGATTTGCTTTAACCTGTATTTAGAAATTCATTAAAACCTGTATATGGACACAAATAAATCAAATCACGGAACAGACGGAAAGGTCTGGGAAGTCAATGAATCTACAGCCAAATGCCCTTTTCTTAATGGGGAGATGCATCATGTAACCGGTCAGGGAACAACCAATCGCGACTGGTGGCCCAATCAATTGAATTTGGGTATTCTGAAGCAAAATTCATCTTTGGTAGACCCTATGGATGAAGATTTTGATTATGCAGAAGCTTTTAAGTCTCTCGATCTTGAATCAGTTAAGCAGGATTTATACGACCTGATGACCAACAGTCAGGACTGGTGGCCAGCAGATTACGGGCACTATGGTCCCTTTTTTATACGTATGGCCTGGCACGCGGCGGGTACCTATCGTATTCACGACGGGCGTGGTGGTGCCGGAAGCGGGCAACAGCGTTTTGCGCCGCTCAACAGCTGGCCAGATAATGCCAATTTAGATAAAGCGCGTTTACTGCTTTGGCCTGTTAAAAAGAAATATGGAAACAAACTCTCCTGGGCAGACTTGCTTATTCTTGCCGGAAACTGTGCACACGAATCTATGGGCTTGAAGATGTTTGGTTTTGCCGGGGGTCGGGAAGACGTTTGGGAGCCTGAAGAAGTCTATTGGGGAGCGGAAACCGAATGGCTTGCCAACCAGGAACGCTATGAAGGCGGTGATCTTGAAAAGGCTCTGGGTGCTGCGCATATGGGGTTGATTTATGTAAATCCGGAAGGACATAACGCCAATCCGGACCCGGTGGAGTCTGCGCATTACATTCGGGAGACATTTGGCCGTATGGCGATGAATGATTATGAGACTGTAGCTTTGATAGCGGGTGGTCACACCTTTGGTAAAACTCACGGCGCAGCAGACCCTGAAAAATATGTAGGCGTGGAGCCTGCCGGTGCAGGAATCGAAGCGATGGGAATGGGATGGAACAACAGCTTTAATAGCGGTAAAGGAGCAGATACCATTACCAGTGGTATTGAAGGTGCGTGGACCGATACTCCCACACAATGGAGTAACAAATATTTTGAAAACCTCTTTGGTTACGAGTGGGAATTGACCAAAAGTCCTGCCGGTGCACATCAGTGGAAACCGAAAGGCGATGCCGGTGCAGGTACTGTACCCGATGCACACCGCGCTGACGTGAAGCATGCACCGTTTATGTTAACGACCGACTTGTCCCTGCGTTTTGATCCGGAATACGAGAATATTTCCAGACACTTTATGGAAAATCCGGAAGAGTTTGCAGACGCGTATGCCCGTGCCTGGTTTAAGTTAACGCACCGCGATATGGGGCCTAAAGAGCGTTATTTGGGTTCTGAAGTTCCTCAGGAAGAATTGATTTGGCAGGATCCTATTCCTGCTGTAGATCACGAGCTGATCACCGATGCAGATATTGAGCACTTAAAGGCAACTATTCTGGATGCCGGTCACTCGATTTCTGATTTAGTTTCGGTGGCCTGGGCTTCGGCTTCAACCTTTAGAGGTTCCGATAAGCGCGGTGGAGCTAACGGAGCACGCATTCGTTTTGCACCCCAACGCGGATGGGAAGTAAACAATCCTGAGAAGTTAAATGCCGTGTTGAACACCTTAGAAGGTATTCAAAAGTCGTTTAACGATTCGCAAAGCGGAAACAAAAAAGTTTCCATTGCAGATCTTATTGTACTTGCAGGTAGCGCTGCGGTGGAAAAAGCTGCACACAACGCAGGTCACGAGATCAGCGTGCCTTTTACCCCCGGTCGTGCCGATGCGCTTGAAGAGCAAACCGATGCTTCGGCCTTTGACGCTCTTGAGCCGGTAGCAGATGGTTTTAGAAATTATATGAAAGAGCGCTTTAAGATTAAAGCTGAAGAATTTTTGGTAGATCGTGCGCAGCTACTAACGCTTACTCCGCCCGAAATGACTGTTTTAGTTGGCGGTATGCGCGTGTTGAATACCAATTTTGACGGTTCCAAGCACGGCGTATTCACCGATAAGCCGGAAACGCTGACCAATGATTTCTTTGTAAATCTGTTGGATATGAACACCACCTGGAAATCGGTTTCTGAAAATGATGATGTTTTTGAAGGCAGTGATCGCAATACCGGTGAGAAAAAATGGACGGGTACTCGTGTCGATTTGATCTTTGGTTCAAATTCTGAGTTACGCGCTTTGGCAGAAGCTTATGCTTTAGAAGACAGCGGCGAGCGCTTTGTGAAGCATTTTGTCAAGGCCTGGACCAAGGTAATGAACCTGGACCGATATGATCTTAAAAAGTAGGTTAGATGTTAATTGTAAGTGAGGAGGCGGCCCATTGGGGCCGCCTTTTTTTACGAACAAACTTTTATGGCCCTTCAGGGAAAGGTTCTTTAAATTTATTTGCTTTCATAGTTTTACAATTTTACTCCGTAGGCGAGAAGTAACAAAATCTACCTTTCACATACTTGAGACGGTGTTGCCGTGCGATTTACTTCAAAAGCGAACGGAACCACATTCTTTTTTTAGGCTGAATGGCTTCACTTTCAGAAGCGATTTTTAAGAGATCTGGGTCTTTTTCTTTTGCAAAAACCAGTTGAAATAACTGAGCGACGGTCATACTTTTTGATGGGCGTTCAACCAGTTTGAAGGGATCTCCGGCAGCAACATTTCCTTCCTTAAGAATACTCAGATAGGTGCCGCCTAAGCCGTATTCTACAAATTGCTTGATGACTTTAGGAGTACCAAATTTATGCCCCAGTTTATAACAGGGTTCGCGGTACTGAGAAACCTGTACTACCGCTTCGCCCACCTCATAAATATTCCCCAGATAGACTTCATGTTCATCAAAACCGCTAAGGGTCAGGTTTTCCCCAAACATTCCCCAGGACCAGTCCAGATCAGGATATAATTCTTTCCAATAGGGATAGTGTTCTGAAGCAAAAACATAACAGGCTTTGTAATACCCGCCGTGATGCAGCCGGTCTGAAACTTCATCACCCATAACATCATTTTTCGTAAGATAAAGCGCCTGATCTACCGGTTTTTTATAGATGCCCGTTGTTTCTTCTTTTCCATTCCAGTTAAAGGTAGTGGGTGTGGCTAAATTGGTTGAAAGGATTTTCATAAAGTCCGTTTAAAACATCTTAAATCACTTGGTTAAAGCTGAAAGCCGATAAGCCTTTTTGAATCAGGAATGTACGTAATTTAGGTTTGTTGTTTTAGTTGCCGGCTAACTTTCTTTTTAAATAAGGCGCTGTTTTACTCTGTGAGTTTGCAGCTACTACTTCAGGGGTTCCTGCACACACGATGTTGCCTCCTTCATTTCCCGCGCCGGGACCCATATCAATTACCCAGTCGCTTGCAGCGATTA
>CAYNMH010000012.1:0-3682 GCA_964398145.1 uncultured Flavimarina sp. | reverse complement strand
CCTTCATTTCCCGCGCCGGGACCCATATCAATTACCCAGTCGCTTGCAGCGATTACCTGCATATCGTGCTCTACCACAATCACCGTATTTCCTGCTTCCACCAGATTATGCAGTTGTGCCTGTAGTTTTTCTACATCGACAGGGTGCAGGCCGGTCGTGGGTTCGTCTAAAATATATAGTGTTTTCCCGCTGTTGCCGCGTTGTAATTCTTTGGCCAGTTTAATGCGTTGCGCTTCGCCTCCTGAAAGTTCGGTGGCGGGTTGGCCCAGGCGCAAATAACCCAGACCCACCTCATCCAGCAAGCTAAGCGGTTTATTAACGCCGGGTTCTTCCTTAAAAAAGTGAATCGCCTGCGCCACGGTCATCTCCAGGACCTGTGCGATATTTTTACCCTTGTACGTGACTTCTAAAGTCTCCTCGTTATAGCGCATTCCCTTACAAACCGGGCAGGGCGCGTATACGCTGGGTAGAAAAAGCAGTTCTACCATTACGGCACCTTCGCCCTCGCAATTAGGACAACGCCCCTTTCCCACGTTAAATGAAAACCTTCCTGCTTTATACTTGCGGGATTTTGCCAGACTCGTAGATGCAAACAGGCTTCGTACCCGGTCAAATAAACCGGTATATGTGGCTAAATTAGACCGAGGCGTTCTACCTATGGGTTTTTGATTAACCACAACCATACGCTTCAGATTTTCGGCACCTGCTGTAATAGGTTCTGTTGCAGGTTCAGGGTTGTCAGAATTTAGCAACTCTTCGGTTTCTTCAGCTTCCTCTTCGAGCGGGTTGTTTTTTAATTGCGCCTTCATCAAATCAACCAAAGCCTGACTCACCAGACTACTTTTTCCCGAGCCTGAAATTCCTGTCACACTGGTCAAAACCCCCAGTGGAAACTTCACCTCGAGTTTGTTCAGGTTGTTTCGGGTAATCCCGGAAAGCTCCAACCAGTTTTTAGCCTCCCGGCGCACCGGTTTCTCAAAGGATAGATCCTGAAACAAATGGGTTTTGGTTTTTGAAGCCGCAATGGTATTTAAACCTTCCGGCGGACCGCTATACAGTACTTGACCACCGCCTTCCCCGGCATCGGGGCCTACCTCTACCAGCCAGTCGGCACGGCGTATCACTTCGAGTTCGTGTTCCACAATAAAAAGCGAATTTCCGCCTTCTTTTAGCAAAGCTAATGTGCGCATCAAGGCTTCCGTATCAGCCGGATGCAAACCTGCTGAAGGTTCGTCTAAGACATACACCACGCCAAAGAGGTTACTGCGTACCTGCGTGGCCAGGCGCAAACGCTGATGTTCACCGGGCGAAAGGCTGGGCGTATTGCGCTCCAGAGACAGATAGCCTAAGCCGAGATCGAGCAATACTTCCAGGCGGCCTGCAAAATCTTCAGCAATACGCTGAGTAACCATTTTCTTTTCCTGCGAAATGGATACGTTGTCAACTGCCGCTGCATTGCCTGTGCTGTAAGGAACAAATACATCATAGAGTTTTTTTAGCGGAAGCTTTGAGATATCGGCAATGTCATAACCGGCGAAGGTGACCGAAAGGGATTCCGGTTTGAGGCGTTTACCCTTACAGGTAGGGCAGGTGCTACCGGTCATATATTGCGCCACGCGTTTTTTCATCGAAGCACTGGGCGAATTGGCATAGGTATGTAACACGTAACTTTTAGCGCTGGTATAGGTGCCTTTGTAGCTGGGTTGCTCGTTGCGTTTGATCGCTTCCTGAACCTCCTGCGGACTGCGGTCCCGATAAACCGGCACGGTTGGGGTTTCTTCGGTGAAGAGAATCCAGTTGCGCTGGTCCTGGGGCAATTCGTTCCAGGGGATGTCTACATCGTAGCCCAAAGTCACCAGAATATCCCTGAGGTTTTTTCCCTGCCAGGCTCTGGGCCAGGCGGCAATCGCCCGTTCGCGTATGCTCAGCGAAGGATCAGGAACCAGACTGTTTTCAGTAACGCTGTAGGTTTTTCCGAGTCCGTGGCATTCGGGGCAGGCGCCTTCCGGGGTGTTGGCCGAAAAGGAATCGGCATAAAGCAGGGCCTGACCTTTAGGATAATTCCCGGCCCGGGAGTAAAGCATGCGTAGCAGGTTTGATAAGGTCGTAACCGAACCTACGGTGGAGCGGGTAGAGCCGGTACTGCGATGCTGTTGCAAAGCCACCGCAGGTGGAAGTCCGGTGATTTCATCAACTTCCGGAATGGGCATTTGGTTAAATAGTCGGCGGGCGTAGGGCGAAACCGATTCCAGATACCGGCGTTGCGCTTCGGCATATAAAGTGCCAAAAGCTAAAGAGGATTTACCCGAGCCGGATATCCCGGTAAAAACCACCAAAGCATCGCGTGGAATCTCGACAGATACATTTTTCAGGTTATTCTGGCGTGCGCCTTTTACGCGCACATAGCCGTTGAATTCCGTTGCTTTTTTGTTTCTGTTTTGCATAGGGCCGAATATAACAAGAACCAAACAGTCAGCCTTTTTGATTTGCAAGTTTGTGAGGAGCTTGTGGAGGCTTTAGGGGTTTGTGTTAAAAAGCTGAAAGCTTTGTAATTGTAAAACGGTGTTTACTTGTTTCCGCCGATTAGGTATACACGAGCTGCTTGAAGACTCCCTCTTGTTTTGAAAATCAGCATTCTATCCTTTTATTCTTCGGAAAATTTCGAAATTAGTGCATCAAAATCCTGACTATGCCTGCAACTACTATTGACGAGGTAATCACAGCGCTCGACGCCATTATAGATTATGAAATGCAACAGGGCAGCTGCCTGGCATTCTTTCCTATTTTGTATAACAAAGTTACCAGGCGTATCAAAGCGGGTATTGAAGCCCACGAGTTTGATAATAATGCTCGTATGGAACAGCTCGATGTCATTTTCGCCAACCGGTATATCGAAGCCTATCACCAGTACAAAAACGGGCAGCAACCTACGTCAAGTTGGGCGGGTGCCTTTAAGGTTAGCGAAGCTCTGGTTATGCAGCATTTATTGCTGGGTATCAATGCGCACATCAATCTGGATCTGGGCATAGCAGCGGCTCTGACCACCGGTGATGATCATCTGGCCGACTTCGAGGCCGATTTTAATAAAATAAATGCCGTACTCGCCAGTATGGTGGCAGACGTTAAAGACCGCATCGGTAAAGTCTCACCTCTGTTTAAATTACTGGAACTGGTAGGCAAGGGGAAAGAAGATAAACTGGTTTCCTTCAGCATTAATATTGCCCGCGATGGCGCCTGGCTGTTTGCCAATGAATATGCCGCCGCAGTAAATAAGGCTGATGCAATCAGCAATCGGGATGCGGTTATCGCCATTTTAGCCGATAAAATCGTAAACCCAAAAAGCAAACTGCTTCAGGTTGTGGCTAAGGTGGTTCGCTTTTTTGAAGTTAAGGATGTGCAGAAGGTGGCTGCTGTTTTGGAAGCTTCCTAATTACGTTCCGTATACTCCTTAAAATTATTGAGAATCGCCTGCCAGCCCTGTTGCTGCATTTCAATAGGGTTTTGGTCTTCCGGATCAAAGCTTACGGTGATTTCCGTTCCATTTTCGACCTCTGCCCATTTAACCTTACACGTACGACCGCCAAATTCATAAGTAAAACCTGTACCCGAATTCATTTCAGTATACACCGCTTCGAAGTCAAAACCAAAACTACCGTCTTTGGCTTCCATTCGGGCGAAATAG
>CAYNMH010000011.1:16859-52048 GCA_964398145.1 uncultured Flavimarina sp. | reverse complement strand
CTGGCTTTCTTTATTTTATATAATCAAAGTTTCTGCTCTAAAAAATCACACGCCACATTAGTGTCCCACGAAAGTAAACGGGGTGCTGAACGAGTAGTTGTAAAAAAACCTCAGGAGTTTTAAAAGCCCTTGAGGTTTGAATTTCACTTGACGTCAATCCATTATTTCTTCAGGTAAAAGCAGTCATATTGATAATCAATTACTGCTTTACCCTGTTTTAGAATATCGGCACCTATAATTCCACTCACCGGCTGCGCATCGTGATTAATAAGTGCCGTATTTACGTGAGACAAATCAAAAAGAACAATAGAAGCTTTTTGAGTAGTCCAGCTTTCAATATCTATACGATTATTCTGCGCTACCTGGGTCAGCATATCAATAGCGCCGGCGCCGGCTGCTTTGATGTCGCTATCTTCTGCAAATAGCTTAAAGCGTTCCAAATCTTCAAATCCAATACAGGTATTGGAGGCGCCCGTATCTAATATAAATTCACCTGCAACCCCATTAATCTTCGCATCAAACTTAAGATGCCCCGTCCCTACCGATTTTAAAGGAATTCTTATATATCCTTTATCGCTTAGATATCTGCGTAATGACCCCATAACTCCAACTTAAACCATCAAACTTAGACTAAATAAAAGAGCTAGTTTGAAAATATTCATTAAAGTTTTGTGTACAGGCTTTTTTGAAATTTTAAATTTGCCCCTTATGTTTATAGATACTCATACGCATTTATACAGCGAGTCTTTTAAAGATGATCGCGATGAAGTGATACAGCGCGCATTCGACGCATCGATAACCCAGTTTATGCTTCCGGCAATAGATTCTGCCTACACCGCATCTATGTGGGAGTTGAAAAAGCAGTACCCCCAGGCAATGCACCTCATGGCTGGCTTGCATCCTACACACGTTAGTTCAGACAGTGTTGAAACTGAACTGGATCACGTGAAGAAACAACTCGACAATCACAAGCATTGTGCGGTAGGCGAAATAGGAATTGATTTATACTGGGACCGTTCAACCGAAGCTTTACAGAAACAAGTTTTTGCACAACAAATAGGTTTGGCCCAGGAACACGATCTTCCTATTGTTATTCATTGCAGGGATGCTTTTGATGAAGTTTTTGAGGTTCTGGAAAACGAAAAAAGTTCGGCGCTTCGCGGAATTTTTCATTGTTTTACGGGAACCGAAGCTCATGCGAAAAAGGCTATAGAACTCAATCTGCTATTAGGAATCGGAGGTGTTGCTACATTTAAGAACGGAAAAATAGATCAGTTTTTAAACAAAATAGATCTGAAGCATATTGTTCTAGAAACCGACGCTCCTTATCTCGCCCCTGCACCTTACCGGGGAAAACGCAATGAAAGCAGTTATCTGATTCAGGTTGCGCAAAAATTAGCAGAAATTTACGATACAACACCTGAACGCATTGCTGAAGCAACAACAAATAATGCCAAAAAACTATTTAAACTTGACTGATCGGCAAAATAGTTCGTTATTTACCCTACGATAAGCTACCTCGGGGTATTAGAAACTTTGGCGGCGCCAATAAAGAAAAAACAACGTGTCAACATTTGACTCTATAAGACCTTATTACGATTCTGAAGTTCATGCAGTTTTGCAAGAATTCTACAAGCACCCTATGTTTCAGGCTCTGCTCACCTTTACATTTCCCGAAAAATCAGGAAAGGAAATCAAAGCAATTGTAGATAGTTGTCATTCTATTTATGACTTTCAAACGCGCATAATCTACCAGTCTATACAGCGGGTTATGGAAAAAAGCACGGATGGCTTTTCTACTTCCGGCTTTAACGATTTAGAGCGAAATAAAGCCTATTTTTTTCTGTCTAATCACCGCGATATTATTCTGGATACTTCTTTTATAAACGTTGCTTTATACGATCACGACCTCATAATGACCGCATCGGCGATTGGCGACAATCTGGTTAGGAAATCCTTTCTTTTAGCTTTGGCCCGTTTAAACAGAAGTTTTATGGTGCAACGCAGCTTAAGTCCACGGGAAATGCTGCTGAGTTCTAAAAAATTATCAGACTATCTAGCATTTTTACTAAGTAAAAATCAATCCATCTGGATGGCCCAGCGCGAGGGCCGCACCAAAGATGGCAGTGATAAAACTCAACAAGGTGTTCTAAAAATGGCCGCGATGGCACGGGGAGACATGCCTGTGATGAAGTATCTCAAGACTTTAAACATCAGGCCTGTTGCAATTTCATACGAATTTGATCCCACCGATGTGCTTAAAGTCCCAGAGCTTGTTGCTAAGAGCGAAGATATTGCTTATGTAAAAAGCAACAACGAGGACTTTAACAGCATTATGCGTGGAGCTTTAGGTAATAAAAAAAGAATTCATATCGCGGCAGGAAAACTTGACCCTCAGATTTTTGACACGTTAGATACCAGCGATCTTTCTGACAACGACAAACTACAGGAATTATCTAAACATATAGATCGTGAGATTTACCGAATCTATAAGTTATGGCCTTCCAATTATGTGGCTTATGACCTGTATCACAACTCAAACACCTTTGCGCACGCGTATACAGAACGAGACAAGCGTAATTTTGAGCGCCGCATAGATCGCAGGGTTAACCCAGAAAGTGCCATTGCTCTGGAAAGTTTCTTATTAATGTATGCCAATCCGGTCATCAATAAATTGAAAAGCCTTGAACCCGCAAGCTAAAATCCTGCTTATTTATACCGGTGGAACCATTGGGATGATTAAGGATTTCGAAACCGGTGCGTTAAAAGCCTTCGATTTTAAAGATCTTCTGCAAAAAATCCCCGAGCTGCGTCTGCTGGACTGCGAAATTAGCACCACTGGTTTCGAAAAGCCCATAGACAGCTCAAATATGAATCCCCATTTATGGGTAGAGCTGTGCCGAATTATTGAGAAACATTACGATTCTCACGATGGCTTTGTGATTCTTCACGGGAGCGACACCATGAGCTATACTGCCAGCGCGCTGAGCTTTATGCTCGAAAATCTGAGTAAACCGGTCATTTTTACCGGTTCGCAGTTACCCATTGGCGATTTGCGTACAGATGCCAAAGAAAATTTGATCACAGCGATACAAATTGCCGGTCTCCGAAAGCGAAACCGTCCGTATATAAGTGAAGTCTGTCTTTATTTTGAATATAAACTTTACCGGGGTAATCGCAGTTCTAAAATAAGCGCAGAGCATTTTGAGGCTTTTAAATCACCCAATTACCCACCGCTGGCAACCTCAGGAGTCCACTTAACCATTGAGGAAGACAAGCTTCTACCCTATAAGAAAAAGAAACTTGTAGTGCACGAAAATCTAAGTACAGACATTTTAGTAGTGCATCTGTATCCCGGGATTCAAAGAGAATTATTAAAGGACAGCTTCGAAAAGTTAAAGTTCAGCGGGGTGATTTTATTGACATTCGGCTCGGGTAACTGCTCAACTGAAGACTGGTTTTTAAAATTAATTCAAAAAAATATTCAAAAAGGCACACCTGTAGTCAACATTACACAGTGTACGTGGGGAAGTGTACAAATGGGTAATTATGAGACAAGTACAAGCCTAAAAAAAATTGGAGTTATTTCGGGAAAGGATTTAACTGTGGAAGCCGCGGTCACCAAAATGATGTATCTAAATAGTCAAAACTTGTCTCTAAAGGTGTTTAAGACTATATTTGAAACATCACTAAGAGGAGAGATGACTTGACAAAAAGGATAAGCCGATAGCATAAAAGCTTTTGGAAATCGATATTTTTTTTGTTAATTGGCTCCCTTTTGAAGACAAAGGCTTCGGCCTGTTAAAGAGAGGTGGCCGAGTGGTCGAAGGCGCACGCCTGGAAAGTGTGTATACGCCAAAAGCGTATCGAGGGTTCGAATCCCTTCCTCTCTGCTAATTTTTAATAATTGAATAATTAATTTTATATCTTTATCACTTTACTAACTAAATTTTTAAGATCAAAGCAATGAAAAGAGTATTTTCTATTCTAGTAATTACAGCTGTAATGGCGCTAAGCAACCTAACGGCTCAAGCTAATACTGCACCTTTAATGACTGTGAATGCTGCAGTTATAACTGCGGTTCAAGACGAGGCTACTGAAGACGCAGCAGCTACAGCTGACGAAGAAGAATCAGTATCTTTCACACAAGAATTAAAGAAACGTTTTATTGAAGGTGGCCCAGGATTCATGGGTATCGTACTATTATGTTTGATTTTAGGTCTGGCAATCGCTATCGAGCGTATCATTTACTTAAATCTTGCTACCACCAATACTACCAAACTTGCACAGGACGTTGAAGACGCATTGAATAGCGGCGGTATAGAAGCTGCTAAGGAAGTTTGCCGCAATACGCGTGGACCCGTTGCTTCTATTTACTATCAAGGTCTTGACCGTGTTGACGAAGGCGTGGAAGCTGCTGAAAAAGCCGTTGTAGCTTACGGTGGTGTACAAATGGGTCTTCTTGAGAAAAACGTATCCTGGGTATCTTTATTTATCGCTTTAGCACCGATGCTTGGTTTCATGGGTACGGTAATTGGTATGATTCAGGCATTCGATAAAATTGAAGCAGCCGGTGATATGCAACCTTCTCTTGTTGCGGGTGGTATTAAAGTAGCACTTTTAACAACCGTATTTGGTCTTATTGTGGCGATTATACTTCAGATTTTCTACAACTATATCATTGCTAAAATCGACAGTATTGTTAATGATATGGAAGATGCATCTATCACTTTGATAGACATGCTTGTACGTTACAAGAAGTAATTAATTCCACTTAAATAACAGACTATTATGTTACATAAAATATTAAAAATAATCGCTTTGATCCTGTCAGTTCTTGGAGCTATCTGGCTCGTAAGAATTATTATGGCTGGGGACGAGGCGATTATAGATTCAGCAGATTTGCAAAGCAGTCTGGTAACTCCATTTATCTATATAGCATATTTAACTATCGCTATAGCGCTCGTTTTTGTTCTTGTTTTTGTTCTTAAAAATTTGTTCAGCAGCGGTTCTTCTCTTAAAAGCACCCTGATCGGCGTTGGAGCTTTTTTAGCAGTAGTAGTTATCTCTTACGTACTAGCTTCCGGTGAGGAAGTGCAAATGAGAGATGGTGAAGTACTATCTGCAAGTGCATCAAGATGGGTAGAAGCGGGTATTTATGCTTTCTACATATTAGCCCTTGTAGCTATTGGCGCAATGGTGTTTTCAGGAGTTAAGAAATTGGCTAAATAAAAAGAAGAACTATGGCAAAAAGAGCAGCACCAGAAGTAAATGCAGGATCGATGGCAGACATTGCGTTCTTACTGCTGATTTTCTTTCTGGTAACCACAACAATTGAGACCGATAGCGGTATTAGCCGTAAATTACCCCCGGAGCAGGATGAGAATCAACCTCCTCCACCCGTAATTAAAGAGCGTAACTTATTTACTGTTATTGTAAACAGTAATGATGAGTTACTGGTTGAGGATGAAGTCATGGAATTGAAAGACTTGCGTGAAGCGGCTGTTGCTTTCTTAGATAATGGAGCAGAAGGCTGTTCATACTGCCAAGGAGCCAAGTCCGAATCTTCTTCAACAAATCCTGATAAAGCCGTTATTTCTTTGGTAAACAACAGAGGGACTTCCTATAAACGTTATATTGCTGTTCAGAATGAATTGGTTGCAGCATACAATCAACTTAGAGACCGTGAAGCACAAAGTAGATATGGAGAGTCTTTTGTGGCAATGGAACAACGTTATAATGATCCGCGAACTTCAGAACGTGACAAGGACCGTTTAAAGCCTCGTGTAGAGGAAATACGCGAACTCTATCCAGAAAAATTATCTGAAGCTGAGCCCAAAAAGAATTAAAATTTTAAACCTATAATTATGTCTAAGTTTAATAAGAAAAAAAGTGGCGATTTACCGGCTATTTCTACAGCTTCGTTGCCTGATATAGTTTTTATGTTACTGTTCTTTTTTATGGTTGCAACTGTAATGCGACAAAACACCTTAATGGTGAAAAATGATTTGCCTACGGCAAACCAGGTTGAGAAGCTTGACAAAAAAGATCTTGTAATGTATATCTATGCAGGTGCGCCAGTTGATCGCTACCAAAGTTCTTACGGTACTTCTGCAAAAATTCAGCTAAATGATAAATTTGCTGATGTTTCGGAGATACAGGATTTTATTTATCAGGAACGGGCTAGTAAGCGTGAAGAGTTAGTTCCTTTCCTTACTACCGCTTTAAAAGTTGATGGAGAGAGTAATATGGGACTTATCTCTGATATTAAACAGGAATTGCGCAAAGCAAATGCCCTAAAAATCAACTACGTCACTAAGAAAGGTGATGCAGTAGAAAATAACGATTAATTTGCTTGATTATTTATTGCACTCTTAAAATTTATTTGAAGAACGCTCTGTACTAAACAGAGCGTTTTTTTTGTTACTTTAAGTACTTAACTGTTTTTATATGAAGTTGGCTTATACTTTCACATGTGCATTTCTTATACACCTTTCACTTCTCGCTCAGGAATCACCCATGCAAACCGAGACAGACAGTGTGCGTATAGATAAGCGCTACCGGGAAGATCAGTTCTATTTAGGAGTTACCTTTAACTTGCTGACCAAAAAACCAGTTGGAGTGGATCAGAATGGTTTTAGCGGAGGACTCCACTTAGGCTATATTAGAGATATGCCCCTCAACAGCCAACGCAATCTCGCATTAGGTATTGGTGCCGGTTTGTCTATGAATACGTATAATCAAAATTTGTTTGTAGGAGAAACTCCTGATGAGGAGAGTATTTTTAGAATTATAGATGGTCAAATAACCTATGACAAAAACTGGTTCAGTACCTACCTGGTCGAGGCTCCTATACAATTGCGTTGGCGTACATCTACAGCTTCTACTTATAAATTTTGGAGAATATACACCGGTCTTCAGTTAGGCTACGTCTACGCTTATAAATTCAATTTTGAGCAACCGGGCAATCAGGTAGTTCAAACAGATGTTCCCGAATTTGATCGATACCGCATGGGACTTACTTTTTCCTTTGGCTATGACACCTTTAATTTTTTCTTTTACTACAACATCAATCCATTTTTCAAAAATGCCGTTACTCCAAATGGTCAACCCATTGAACTAAACAGTCTCAAGCTGGGCCTTATGTTTTACATACTGTAAGCGAAGAAAATCACTATTTGTGGCACTCCACCTACAAAAAAACCTGCTAGCAGTTCAGTCATAGTATGAGCTTTAGCCTGAATGCGCGAAGCCGCCGTAAAACCGAGCGCTAAAACAAGTAATCCAATAATTAAGAGGAAATTGGTTTGATACACCATGCTTAGGCCTGCAATAAAGAGCAAAACACCTCCCACCCCAATCATATGCAAACTGACCTTAAATTTAAATAAGCTCAGTAAAAATGCTAGACTGGCCGCTAAAAGAATACCGAAAAAAAACATATACAGTTCTGGAAACTCATAACCGTTAATAATTATTTTCATAATTAATAACGTGATCCCTACCTGAATAAGCAATGGTATTCGACGCTCCTTTACGTGTACAAGCTCCTTGTCAGAGACAAGATTTACACTTTCCAGCAGAAAATAAAAAAGTATAGGAACAACTATAGTTAGGATACTAAGGGCAAACAATTTAGCATACATAAAGGATTCCGGAACAAATTTGGGCGTAGTACTAAAATAAATCCCCACTCCCAGAAGAGGCATTAGCAAGGGATGCATAACAAATGAAAAAAATCTTAAAAAAACTTTCATCAGATCTCCTTTCGTAAGCGTGCCACCGGCAAGTCAAGTTGTTCCCTGTATTTCGCAACCGTTCGTCGTGCAATGGGATAGCCTTTATCCTTAAGAATTTTAGCCAGTTTATCGTCGGTAAGAGGTTTTCGCTTATCCTCCTCCTGAATGGTGATTTCCAGAATTTTCTTAATCTCCCGGGTAGATACTTCCTCGCCCTGGTCATTCGTCATACTTTCGCTAAAAAACTCCTTAATAAGCTTGGTGCCATAAGGCGTGTCAACATATTTGCTGTTTGCGACACGTGAGACCGTAGAAACATCCATATCAATTTCATCTGCGATATCCTTGAGAATCATAGGGCGTAAATTGCGCTCATCACCGCTAAGAAAATATTCCTTCTGATAGTTCATAATAGAACTCATCGTAACATAAAGGGTTTGCTGGCGCTGCTTAATGGCTTCTATAAACCATTTTGCAGCATCAAGCTTCTGTTTTATAAACAGCACCGCATCCTTTTGAGACTTACTCTTTTCTTTAGATGCCTTATAACCCTTCAGCATATTGGTATATTCCTGTGAAATATGCATCTCGGGAGCATTACGGCCGTTAAGCGTAAGCTCAAGCTCCCCGTCATTAATTTTGATGGTAAAATCGGGAATAACGTGTTCTACGATCTTCGTATTACCCGCATACGAACCTCCCGGTTTCGGATTAAGATGCTCTATCTCATCAATAGCATCTCTCAGCTCATCCTCAGATATGTCAAACTTAGAAAGCAACTTGTTGTAGTGCTTCTTACTGAAATGATCAAATGCATCCTCCAAAATATCAATAGCGAGAGAAACAGCAGCGGTTTCATCCTTCCGGCGCAATTGGATCAACAAGCATTCTTCGAGGCTGCGCGCCCCTACTCCTGCAGGATCCAGATTTTGAACCACTTTGAGAATTTTGGTCACCTCTTCTTCTGAAGTATAAATATTCTGTGTAAAAGCCAAATCATCAACCAAATCCACTAAGTCCCGGCGTATGTATCCACTTTCATCAATACTTCCTATCAAAAACTCGGCGATTTCCATCTGCTCATCAGTAAGCCGATAGGTATGTAACTGACTCATTAAATGCTGAGTAAAGGAAGTACCCCCGGCATAGGGAATTTGCCGTTCTTCATCATCTGCGCTGTAGTTATTGGCATTAAGTCGATAGCTCGGAATTTCGTCGTCAGATAAATAATCATCTACATCAATCTCGGTCTCAATTTTCTCTGAGTCATAATCTTCATCAGCGCTGTTATCAAATTCCTCAAAGTCATCCCGCACTTCTTCCTTACCGCTATCCAATGCAGGATTTTCTTCAAGCTCCTGCTTTACGCGTTGCTCGAAAGCCTGCGTAGGAAGTTGTATAAGCTTCATCAGCTGTATTTGCTGTGGTGAAAGCTTCTGAGATAATTTAAAATTGAGTTGTTGTTTTAGCATATTAGAACCCGTCTATGCCTACAAAAGTAACGAAATTGACTCAAGAATGGCCTATCAAACTTTTGTTAATACAGCACTGGAGAAACTTTTAATGTATCTCATTAGGGTACAAAGATCTTATTCTTAATGGCATAAATCACAAGACCCGTTCGGTTTTTAAGTTCCAATTTTTGAAAAACCGATTCCCGATAACCCTCAATAGTTTTTGGACTTAGAAACATCTCTGCCGCAATTTCTTTATAAGTCATTTCGGTACAGGCATGTTTTATAAACTCGATTTCACGCTCTTTAAGGCTTACATCTTCTTCTGGTGCAGTTTCGTTACGATTTACCAGCTTTTCAACGGTATTGGTGTAGTAAAAACCTTGTGTCAGCACTTCATTTAAGGCTTGTTCCAAAATTGTTTTTCGGGTGTCCTTTAGCAAATAGCCTTTGGCGCCTGCCCGTATCATTTGCAACACTACCTGCTCTTCTTCCTCAACTGAAAGCGCAAGCACCTTGATATCCGGATAGTGTTTGGTAAGGTAGGTTGTAGTTTCTACACCGCCCATAACCGGCATTTTCACATCCATTAAAACGATATCTGGTTTAACCGAACCGTCAGATTTAAGGTATTCCAGCAATTCTTTACCATTGAGACCTATATAGATCACTTCAAAGTTTTCAAATTGCCGAACCAGGCCTGCGATAGCCTCAGATAAAAGTGTGTGATCATCTACAAGTGCAACTTTATACATCATATTATTCAAGTGGATAGTTTAATACCAAACGCGTGCCCGCCCAGGGGATCGAATTGATTTTGGCCGTAGCTCCTATAAGTTCAGCCCGCTTATCTATATTACTAAGACCTATTCCTTTTTCAGCGAGCGTTTCTGACTCAAAACCAATTCCATTATCAACAGCCGTAACTTCTAAGGCGTTTGCTTTAAAATATACGCTGATCTTGAGTTGAGAAGCCTTAGAATGCTTCATGGTATTGGTCATAAACTCCTGGACGATCCGGAATAGAATAACCTCGACTTTAGAATCCAGAGGAATCGGATCACCCAGAATCTCATAATCTGCAGTAAGATATTTCAACCGGTTAAAACGGGCTACTTCAATTTCAAGGGAGTGAACCAGAGATTGACCGTTTAAAGCTTCAGGATTGATTGATTTTGATAACGCACGAAGCTCGCTTAAGCCTGTGCCAATGGTTTCGGCAACCTCCAGCATTTCTTCACCACCTTCAATATTTTGCGCTTTAATCTTTGCCAGCGTTAACAATTGACCAATATTGTCATGCAACTCCCAACTGATGTTGCGCAGGGTTTCTTCCCGAATCTCAATCTGCGTCTCTGCAATGGCGCGCTCGTAGCGCTTTTCGGCTTCAATTTGCTCACGCAGCAGGGCGTTTTTACGCTTCATAAATACCGAAAACAAAACAAATACAATAACTGCCAATAAAAACAAGACCAGCAATACCACTAAAATCACTAAAAGTTGTGTTCCCTGATCCATTTAACTTTTGACCTCTTTAGGTTTGGCTTTATAAAAACCATATATGAAAACTAAATACATAATACAGGATGCCGCAAAACTCACTTGCCTAATGGTATTAAAGAAGGAATTGCGCACATCATTTTCATCTGTCAATTGAGCCCAGCCAACAAAAATTGTTATCAATACTGGCAATTGTACTACTGACTCCAAAAGCAAACCCAAACTCAAATAGGTGAAAAAATCACTTTGAAGAAATGACATTGAGCGATGGTTTATGGTCTCTATCAAGTAAAAAAGAATAATTCCTAGCAGAAAAAAACCGCCTGTCAGGCCTGGTATTAAGGCGTGCTTTAACCAAGCATTAGTTATTGAAAACCAATATATAAAGATTGTAAACCAAAGAAATAATAGAAAAAATGTCGCATTGCTATACTTTCGATTCTGTAATTGCTTACCATAGAGACTGAAAAGTAAACCGAAATAAACCAAATATCTAATATTGAAAAAAATCACATTAGAATCGACCCAGGTTTTCACATAAAAAAGCCCAGCTATCATTTCGTTAAGAAAATTATAGCCTAAAAAAAGAATAAACCATTTAATAGCTGAGCCCCTGAACTTATTCCAATATATAAGACCAATTACAAAGGATAACAATTCTAAAGTATCCATAATCCAAATCATAGGATTACTCAAAAGATAGTCCAACCTTTTTTCAGATACAGTCTGAGCAATTTCTAGGATCAAAGAAAAAAATTAATGATTACTTACTGGATTTAAAATAGATTTTAACTTAGATAATTTACATTAAAAGTCAAATTCATTAATGGGTGGCGGCGGCATTTCAGTACCTAAATCCCCTGACAAGGATCCCGGATCTCCATCTTCAGTCATTCCTTCTTTAGGACGTAAAATGGTGCCAACTGCCACAGCTTTCTTGGTTCCGTCGGGCAGATTAACAATGGCAAAGCTTACTACATCTTTTGTACCGTCTGGCAAATCCAATAGGGCGGCTGGATTAAAAAACACGGTTGCTTTACCTGCATCTTTTTTAAGTCCCTTTTTATTCTTACCAAAATACACACGTAACTCTTTGATCTCAACACCTGCAGAATCAGCCTGCTGCTCAACATAAGCCATGTATTTTTTCATTTCAGCAAATGAAAAGCTAACCAAACGTGTGGCTTGTTTGTAATTAGCATCTTCTTTCGGTATCGTATCGCCTTCTTCGGTAATGTTTTCCGCAAGCTCAATTAAAGATATGCGGCTGTTGCCATAATTTTGATAAAGCGAATCCGCCTCCGCTAACGGAATTATATTACCCGGGGTTCCGGTCAACGGACCTTCACCACATTCACAAGGCTTTTCACATGAAGCCACAAAAAAAGCAGCAAGTAGGGCTGCTGTAAAAAAAGTAATTTTTTGCATAAGAGTTGGTTTAAATGAATCGCTGAAATTAAGCATTATTTAACATAACCGTCAATTTCCCCTAAAAAAAGGGGGTTTATCCCCGTAATAATTTTAAAATAGAAGCCAAAAAAACCCGATTGTCAAAATCGGGTTTTTCTTTATATTATCTTAAGCTCTAAAATTCAGCGTTTTGCGGAAAACGCGGATATGGAATCACATCTCTAATGTTAGTCATACCTGTGGCAAAAAGCACCAGGCGCTCAAAGCCCAGACCAAAACCACTGTGTACACAGGTACCAAAACGACGCGTATCGAGATACCACCACAATTCTTCTTCCGGGATGTCTAATGCCGCCATCTTCTCCTGAAGTACTTCCAGGCGCTCTTCCCGTTGGGAACCACCTACAATCTCTCCTATTCCCGGGAATAGAATATCCATTGCCCGTACGGTCTTCCCATCCTCATTTAAACGCATGTAAAATGCCTTGATGTTTGCGGGATAGTCAAACAGGATCACGGGGCACTTAAAGTGTTTTTCAACCAAAAAGCGCTCGTGCTCGCTTTGGAGGTCGGCGCCCCATTCTTCAATGATGTAGTTGAATTTTTTCTTCTTATTCGGTTTTGAATTTTTAAGAATATCAATCGCCTCGGTATAGCTTACCCGCTTAAAGTTGTTTTCTAGCACAAACTTCAGCTTTTCACGTAGCGGCATAGGCGCACGTTCTGCTTCGGGCTTGGCCTTATCTTCCTGAATGAGTCGGTTTTCTAAAAACTCGAGATCATCCTGCCCGTTATTCATTACATACTGAATCACGTATTTGATGAAGTCTTCCGCCAGATCCATATTGGCATCCAGATCGTTAAAGGCCACTTCGGGCTCAATCATCCAAAACTCAGCCAGGTGACGGCTGGTGTTGGAGTTTTCGGCTCTAAAGGTTGGCCCAAAGGTATATACCTGGCCTAATCCCAGCGCGTAAGTTTCAGCCTCTAACTGACCCGAAACCGTCAAATTGGTTTCCTTTCCGAAGAAATCCTTTTTGTAATCAATGTTTCCGTCTTTATCCTTAGCCGGATTTTTTAAATCCTGAGCAGTCACTTTAAACATTTCGCCCGCTCCTTCCGCATCACTACCGGTGATGATAGGCGTATTTACATAGTAAAACCCTTCTTTTTGAAAATACTGATGCACGGCAAAACTCAGTTGCGAACGCAGACGCATCACCGCGCCAAAGGTGTTGGTACGCACACGCAGATGAGCCTGCTCACGTAGTTTTTCAAGCGTATGACGTTTAGGCTGTAGAATGGTACGCTTTACCTCTTCCGGATCAGCATCACCTAAGATTTTAACTTCAGTTACTTCAACTTCAACCGCCTGACCACTCCCCTGACTGGCAACAAGACTTCCGGTTACCGCAATTGCTGCGCCGGTAGTAATACGTTTCAGCAATTCAGGATCTGCCTTTTCAAAATCAACCACACACTGCAAATTATTGATGGTTGAACCGTCATTAAGCGCTATAAAGCGGTTTGCACGAAATGATTTTACCCAACCTTTAACCGTGAGCTCCTGCCCTTTAGGTTCGTCTTTTAAAATGTGTACGATTGTTTTTTTCATCTTTATAATTTTATTGAATCCCTCAAGAGGTTCTTATACTTTTATTTCAAGTCTATTGACCGCAAATATAAATTTTACGGCAGTTACCATCAAAAAATGCGGTTTTAATTACTATCGCGGTTAAACTCTTCCAGATCGTCCTCGTCCACTTCGTCCAGAATTTGAATGGCGGGTTTCTTAAAGTCTTCCTTATTGGCGATATTTCGCTCCAGCGAAAGCAATAAAGAAGGCAACAAAATTAGATTCGAGAGCATTGCAAATATCAGGGTTACCGAAACCAAACCTCCCAATGCTACCGTACCTCCAAAGCTGCTGATCATAAACACCGAAAAACCAAAAAATAACACGATAGAAGTATAGAACATACTCACGCCTGCTTCCTTAACCGAAGCATAGACCGAACGTTTGATCTTCCAGCCGCTGCTGCGCAATTCCTGACGGTATTTGGCCAAAAAGTGAATGGTATCATCAACTGAAATTCCGAAGGCAATACTAAACACCAAAATAGTTGAAGGTTTTATGGGCACGCCCAAAAAGCCCATTAGTCCGGCGGTGATGAGCAGTGGCAACAAATTGGGAATCAGGGAAACCAAAATCATCTTAAACGACCGGAACATAAACGCCATAAATAGGGCAATAAGTAAGATGGCCAGCGAAAGGCTGATCACCAGATTATTGATCAGATAATCGGTACCTTTTTGAAAAACCAAAGCCTTACCGGTGAGGGTAACGTCAAACTTATCTTCAGGAAAGAGGATGTTGATTTTATTGTACAGGTTTTCTTCAATGATTTCCATTCGGTCTGTGCCGATGTCCTGCATAAAGGTCGTCATACGCGCATACTGCCCAGTAGAATCTACATAACTGTCCAGCAAACCGGCTTCGTTTGAAAAACTCTGGGCATAGGGCAAAATAAAATTGCGTTCGTTAGAAGTAGGCAATTGATAATATTGCGGGTCGCCGTTATAAAACGCCTGCTTCCCGTATTTCACCAGATTCACCACGGAAACAGGCTTGGAAAGCTCCGGCGTTTCAGAAATCGTAGTTGCCAGCTCATCCATACGTTTTAAGGTAGGCAGCTTCATAACGCCTTTTGGTCGCTTTGTATCGATGAGAATCTCAAGTGGCATAATGCCGTCAAATTCGGTTTCAAAAAACTTGATGTCTCTGTAAAACGCGGTTTTCTTCGGCATATCTTCAATAAGACTCCCTGAAACGCGTATCTGGTAAATCCCAATCATACTGGCGATGAGCAAAACCAAAGCCACACAGTACACCGTTAAGCGTTTGTTGCGCACCATATGCTCAATCCAGTTTACAAAACCTTCAATCCAGGTTTTACCCAGGTGTTTGAGATGGCGTTCTTTAGGGGGCGACATATAGCTGTAAATAATGGGAATGATCAACAGGCTTAGCAAAAAGATTGCAATGATGTTAATCGAAGCCACAATACCGAATTCTTTAAGGAGGGAACTTTGTGTCAGGATAAAAGTTGCAAAACCCGAAGCCGTAGTGATATTGGTCATCAGCGTCGCGTTACCCACTTTGGTAATGACCCGCTGAAGCGCTTTAATTTTATTACCGTGATTTTTATATTCCTGCTGGTATTTATTGATCAAAAAGATACAGTTAGGAATCCCGATAACAATGATTAAAGGCGGAATGAGGGCGGTAAGCACGGTAATTTCATACCCTAAAAGACCCAAAAACCCAAAAGCCCACATCACCCCTACAACTACTGTAATCATCGAAATAAGAGTCGCACGATAGGACCGGAAGAAGAAGAAAAAAATTAGCGAAGTTACCAGAAGTGCACCTCCCACAAACCAGCCAATCTCGCCAATAATGGTTTTACTGTTAAGCGTGCGTATATAGGGCATCCCGCTAGTATGCACAGTTATTCCTGTTTCATCCTCAAAATTCTGAATCAGCGGGATTAGGTCATCGAGAATGAAATCTTTTCGCGCAGCGGTATTGACAATGTCTTTCTTAAGGTAAACGGCAGTACGCACCGTACCCGTCTCTTTATTGTAGATGAGTCCCTCGTAAAAAGGTAAATCGGTAAAGAGTTTTTTCTTTAAGGCCGCCGCCTGAAGCGTGGTATTAATATCGCCTTCAATAAAAGGCTCCAGATCAAAACGCCTCGGATTTTCTTTTTTCTGAAGAATTTTCAAATCCTTTAAGGAAACCGAAAGCGCAACGGCATCAAGCCGGTTAATGGAGTCTGAAAGCGCATTCCATTTATTGAGAATTTCAGGGGTAAAAAGTGTGGAATCTTTAATCCCAAAAACCACCAGGTTGCCTTCTTCCCCAAACTGGTCTAAGAAGCGGTTGTATTCGAGATTTACTTCGTGATCATCGGGCAGCAGATTGGCCTCGGTATAGGTAAAGCGCATATACTTCCACTGCGTTCCCAGAAATACCGTAAATCCTGCAATAAGGAAAAGAATAAATAGCCGATTACGTAAAATAAGTCGCGCGACACCGTTCCAAAATCCGTACCCCAAAAGCTTGGTCATCGTTCTAATTTAAGAGGGCGCAAAGGTACTCAATAATAGCCGATTTTAGCGCAAACCAACAGGAAAAGAGGTTGCTTCCATAATCAAAAGCACTGATTTGATTACAATTGGAGGTTGAAGGTGAATTTAAAGGCGATATTATCTGCAAATTTGGGTAAGTGATACGCCCCGTATCTGTAGGTCAGACTGGTACCAAAACCGAAGAGGATTTTATTGATTTCAAAACCGGTTTCAGTAAATCCTTTATTCAGTTTGCCGAAGCTTAAATCCTGATGTCTTTCTATATTTGAAATATCACCCAGAGCATAACGGGTAATCAGGACCATTTCAGGCTGAAATTTTTCGCCTAAATTGAAAGGCCGCAACCTATGTTTGATTTGCAAGGTTGCCAGGCGGTCTGAAAAGAATTCCCCAAAATACATGGTTTCGAAACTGTTTACCCCGGCCACCGAAAAGCGCTGCATCACGGTTTCTTTGGTTGGTGCATTGGGATAGGCGTGAAATAAATGGGTGAGCGGCACTTCGCCAAAAGCCATTTTACCTTCAATTAAAAATTCGGTTGTTGATTTATTGAGTCGTTCTACCTGATAGAAGAACTTGGCTCCTAAACGCGTAAAGTCAAAATCCCCATTCAACAAACCAGAGATTCCTTTAGAAACCTGTGCGGTTATCTTGGGGTAGCCGTCATAGATCTCAACCGTACCCTTTTCAGAGCGCATAATTTTGCTCGAAGGACTCCAGCGAAGGCCGAAAGTAGCTTCGGTGATGTCGTACTCCTGAAAGGACTGATCGCCGAGCACAAAAGTATAATCCTGTGTTTGCAGTACGTTTGTCTTTGCAAACTGAAACTCGGAAAGGATTTTTGGCGTGATTTGATATTCCTGATTCAGTCGCAGGGTTTTGTAGTCAAAAAACTGGGTAATGTTGACCAATCTGGGCTCAAAAAGCGAATAGACGCGACGGTCTGTGAGGTAATTGAAGCTTCCCACTTCCTGCAAATCGTCGTTGTAGGTAAGACTCAGCCAGGCGCCGTGTGATTTGTTGAGCATAATACCGCCACCTATACCGTACTTCCAGGTATGGTCTTTAAACCCATAAGCAGTATAACCTTCCAGCCTAAAACGTTCACTAAAATCGGCATTGGTGACTCCGCCTAAACCCAGCCGTAACCCTTCGTAATTGTTAAATTTTACCGGATACGTCAGGTCAAAATCAAAGAAATCAACGGTATAATAACCAATTCCAAAATTGTTTATGACTGCAAGACGGCGTTCTATATTTTCGGTTTTGACGACATCGTTCAGGTATTCAAAACTGTTGAGATCACGTTGAGACAGCGCCTGATCGCGGTATTTTTGCCAGAATGCTTCCGGTTTTGAACCGGCATCTTCCAGCACTTCGATTGCCAGATTGGGATGAGTGATGTTTTCGCTTTGCGAAAAATTAAAGGCGGAATTATACGAGGTAGACAAAAGATAACGCCCTTTAATTGCTTCCTTAACCGGACTATTTTCTATAGTTCCTACTGAGATTTTACCTCTGAAAAAAGACAGGCGTTTTGAAGTATCGCCTTTTTCGATGTACAGCTTATTGGACGCCGGCATATAGACCTGTTCCTGCTCAAAGTAGCGAAATTCCTGCTCGATGCGGGCCTTGAGGTCATCATCAATAGCGATAGTGACTTTTTGGATTGCCAGAGTTTCTGCATCCAGATACAGCACGCCACTCAGACCGGGAATGGTTTTTGGCCGCTGCGGCCAGAACTTAATCATGTATCCAGGTCTTTCCAAAATTGTTGTATCCTTTACGATGGAATACTCATAATTTTTAAGTCCGCGTAGAGATAAAGGTCCAGCATACCGATAATTGAATATCTCATAATCTTCGTCGTAAAAGGAACGGGATTGCAGAGTAATACCTAAAACTTCGTAGCGAGGCTCGGTAAAACCGGCCATGTTAAATCCCAGCACTTCTTCCTTAAAACCTTCGGCCTCATCGTACTGATTTTCGGAAACCTTTTCGGCGAAAAAAGCATGTGCATTATTCTCGCGATCCAGCGAGTCTGTGATAATGGTTTTTTCGTAGGTCGTATAACTGAAATACGGCAGCGCTTCCTGCGGATTGTTCTGCACGCGCCTTGCAATAGCTTTACTTATAAGTGAGTCTGTGTAGGTAGCTTGCTGATGGGCAAAGCCCTTGGCCAGGCAAATGACTATACAACACCCTAAAATAAAAGCTTTATGCATCACAGTGTATGTGGTTTTATGCAGATTTTGGAAATTGGACTATGCCAAATGTCTAAAAATACCATAAAAAAAGCGACCTGATGATCGCTCTTAGGAGTAGTTTAACGTCTGTTATACGGTAAGAATTTCCTTTTCCTTTACCGCAAGCAGATCGTCTATTTTCTTGATATAAGCGTCAGTAAGATCCTGAACATCTATCTCTGCGTTACGCGCCATATCTTCAGCCAGGCCGTCTTTTTCCAGCTTTTTAATCTCGTTATTGGCATTTTTTCGGTCGTTACGCACCCCAATTTTAGAATCTTCAGCTTCCGCTTTAGCTTGCTTTACCAGATCTTTACGACGCTCTTCGGTAAGGGGTGGTACGTTGATAATCACACTCTCTCCGTTATTCATAGGATTAAAACCCAGGTTTGAGTTCATAATCGCTTTTTCAATTTCAGGAATCATTGCTTTTTCCCAGGGTTGAATAGAAAGAGTTCGACCATCAGGAGTATTTACGTTTGCAACCTGTGTAAGCGGGGTCTGGCTGCCATAGTAGTCAACCATCACACTACCTACCATTGACGGACTGGCTTTGCCAGCTCTGATATTGGCAAATTGCTTCTTCAGGTGAACGATGGCGTTTTCCATCGCTTCTTTAGTCTCGTCTAATATAAATTGAATGTCTTCGTTCATCGCTTTTGAAATTTGAGCTTTTTAAAAACCAGTCAAAAATAGTAAAATGATTTGGTAATAACTTCTTAAAACAAAATGACCGCTTTTAATCCGGGCTTTAGCCTGTTAGAGATTTACGGTAGTCCCTATATTTTCGCCTTCAACAACTTTAAGCAGATTACCCTGCTTGTTCATGTCGAAAACGATGATAGGCAACTCATTTTCCTGGCTTAGTGTGAATGCTGTGGTATCCATTACTTTTAGGCCTTTTTGCAGGACATCTTCAAAGGTGATGAAATCAAATTTTACCGCTTTGCTGTCTTTCTCCGGATCGCTGGTGTAAATACCGTCTACGCGGGTTCCTTTTAGGATTACATCGGCATTGATTTCTATCGCACGCAATACCGCTGCAGAATCTGTAGTAAAATACGGGTTACCGGTACCCCCACCAAAAATCACCACACGCCCTTTTTCCATATGACGAATGGCACGACGGCGGATAAACGGTTCGGCCACTTCATTTATTTTGATGGCACTTTGCAGGCGGGTTTGTATCCCGGCTTCTTCAAGGGCGCTTTGTAAAGCCAGCCCGTTGATTACAGTTGCCAGCATCCCCATATGATCGCCCTGCACACGGTCCATCCCACGGCTGGCACCGGCTACGCCTCTAAAGATGTTACCGCCACCAATTACGATTGCCACTTCTACGCCTTTATCTAAAACACTTTTGATCTCATCTGCATATTCTGCTAAACGGTCTGGGTCAATGCCGTATTGGCGTTTTCCCATTAATGCTTCACCTGATAATTTGAGTAGAATGCGTTTGTATTGCATGGCTGTAGAAAATTTTGGGCAAATATACGGTTAAATGTGGTTGTGGTAAAAGCGGAAATCGTAAACAAAAAAAGGCCGCCAATTGGCAGCCTTTTTACTTATAACTTCGTCTAGACGAATTAAGCCAAACTTACACGCTTAAAGCCTACAACTTCTGCATCACCCTGGTCTTTTACGTACTGAGCAACATTCTTGCTGTCGTCCATAATAAATACCTGGTCTAATAAGGCTTTCTCGTTGTCAAGGGTAGTGTTGTCTGCAACAAAACGCTCTAGCTTACCAGGAACGATACGATCCCAGATTTGCTCAGGCTTACCTTCTGCTTTCAACTCTTCTTTAATATCTGCTTCTGCCTTAGCCATAACTTCAGGAGTTAACTGAGACATAGAGATGTAAAGCGGTACGTTCTTTTTGGTTTTACCTAAACGTCCCAGCTCTTCATTTTCTTTTTCGATAGCAGCGATACGCGCTTCGGTTTCGTTAGCTACAAATTCAGGATCAAAATCTGTGTAAGACAAAGTTGTTGCACCCATAGAAGCAACCTGCATAGATACTACCTTGGCAGTTTCTTCAGCATTGTCTGTAGCTTTAGAAAGACCAGTCAACGCACCGATTTTGTTACCGTGCACGTAACAACCTACGAAAGGAGCTTCAAGCACTTCAAAGCCACCGATTTCTAATTTCTCACCGATAACACCGGTTTGCTCGATTAGTTTTTCAGAAACGGTCATTCCTTCAAAATCTGCTTCAAGGAATGATTCTTTTGAGTCGTGGTTGATTGCGATTTCGCCCAATTTAGTAGCCAATTCTACGTAAGTATCGTTTTTGGCCACAAAGTCGGTCTCACAGTTTAAAGAGAATACCACACCTTTATTGTTATCGTTGTTGATTTTTGCCACAACAACACCTTCGCTTGAATCGCGATCTGCACGCTTTTCAGCAACTTTCTGACCTTTTTTACGAAGTACAGCAATTGCTTTGTCAAAATCCCCGTCTGCCTCTACTAATGCATTTTTACAATCCATCATACCGGCACCGGTAGCCTGTCTTAGTTTATTTACTTCTGCGGCTGTTATTTTTGCCATGTTATTTACGTTTTATGAGTTAAAACAAAAGTCGTTTAGTTTAGTGCAAAATTGCAGTATACTAAACGACTTCAGCTATTATCAAATTGTTAAATACTATTCTTCTTCGTCGCTAGCAACAGCCTTGGCTTTAGCTTTTTCTGCTTTTTTTGCAGCTTTTTCAGCTTTATCCTTTTTTGGCTTATCGTCTTTATTTGCTTTACGCTCAGAAAGACCTTCAACGATAGCGTCTGCTACGTTAGCGATGATTTTTTCAATAGATTTTGAAGCATCGTCATTAGATGGGATGGCGTAGTCAACCTGACGTGGGTCAGAGTTGGTATCTACCATCGCAAAGATTGGAATGTTTAATTTTTGTGCTTCTTTAATTGCAATGTGCTCACGCTTGATGTCAACTACAAATAAAGCTCCCGGAAGACGCGTCATATCTTCGATAGAACCTAAGTTCTTCTCCAGTTTATCACGCATACGGTTCATTTGTAATTGCTCTTTTTTAGACAAGCTGTCAAAACGACCGTCCTGTTTCATACGATCTACCGTTTGCATTTTCTTAACCGCCTTACGTATGGTTACAAAGTTGGTTAACATACCACCCGGCCAGCGCTCTGTGATGTAAGGCATCTTAGCACGACCTGCGTGATCTGCAACAATTTCTTTTGCTTGTTTTTTGGTAGCTACAAAAAGTATTTTTCTACCTGAAGCTGCGATTTTACTCAGGGCTTCTGAAGCTTCGCTAAGTTTTGCAGCAGTTTTGTACAGATTTATGATGTGAATGCCATTGCGTTCCATATAGATATATGGTGCCATGTTTGGATCCCATCTTCTGGTTAGGTGACCAAAGTGTACACCAGCATCCAGTAAATCCTTTACATTTTCTGTTTTTGCCATTTTAAAATTCGTTTACGTTCCCGTTGTAGTAGCAATAATTAAGTGGTTGGTTTTAAACCGCGCCTTAGTTATTTAGATGCTAAACTCATTCTTTCGCTTACGCGAAAACAAGGACATTTATTAAATTAATTTCTTTTTGCTTTCAAAAACCAAACGGAATATAATATCCGTAAGGATTGAAAAACACGTTTTCTTAACGTTTTGAGAATTGGAATTTCTTACGCGCTTTCTTCTGACCGAATTTCTTACGCTCTACCATTCTCGGATCTCTGGTCAATAAACCTTCAGGCTTAAGGATACCTCTGTTCTCTGCGTCTACTTCGCACATTGCTCTGGAAAGAGCAAGGCGTACAGCTTCTGCCTGACCGGTAATTCCCCCACCATATACATTTACTTTTACGTCAAAGTTTTTGTCATTATCAGTCATTACTAATGGCTGATTAACTTTGTACTGTAAAGTACCTGTGGCAAAGTAGTCTTTAAGATCACGCTTGTTAATAGTGATGCTACCAGAACCAGGAGCTAAATAAACACGAGCAACGGCGGTCTTTCTACGACCAATTTTGTGAATTACTTCCATTTACTTGAGTTCGTTAATGTTGATTACTTTAGGTTTTTGCGCTTCCTGCCCGTGATCTGCACCGGCATAAACCTTTAAATTGCGATAGATCGCAGCGCCTAATTTGTTTTTAGGCAACATACCTTTTACTGCATTTTCAACAAGACGCGCAGGGTCTTTGCCGTACATTTCTTTTGCAGTTAGGCTTCTTTGACCACCAGGATAACCCGTATGACGGATGTAAGATTTTGAATCCCACTTGTTTCCTGTTAAGTTGATTTTAGAGGCATTGACAACAATAACATTGTCTCCGCAATCAACGTGTGGTGTGTAGCTGGGCTTGTACTTTCCGCGCAAAAATTTTGCAACGATAGTTGACATGCGACCCAACGTTTGTCCTTCAGCATCAATAACAACCCACTCCTTATTCACGGTGTCTTTGTTGGCAGATACTGTTTTGTAACTTAATGTGTCCACACTGTTTTATTTAATTATTAAACATTCCATTTCCCGTTCTCGCGCTCACGCGTGAAAACAGGGCTGCAAATGTACAATTATATATTGATTTGACAAATGGGGCTTTGACTTAATTTTAAAGACTAAATCAGATTGATTGTCAGGGCTCTACATACTAGCTACGAAAGAAGAGTAAGGATCTGAGATCAGTAAAAATGTAATTCGAAGTCTAATTGGCGTTTTGTTTTACCATTTCCATAAAAACATCAGGATTAAATACGAACACAATTGCCAATATTGCTATAACCGTTAAAATATATAAAACCAATAAAATAGTTAACAAGAATAAGGCTCTTAGGATTACACCTTTAATAGTCAATGCATACAGGCGTTTATACATATATGCATTGTATAGTATGTATAAAGGGACACTCAGTACTCCAAAGAGCACATACTTTATTCCGGTAACTAGAAAAATTACACCTACCACAGCAGCCAACATGGACAGGTGTGAATATGCATACAACTGAATGATGAAATGTTCTGTGTAATTGTGTCTCTTTAAAGTAAGAAACGTGAGCCAGCCCATAAATGCTAAAAATGGTATGGTAGCAAACATGACAACAGGCTGATATTCTGTGACCCAATCTTGAATCATTTGCGATAGCGCATTGTCTTTTCCGTCAAAATTGCTTACTTCTTTGATCACTTCAGGATAAAAACGCTTCATCACAAAAACCTGAAATCCCGAAATGGTAATGGCAATGGTAAAATAACTGAAGGCATTGAGGTACCTCTTCCGCAGACCGGCTAGAAAACCACCTATAACCGCCTCAGGCCTGACAAACAAATCTTTAAACGTTCGCAGAAAGGTATTGTCCAGATTAAATATACGTTCTCCGGCCTCATTTAGTACACGTCTGGGCGTAAATCGCTCTTCAATTTTCTTAGCTCCACAATCCCTGCAAAAATGATCAGTGTGATCAAACTGCATTCCGCAGTTCAGGCAGGTTTGTACAGGCTTAAATGTAACTCTATTTACAGGTAGCATAGTTATTAGGTAAAGTTAAATAACACCTTCTGATTGACTTAATGAAACTACCAATAATTCGAGAATTAATGAATTCTTAAAACATTGGTTATTTGATAATTTTATTACCTAAATGCGTACTTCTAGTCAATTTTATGCAAGATTAATTTGAATTTAAGACTTAAAATACTTTTTACTGTAAAAATAACATTTGTTAATTTATTGAGAAATCTACAATAAAAAAGTTTTAATCATAAATAAACATCAGCTTTAAACCGAAGCGAATTCGATTTTTGTGGTTTTTTAATAAAAATGAATAACCCGCTTAAAACAGTGAAAAACATATTGCGATTTAACATATTTTAGAGTTTTAATCAAAAAAAACTGTTAAATGGTAAAAAAATTATTTTTTATGATTTTGTTCAGCTTTAGCCTGACAGCTTTAGCACAGCAAAAAACTGTTACCGGAACCGTCGAAACGGCAGCCGGCTTACCCTTACCGGGAGTAAGTATTGTGGTTAAAGGAACCTCTATAGGTACACAAACTGATTTTGATGGCAACTACTCGATTTCGGTAGAATCCGGTCAAATCCTGGTTTTTTCCTATGTGGGTTTTGAAAAGAAAGAAATCACGGTAGGTGCTCAAAGCTTGATCAACACCACACTTCAGGAGGACACAGAAGCTCTCGATGAAGTAGTTGTAGTTGGTTATGGTGTTCAGCGTAAAAGAGACCTGACCGCCTCGATTTCCCAAGTTAAAGGTGAGGATATTTCAAACCTTGTGACCTCAAGTTTTGATCAGCAGTTAGCAGGTCGCGCTGCGGGTGTGCAGGTGACCACGCAGTCGGGTATTATCGGAGAAACACCGCGTTTTCGAATACGTGGTATCGCCTCAATAACGTCAGGAACTTATCCACTTTTTGTGGTAGACGGTGTTCCAATTTATACTGGAGATCTTGGTGGTTACGCATCGAATAATGCTCTTGGTGACATCAATCCTGCCGATATTGAATCTATCGAAATACTTAAAGATGGTTCAGCCACTGCAATCTACGGTTCACGTGCCGCAAACGGCGTGGTTCTTATTACGACCAAAAAAGGTAAAGAAGGTAGAATTGCCACGAACTACAACATGACTACTGGTTTTGCGAGGCCAGTAAACCAATTCGATTTATTGGGAGCTGCTGATTTTGTCACAATTTCAAATGAAAAAAGGTCTAATCGTAACCAATCTGATTGGGCAGCCGGTCTTGATTTCAACACTAACTGGCAGGATTTAGTTCTTAATGACAACGCTTTTCAACAAGATCATAGCCTTTCGTTTACCGGAGGTACTGAATTTTTAAAATACTACTTGTCCATAGGTTATACCGAGCAGGAAAGTATTGCGAGACCTAACGAGTTTAAACGCTTCAGCTATCGTGCAAATTTGGAACAAAAAATCAAAGATTGGGTTTCCGTGGGTGTCAATGCCGGTCTTACTCAATCTGAATATTTCGGATTGAATACAGGTACCAACTCACTCTCCGGAAATATTTTTAATGCTACCCGTCAGCACCCTAACGTATCTCCATATGATTCTAATGACCCTACAGGATATAATTTAGATGACACATTTCCTGACCGTATGGGACGTGGTTCAAACCTGGAAACGGTAGGTGACAACATCCCCAATATTATTTTTGCGATTGAGAACAACCAATATTTCTCCAAGATTAATCGTTTAATTGGGAATGTATATGCTGACATTAAACCCGTATCATCCGTAAATTTTAGAACTCAGGTAAGTTTAGACAAAGCTAATACTAACGGTTTCCTATTCTGGAGTCCTATTCATGGTGATGGTAACGGTTCCAATGGTCGAGTTCAAAGTAACAATACAGACCTAACACGTTGGAACTGGCAAAACATATTAAGCTATAACGAAACCTTCGCAGATGCCCACAATGTTTCGTTCACAGCTGTTAGTGAATATCAAAAACAAAGAAACCAAAGTTTTTTTGCTACAGGTACCGACTTGAGTAACGAATTTTTCGGCAAAGCTTTAGTAAGCGGCTCTTATGGCGTTCAGGGTTCTGGCGGTGGCCTAACAGAAAATGGTTTTATTTCTTTTGCAGGTCGTCTAAACTATAATTATAAACAACGTTATTATATTCAGGGAACTCTGAGAAGGGATGGCCTTTCTTCATTGCCTACCACCACTCGCTGGGGTACATTTCCTGGCGCTTCTTTTGGATGGACTTTAAGCAACGAAGAATTCCTTAAAAATAGTGATGTTATAACAGACCTTAAATTGAGAGGATCCTATGGAAAAGTAGGTAATGTTGACATTGGAAATTACCCTTATCTCGGTTTATACTCCCCTGCTCGATACGCAGATAATAATGGTATTGCATACAGCCAGTTTGGAAACAATAACCTAAGATGGGAAACCAGTATCAAATATGACGGAGGTATTGATTTAGGTTTATTTCAAAACAGATTTACCCTTACCGCGGATTATTTCATAAACAAAACGGAAGATCTTATTCTTCAGGTTGAAACTCCACAATCTTTCGGTATTCCAGGAAATAGTTACAATGCCAACATCGGTAATATAGAAAACAGTGGTTTGGAATTTGCTGTAACAGCTAGATTGCTTGATAATAACTTTAAGTGGGAAGTATCTGGAAATGTGTCTTTTGTGGACAATGAAGTAATTACACTTGTAAATGGCGCTGACCGAATTGGCACGAATACAATAGTAAGAGAAGGGGAGCCTATTAACTCTATATATGGTATTCGCTACTACGGTGTAAACCCTCAGAATGGAAATCCAGTTTACTACAAAGCGGACGGCTCTCTTGTACAAGGACTTTTACCTGGAGCGTCTTATGCTGTATTTGATCCAAACAATCCCGGAGATGTTTCTCAGGCTTCTTCTCTCAGTGCTGCAGATGATCGTATTGTTTTAGGACAATCGCTTCCAAAATACTTCGGAGGTTTTAATTCTAATATGAATTATAAAAACTTTGACTTAGGATTTTTATTTCGATTCAGTGGGGGTAACAAAATCTTTAACGCTACACGAAGGGATTTATTAAATCAAAACTTCACCAATAACAGCACCGAAATTTTAGGCAGGTGGCAAAGTGTAGATAATCCAGGGGACGGCTGGACTCCGAGATTGTATGCAAGTACTAACACTACTACAAATCTTACCGCTCTGGCTACTTCAAGATTTTTGGAAGATGGCGATTTTATCAAACTTGATAACATCACGCTTGGATATACATTCCCATCAGAGGTTATTGACAGATTAGGTCTATCAAGATTTAGACTTTATCTGCAAGGACAAAACCTTTGGATTATTACAGACTATTCTGGTTTAGATCCTGAAATGGAATCCGCCGGGGTTGATTTAAACGGAACTCCAAGATCCAGTATCTTCTCATTCGGTCTTAACTTAGGATTTTAAAAATCGTCATCATGAAAAGAAATAAAACAATATCAATAATGAAATATAGATTTACAGGTTTTTGCACTGCTATATGTATGCTACTAGTTTTTGTAAGTTGCAATGATGACAACGTACTCAACCTCGAACCATACAATGACATCTCTGAAAATGCAGCTTTCTCAACCGCTGACCTGGTTGCACTTTCAGTTACCGGCATGTACAATGGTGCCCAGAGAGGAGATTATAATGGACAAGGAAGAGGATATCCATTTGGTGCTGCTTTCATTCAACAAGGCGATAACCGCGGTGAAGATGTGGTTAACGTTGCAACCTTTTATCAATTAACTTACACCGCCACCTACGACCCCACAACAGCCAACAATGTTTTTTACTGGAGCGACACGTATAGAATGATAAACCGCACCAATATCGTAATTGAAGGGGTTGCGCGAGCTCTTGAAAACGGAATTATTACCGCAGAAGACGCCGAAATTTATACTGGTGAAGCAAAATTTCTGAGAGCAGCAGGACATCTGGAATTACTTTTCCATTTTGCAAGACCCTATAATGATACCCCCGACGCAAGCCATTTAGGTGTTCCCTATCGGGATTTTGCAATAAACAGTACCGAAACCTTGGCTGCTGCAGAAGCCCAAGGGCGTAATACGGTTGCAGAATGTTATCAGCGTATTATTCAAGATCTTAATGAAGCCGAAACTACACTTCCTGCCCGTGCTGACCGTGCTGATGTACGTCAAGGTATTACCAGAGCTACTAAAGAAGCAGCAATAGCGTTTAAAACCCGGGCTTATCTACATATGCGCAATTGGCCTATGGTAATTCAAGAAGGCGTCAAACTCAACTCAAGTTTTACTCTTACTGACACACCAAATGGACCTTTCGCCTCTGGATACGGAAACACAGAATCGATCTTTAGTATTGAAAACTCTGCCGTGAATAATCCGGGAGTGAATGCTGCACTTGCTTCACAATACAATAGACGTGGACTGGTTGTAATAAGCCCAATTATCTGGAGAAATCCCGCCTGGTTAGAAGACGATCTACGAAGAGGTGAAGGGACTTTAGTAACGACGACATCTGGTGTAAAATACACTAACAAGTATAAAGACCCCGTGAACTACACAGATGCGTCCCCCGTAATTCGTTATGCAGAAGTACTATTAAATATGGCTGAAGCCTATGCCCGCACGAACGCATCTGGCAATGCCCTTACAGCATTAAACCAAGTACGTAACCGCTCACTAGCGAACCCAGCCACTCAAGCTTATGTTGCTGCCGATTTTACAACACCGGCTGCCTTAGTCAATGCTATCATCACCGAACGAAGAATAGAATTTGTAATGGAGGGAAGACGCTGGCCAGATATCCATCGTTTACAAAACGATAATCTAGCACCTGTTGCCGGGATTCCACAAAAAGTAGCCAATGGCACTCCGCCCGCAGCCTCTTATGTTTTGGGAACAGCTTACGATGGCCCTTATGGCGTAGATGCAGTACCGTATAGCGATTTCAGGTTCCTATGGCCAATTCCTCAACAAGAAGTAAATAACAATCCTACACTCGCTGCTCAACAAAATCCAGGGTGGTAGTCCCCCCGACGATTTTGAGATTATAATTTGAACTAGCCAAAAACCCGCTTTAGAGTTTCTAAAGCGGGTTTTTAATTTGGTCTTAACCCAAAAAAATAAGAACTACGCGATGATAAAATTCGTAACTATTGATGGAATTTCTTTACATATACAAAATTCGATTCGAAAACAACAGTTCATTATAAAAAGTACCTTTACTGTTAAATTCATTTCGTACATTTCATAATTATGAAAAATTACCTTTTTAGCTTATTATTTTTTCTGGGATATTCCCTGTGTGCTCAAGTTGGTATTGGAACTACAACCCCTGAAGCTGCATTAGATATAACCTCCACAAATGGAATTCTCATACCCCGTGTATCATTGACCTCCCTAAGTGATGTTGTTACAGTTGTCAACCCCAATGGCGGTGCTCTTTCAGAAAGCACTTTGGTTTATAATGACGGTACTGGTGGACTGACTCCTTCCGGATATTACTATTGGCAGAACAGTCAATGGAATCAACTTATATCAACCAGCCAAAAACAGGTTCATTTTGGTAGAATACTCATAGATGCACTAGGAACTGTACCTGTAACCGGTATTGGTTTTTCGCCAAAATCTATCGAGTTTGTAGCTATTAACCGGGTACAAGGTTTTAATGATGGGGCGTACCGAGCCAACGGAACTAATACAAATGACATACGAATGGCAGGCGGGATGACCATAGGTTATGCGCAAAATAATAGTGGTAGTATTAATCAACAGGTTATTTCAAACAGCTTTAATGGTTCTAGTATTAACAATATAGGCACCTACTCATCCTCATCGCATTGTATCGCTGCCTTTTTTGTAAACAATAATGGAGAACCTATACATGATAATGGAACCGCAACAGGAGGAACTGATGGGCAAGACGGCTTGGTAAGGGCTTCATTGGATTCTTTTGACAATGACGGATTTACTTTAAATTTTGACCGGTTTTTAGTTGGTGATCCCACTAACAATCGCACTAACCAGATTGTAATCATTTATAAAGCTTACAGGTAAAACTTAATTTTATTGTAAGCCATCAGACCTTCTGACAAAATAACCTATTTTTATTAATGCGCCTCCAGCCAGTTCTGCCCTACTCCTAACTCTACATCTAAAGGCACGTCCAGTTTAAACGCATTTTCCATTTCGGTTTTGATCATGGTTTTCACCTGTTCCAATTCAGGCTTGTAAACATCAAAAACCAATTCATCATGAACCTGAAGCAGCATTTTAGTTTTGAGTTTTTCAGCCTTCAGCTTTTTATGAATATTGATCATCGCAATTTTGATAATGTCTGCAGCGCTTCCCTGAATGGGCGCGTTAACAGCATTCCGCTCTGCGGCACCACGCACCACAGCATTGTTGCTATTGATATCCTTCAAATAGCGGCGACGGTCTAACACTGTAGTTACATAGCCGTTTTCACGCGCAAAATCAACCTGTTCACTCATATAATTCCGCAACTTGGGATAAGTTTTATAATAGGTGTCTATAAGCTCTTTGGATTCGCTACGGGATAAATCGGTTTGATTGCTGAGTCCAAAAGCCGAAACCCCATAGATAATCCCAAAATTTACCGTTTTAGCGTTGCTTCGCTGTTCGCGTGTCACTTCGTCAATGGGCACATTAAATACTTTGGCCGCCGTAGATGCGTGAATATCTTTGCCTTCTTTAAAAGCCCGAATCATAGTTTCTTCCTGGCTTAAAGCTGCAATGATGCGCAGCTCAATCTGCGAATAATCGGCAGCCAGAAGGATATAATCTTTATCCCGCGGTATAAATGCTTTACGCACCTGCCGCCCACGTTCGGTGCGTATTGGGATGTTTTGCAGGTTTGGGTTGTTTGAACTTAAGCGCCCGGTTGCAGCCACCGTTTGCATATAATCGGTATGTACACGGCCGGTTTTGGGATTCACCTGCCCCGGCAAGGCATCTACATAGGTGCTTTTCAGTTTTGAAAGTCCGCGATAATCCAGCACATGCTGAATAATCTCGTGGTCAGGAGCCAAATAAGACAATACATCTTCCGCAGTTGAGTATTGACCCGTACGGGTTTTTTTAGGTTTATCTACCAATTTAAGTTTGTCAAAAAGGATTTCGCCCAACTGTTTCGGCGAACCAATATTAAACTCCTCACCAGCATCTTTATAAATTTTTTGTTCCAACGAAAGGATGTCGCTGTTGAGTTCTTCGGCTAAATTTTTAAGGAAGTCTTCATCAAGATTTATTCCTTCGAGCTCCATATCGGCCAGCACCTGGACCAGTGGAATTTCGATCTCATCAAACAATTTTTGGGTATTGGCCTCGCCCAGTTCCTTTTCAAAATGTTCCTTAAGCTGAAGCGTTACATCTGCATCTTCTACCGCATATTCGGTTTGATCTTCAAGCGGTACATCGGCCATTGACTTTTGATTCTTTCCTTTTTTACCAATAAGTTCTTCTATAGAAACCGGGGTATAATTGAGATAGGTTTCGGCCAGCACATCCATATTATGGCGCATATCGGGATTGATCAGGTAGTGCGCAATCATGGTGTCAAATAGTTTTCCTTTGACCTCCACATTATATTTCGCCAAAACCTTAATATCGTATTTCAAATTCTGACCTATTTTCTCAATATTTTCATCTTCGAAAAACGGACGTAATTCTTCAATTAAAGCCTGAGCTTGCTCTTTTTCGGAAGGGAACGGCAGGTAAAATCCTTTGGTTTTTTCCCAGCTGAATGCAATTCCTACGAGTTCGGCCTGCAACGGATCGATATCTGTAGTTTCGGTATCAAAACATACCGAGGCTTGATTCATTAAATTCTTAATAAAAAGCTTCCGCGCCATTCCCGGAGCAACACTTTGGTAAAAATGCTCGGTATCTTTAATAGTCTTTCGGGTGTTGCGCTCCTCGATTTCCATCCCATCGCTTCCGTCTGCGAAAAGATTGTACTGCCCAGCACCGGCAGCCGCTGCTTTTTCCGAGGAAGAAACCAGTTTTTTGGCTGTTTCGGTATTGCTTACCGCAGCACCGGTATCGCTATCTGCTTCGCCAGAAAATATCTTTATAAACTGGTCTTTGAGCCTGCGGAATTCAAGTTCGTCAAAAATCTCCTGCACCTTATCGGCATTGGGTTTAGAAAGTTCATATGATTCAGCGTGGAACTTCACATCACAATCGGTCATTATCGTGGCCAGTCTTCGGGAAAGTCGCCCCTGCTCTGCAAATTCAATGACGTTCTCCTTCATTTTACCTTTGAGCTTATCGGTATTTGCCAAAAGCCCTTCAAGACCTCCATATTGCTTGATGAATTTTTTAGCGGTTTTATCACCCACACCGGGTAATCCCGGAATATTATCTGAAGCATCACCCATCATTCCCAGATAATCGATTACCTGCTCGGGACGTTCTACCTCAAACTTTTTCTGAACCTCAGGGATCCCCCAAATCTCAATCCCGTTACCCATACGAGCCGGCTTATACATAAAAATATTTTCAGAAACGAGTTGCGCATAATCCTTATCAGGAGTTACCATAAAAACCTGATAGCCCTCCTCTTCAGCCTGCTTGGCAAGCGTACCGATCAAATCATCTGCCTCTACTCCTTCTATTTCTATACAAGGTACGTGCATCGCTTTCAAAATCTGCTGAATGATAGGCACTGCGATTCGTATTGCTTCCGGCGTTTCGTCACGATTGGCTTTGTAATCTTCATAGAGTTCCACACGTTCCGAGCTTCCGCCTTTATCAAAAGCAACCGCCAGATGATCGGGCTTTTCACGCTTGATAACGTCAAAAAGCGAATTGACAAAACCCATAATTGCCGAGGTATCCTGACCTTTAGAATTGACCCGGGGGTTTTTAATTAGCGCATAATATCCCCGAAAAATCAGGGCATAGGCATCAAGCAGGAATAGGCGTTTTGGAGTGGACATATTAAGAATGTGTTTGGTTCGAAAAATTCAGGATATCAAAAATAGGAATTAGTCTTTTGATATGGGATTGGTTAACTTAAGCATTTTAAAATTTAGCCGAAAGCCTATGAAATTACCAAAGACTTATGCCGAATTTGAAGATTCACTTGAAGATTCAAAACCGCCCGCAAACTGGCCTGAAGTTTTGAAAGCTCTTTGGTTTATATCTAAAGATGACTGGGAAGCGTCTCACAATATTGCTCAGGATCTGCATACCCCAATGGGAAGTTTCATTCACGCACACCTGCACCGGGCGGAAGGCGACGACTGGAATGCCAAATACTGGTATCGGCAGGCAGGCAGGTCATTTCCCCGAGTTAGTCTCAAACAGGAATTAGAGGATTTGATAAAGGAAGTCCTGAGCACAGATTCCTAAAAGCCTTAATCGATAACAGGCAAAACCCCTAATTATCAAAAAGCTAAAACCTTTTGATTTTCAGTGTTTTACCTTGTTAAATTAATCTAAGTAGTTGCTATTTTAGATATTCTCAAAATATCTGAAAATGGAAACGCTTAAATCAACCTGGGCCCCTGAGCCTATTGATCTTACCTCATCTTTAAATGATGAAATCTGGACCGGGTCGCTTGAAAATCAAATGGAAATTCCGGGCGGCTTTATATGGGCAAAAAATGATGCCGGATTTTTATACCTGGCAGTAGACTTTATTGAAGACACAAATAATGATCCCGGTACCGGAGATTACTTCTGGCTTACTTTTGACACCAATCGCAACCGGGCAATTACTCCTAATGAAGACATTAATTATGGAGTTTATCCTAACCAGCCCAATAAAATGGGCAAACAACTTTATTTAGGACCCGGTAGATGGACCGGATTGCTCAACACACCTTCAGAATCAGTCTGCAGGTATGATTTTGGCTCATCTCCTAATTCTACCAATCCACATCGCATCTGGAAATTTAAGCTGGATCTCACCGAGATTAAAGTAAGTTTAGCGACCTGGTGGTTTTTGCCCTACACGTATTTTGGTTTACGTATCCATTCTGCTGCACCTAATCTCAACTATGACACCCCGGCAAATTTTTACACCTCTTTTAGTAATTTGCACCGCATTCAGTTTTCCAGAAAACCCAGCATTGCATCTTCTGTACAAGGTCCCGAAATAGGTAGCGTGGGTCTTATTCCTACCACTCAAATAAATACAACAACAGGACGAGCAACCACAGCAAGCACCTATTATGTAAAAACGAATAATCACGCTTTTGGAGGCAAGCTAAACCTTATAGGAAACAGGCTAAAGATGCAGGCGATAGCCGCTGCGGCAGGGTCACAATATTACAAAGTTTTACACCGTGAAGGAACCAGTGGGACATTCGAAGATCTTCATGCAGGATGGATCAATTATCGTCTCGTAGGCTCTAATTACACCCCAATCAATATAGCTCCTAATAGTGCAGGATATTATTATTTATACAATCCTTCTAGTTATGATTTTTCTATAGATGATTTGCTGATACAGTTTGATTCCCGATTGCTAACTTCCGGATTGCATCAGTTCAAAGTTGAATTTTACACCTATACTTCTGGCAGTTATACTCTGGTTGGTCCTGCACAACAAATACTAACGTTGTTTATTGACAATACGGTGCCACAGGTAAGTATAGATGCTATCACACACGGCACACAACAGGTTAATACCTGTAGTATTGTAAATCTAAATGGTAATTCAACTGATGGAGTTAAGGTGATTTTTGATGCTTATGACAGTGAGGGCAATTTAGAGAGCTATAACGTATATGCACAGTACGGAGAAGGACATACCCAAAGTCTGCGAAGTGCTTCTTATGAAGATTCGGGAGTTACGCTATGGCAAGGCGCAAACAATCTTACCGCCCCCATTAGCGGAGTGTATATTCCACCTGTAACCTGTGCGTATTCATTTAATGTAGTCGCATTGGCACGCACCACAAATGGTTATGGTCAAATTGGGCAGAATAAAGCAAGTCGCTTTATTACTATACTCAAATAAAAAAACGGGTCTCAAAATGAGACCCGTTTTTTTATTAAGCTGTGCTTAGACTTAGAGTTCAAGTGCTTTAAGCACACTATTATCCATCAACAATTCTTCCGGATTTTCAAGTGCTTCTTTAACAGCAACTAAGAAACCTACCGATTCTTTACCATCAATGATACGGTGGTCGTAAGAAAGGGCCAC
>CAYNMH010000011.1:3037-16759 GCA_964398145.1 uncultured Flavimarina sp. | reverse complement strand
AGAAACCTACCGATTCTTTACCATCAATGATACGGTGGTCGTAAGAAAGGGCCACATACATTATAGGTGCAATTGCGATAGCTCCATCTTTAGCAATAGGACGCTCTACGATGTTGTGCATACCTAAAATAGCCGATTGTGGAGGATTGATAATGGGTGTAGAAAGCATACTGCCAAATACACCGCCATTCGTAATGGTAAAGGTACCACCCGTCATCTCATCAACCGTAATCTGACCGTCACGGGCACGTAAAGCCAAACGCTTCACTTCAGACTCCACACCGCGGAAACTCAGGTTTTCAGCATTTCTGATTACCGGTACCATCAATCCTTTGGGACCTGAAACAGCGATAGAAATATCTTTAAAGTCATAAGACACCATTTCTTTACCATCAATCATCGAGTTTACCGCCGGATACATATCTAAAGCACGTACGCAAGCCAGGGTAAAGAAGGACATAAAACCAAGACCAACTCCGTGTTTTTCTTTAAAGTCTTCTTTATACTTTTCGCGAAGCGCAAAAATCGCAGACATATCTACCTCATTAAAGGTAGTAAGCATCGCGGTTTCGTTTTTCACAGTAACTAAGCGTTCTGCTACTTTGCGACGCAACATAGACATCTTAGAACGGCTTTCACCACGGCTTCCGGTTCCCGGAGTACCCATAGATGGCTTGGCATTTACCGCATCTTCTTTGGTGATGCGACCATCACGACCAGTTCCTTTAACATTTTTAGGATCTATTCCTTTTTCATCCAGCGTCTTTTTAGCCGCAGGCGAAGGTGTTCCTGTGGCATAGCTCTTTTTATCCTGAGACTGCGAAGGAGTGCTTGACTTTGAAGGCTCTTCTTTTTTCGCTTCTCCTTTTTCGTTTGTATCCTCTTTTTTGGCGTCTTTTTCAGCCAGTTCTTTTTCTGCATCGCCACCGCTACCCTCGTCACCGGAAGCTTTCTTGTCACTCCCACCCGGTTTTGGAGCATCGGTATCAATAAGGCAAACCACTTCCCCTACTGCAACCGCATCACCTTCTTCTGCTTTAAGCGTGATGATACCACTTGCTTCAGCAGGTAATTCTAAAGTAGCCTTGTCGCTGTCTACCTCGGCGATTGCCTGATCTTTTTCAACATAATCCCCGTCTTCTACAAGCCACTGGGCGATTTCAACTTCGGTGATGGACTCTCCCGGCGAAGGGACTTTCATTTCTAAAGCCATAATTCTTCTTTGTTATTTTTTATGCTTTCGCGAAAGCGAAATATCGTTTATTGGTTATTTGAGTTTTTATCAAAGACATCATCAATTACGCGCTGATGTCTGCGTTTAAAGCGCACGGAACTACCTGCTGCGGGAGAACCGTAAAATTTACGGCTGCATACCCTAAACTTCTGTGCTTCCGGAAGATGCATCAATAAATGTCCGTAAGCCCCCATATTGCGCGGTTCTTCCTGAGCCCAGACCACATCATCTGCGTTGTTATATTTTTCAATAGCTGCCCTAATTTCCTTTTTAGGCAACGGGAACAATTGCTCCACACGTACCAGCGCCACATCTTCACGGCCTAATTCTTCGCGCTGCGCCAAGAGGTCGTAGTAGAATTTTCCGGTTACGAAAACCAGCGTTTTTACGTTTTCCTCTTTGACCGAATCGTCATCAATAGTCATCTGGAAACTACCATTTGCCAGTTCTTCTTTCGTAGAAATCACTTTAGGATGACGCAGTAAACTTTTCGGTGTAAAAACTATAAGCGGCTTCCTAAAATTGGTTTTCAACTGGCGGCGCAGTAAGTGGTAAAAGTTGGCCGGCGTGGTACAGTCTGCCACATACATATTATCTACGGCACAAAGCTGTAGGTAACGCTCCATACGTGCCGAGGAGTGCTCTGCACCCTGACCTTCATACCCGTGAGGCAGAAGCATTACGAGTCCGTTTTGAAGTTTCCACTTATCTTCTGCGGCAGAGATGTACTGATCTATCATAATCTGTGCGCCGTTGCTGAAATCTCCAAATTGCGCTTCCCATATGGGTAATGTTTGAGGGCTTGCCATCGCATAACCGTAGTCAAAACCTACCACCCCATATTCTGAAAGTAGGGAATTGAAAATATACATATGTCCCTGCTCCCCTTTCAGGTTATTCAGCAGTACAATTTCTTCCTCACTATCTTCTACTTTAGTTACTGCGTGACGGTGGGAAAAAGTACCGCGTTCCACATCCTGACCAGTCATTCGCACATCAAAACCTTCTTTAAGGAGTGAGCCATACGCTAATAATTCAGCAAGACCCCAGTCGATTTTATTGGTATCAAAATACATCTCGCGACGTCCCTCAATAATCTTTACGATCTTGCGCATAAACTTCTTATCATCGGGCAATTGTGTGATGACCTCCGCGATTTCAGTTAGCGCATCCAGATCGTAAGTTGTATCAATTGCCTGCATCATCTCATCTTCGGTGGCGGGTTCAAAACCTTCCCACTCATCCTGCATAATCGCCGTTATACGCGTGGTGTCTTCTTCTCGCGATTTTTCGAGCTTTTCTTCAAGCTTTTCTTTATATTCTTCTTCGAGTTTGCTTACATAACTCTCATCGATTACACCTTCTTTCAGCAATTTTTCCGCGTAAATATCACGAGCATTGTTGTGTTTAGCAATTGCTTTGTACAACTTAGGCTGGGTAAAACGAGGCTCATCTCCCTCGTTATGACCGTATTTACGGTAACCTAAAAGATCTATAAATACATCACGACCAAATTCCATTCTAAAATCTAACGCAAATAAGGATGCGTGAACTACAGCTTCAGCATCATCAGCGTTTACGTGCAATACCGGCGAAAGCGTAGTTTTTGCAACGTCTGTACAATAAGTTGAGGAACGTGCATCCAGGTAGTTTGTAGTAAAACCAATCTGATTATTAATCACAATATGAATGGTTCCTTTGGTTGTAAATCCATCCAGCTGAGCCATTTGAATCACTTCATAGACCACACCCTGACCGGCTATAGCCGCATCACCGTGAACCACAATAGGAAGCACTTCATTAGGTTTGTCAAAGTGATGACGATCCTGTTTTGCCCTTGCGATCCCTTCTACCACAGCACCCACTGTTTCCAGGTGCGAAGGGTTAGGTGCTATATTGATATTAATTTCTTTGCCGTTATCGGTTTTACGGCTTGAGGTCCAACCCAGGTGGTATTTAACGTCTCCGTCAAAAACCTCCTGATCGTAGTCTTTCCCATCAAACTCGCTAAAGATATCCTTTGCGTTCTTGCCAAAAATATTCGTAAGCGTATTGAGACGGCCGCGGTGTGCCATTCCCATTACAAATTCTTTCACGCCTCTGTCTGCAGCTGCTTCAATTATTGCATCTACCGCTGGAATAAAACTCTCACCGCCTTCCAGCGAAAAGCGTTTTTGCCCTACATATTTAGTATGCAGAAATGTTTCAAAAGAAACGGCTTCGTTAAGTTTTCTAAGGATTTTCTTTTTGGTTTCCGCAGAAAAGTCGGGGTGATTATCGTTAACATTCAGCTTATCCTGAATCCATTGAATTTCTTCAGGCTTCCTGATAAACATATACTCAACTCCTATGGAGTCGCAATAGATTTTTTCAAGATGAGCAACGATGTCTTTAAGAGTGGAACTGCCAATTCCTAAAATCTCACCGGCCGAAAATGTGGTATCCAAATCGTTTTCGCCAAGACCGAAATTCTCAAGATCCAAAGTAGGCGCATACTTACGCCGTTCTCTTACCGGGTTCGTTTTGGTAAATAAATGTCCGCGCGTGCGGTAGCCATCAATAAGTTTTACAACCTGAAATTCTTTGCGCACATGATCGGGGACAACGCCCTGCTCTGGCGCTTGATCTGGGCGGGAGTCTGAGAAGTCGGCTACAATACCGCTCTCTTCCACACCAAAATCAAAGCCCTGAAAAAATGCGCGCCAACTAGGCTCCACACTATCAGGATGTTGAAGGTATTTATCGTAAAGTTCTGCGAAATATGCAGTGTTTGCTGCATTGAGAAATGAAAATCTATCCATTTTATTTATTAAATCTGTCGATTTTTTAAAGCAATAATTGGGCAAAAATACAATATTTACAATCCACAATAGTGCTGTAACTCTAATTTATACATATCCTTAACATTTAATAAAGTGGGAAAAAATATACATTTTAGGATGTCTAATGGCTTAAATTTGAACCATGAAACTTATTAGACTAATCCTTCTTTTTCTTTTTTGCACGGTTTTACAAAACACCAGGCTAAAAGCTCAGTCTATTGAACCTCATTTCTGGGACCATGTTCAGTATGGCGGGGGTTTAGGGCTCAATTTTGGCAGCGGTTTTTTCGCCCTAAATGTAGCACCCAGCGCTATTTACAATTTCAATAAATATTTTGCTGCGGGACCGGGATTGAGTTATTCCTATATTAAAAATGGGGACTTTAAATCTTCTATCGTGGGAGGTAGTATTATAGGTCTTTTTAATCCACTGCCCAGCATACAGCTTTCGGCCGAAATCGAAGAGTTGTATGTAAGTCAACTTCGGGAATTGGATGGTGGTAACCGAAACCGGGATTTCTGGAACACCGCACTCTTCGTGGGAGCGGGGTTTAGATCAGGGGCCGTTACCATAGGCGCAAGGTATAATGTGCTTTATGAAAACGACAATGGTATTTACTCCAGCGCCATTCAGCCATTTATTCGCTTTTATTTTTAAATGAAATTTTTAAAAGTTCGCGTTCTAAAATAAATTTGCTTACCACAATCACCAACTCGTGAACCTGCATGGACGGGAGCGCTTTAATTTTAGCTTCTGAAACGTCAATTGTGTATAACAAGGTGAGATAACTTTCAAAATCGGTAACAACCAAATCATACAGGTAAGCTTCAAGATTGCGCACGACCACCTCCGGCCTGGATTTGACCTTAAACCCGTCCCGAATTCCCGCCCGTAAAAAGTCACGGTTAAGCTGGCTGATCAGGCTGTCAAGAGAACCTTCATGCTTTGCTTTACTTAAGAGTGCTATACTATCCAAATACTAAACTTTACGGCGCATCAGGGCGTGTGCAAAGGCACGCAATTGTTCTTTACCCTCTTCCTTTATTTCCATCGCATCGAGAACTTTTAATGCTTTGTGCGTGTAATTTTTTATTTCCTGTTGAATTTTTTCGGCTGCGCCGGAATCTAAAAAGAGCTGCTTTACAGTTTCTACTTTCTCAGCAGGATCTTGCGGATTAATACTAAATAAATGCCGAAGTTGCGTGCTTTCATCGGTATCCAGTTCATCTAAAGCTGTAAGATAAAGAAAGGTTTTTTTGTTTTCTATAATGTCGCCACCCACCTGTTTACCAAAAGTTTCAGGGTCTCCAAATGCGTCCAGATAATCATCCTGAAGCTGAAAGGCTATACCCAGGTCACGGCCAAATTCATAAATACGCTCGCAGTTAGACTCGGAAGTTTCAGCCACGATTGCGCCCATTTTAAGAGCAGCGCCCACTAAAACTGCTGTTTTATATTCAATCATCCTGAGGTATTCGGGCAGCGTTACATCGTCCCGGTTTTCAAAATCCATATCATACTGCTGGCCTTCACAAACCTCAATAGCCGTTTTACTGAATAATTTGGCAAGCTTTCTAAAGGTTTCCCCCTCATAATTTTCAAAAAGCTGATACGCATTAATCAGCATCGCATCCCCAGATAAAATGCCGGTATTGATATCCCATTTTTCGTGAACGGTTTCCTGACCACGACGCAGGGGCGCATCATCCATAATATCATCGTGCACGAGCGAAAAATTATGAAATACCTCAACCGCCAGCGCGGCGTCCAGCGCTTTTTTATAATCGGTATCAAAAACGGAAGTTGCCATTAAGGTAAGCACGGGTCGTAAACGCTTACCCCCCAGTTGCAAAATATAACTAATGGGCTCGTACAGATTTTTGGGTTCGCGAGCCGTAATTCGTTCATTAAGATATTCAGTAAAATGCTCTGTGTATTGATCAATGCGCAGCATGAAAGATAAATTTTTGGCTAAAATAATACTCTCTTACGTAACTCAAGACACAAAGCGCAAGAAGCTAAACAGGATAGCGTGTTACGGGAACATTAAATTATTTAAAAAACTTTGGAAACTATTTTAGTTTTTAAAGTTTCCGTTGTAGCTTCGCGCCCTGTTATGAAAGATGAAATACTAGAACAGGCAGGTGAACTTTTTTTAACCCAGGGTTTTAAAAGTGTAACAATGGACGATATCGCCACACATATGGGGATATCAAAAAAGACTATTTATACCAGTTTTACCAATAAAACAGAATTGGTACGCGAGGTAGGACTAAAAATACTCAACGACCTTCAGTTCAGAGTTGAAACCTTAGTAGGTGAACATATGAATCCTATTGAGGAATTGTATGAAATTAAAAAGTATGTCATGCACTACTTAAAAGGTGAACGCAGTTATCCTATACAGCAACTGCAAAAGTATTATCCTAAAATTTATGCAGAGCTTAAAGGCGAGCAATACACCTTTATGCAGGACTGTGTGCTTAAAAATTTAAAACGCGGCCTTAATGACGGGCTTTATCGAAGCAATCTGGACCCCGAGTTCGTATCCCGTATTTATTTTCTGGGCATTACTGGAATTAAAGATCAAAGTTTGTTCCCGCTAAATCAATTTGCCCCGGCAAGCCTTCATGAGACTTATCTGGAATACCATCTACGTGGTATTGTCACTCCCGAAGGACGCCAAATTCTCATTAACCTAATCCATTCAAACGAAGACTAATGCAATTAAAATCTATCCTAATCGCTGCCCTTTTTCTGAACACCACTCTGCTGGTGCAAGCTCAGGACAGTACGCAGGTTGACACCTATGCACTAAGCCTGCAGGATGCCATAATCTATGGTCTGGAAAATAACTACAGTGCAAAAAACGCGCAGACCGATGTTGCCATCGCACTTAAGCAAAAGTGGGAGATCATCGCACAAGGTTTACCTCAAATTACAGGTGAGATAAACTATCAGTATCAATTGATACAGCCCACCTCGTTTATTCCCGCTCAGTTTTTTGATCCGGATGCCGCACCGGGAACTTTTGCGCCGGTACAATTTAGCCCCAAGCAAAGTGCTTCTGCAACAGCAACCTGGAATCAATTGATTTTTGACGGATCCTATATTGTAGGGGTACAATCGGCAAAAACTTTACTTCAGATTTCTGAAAATGCAAAAGTTAAAACAGATTTGGAGGTCAAGCAGGGCATCATTGAAGCGTATGGCAACGTTCTTTTAGCTGAGGAAAGCGTGCGTATTCTGCAGAAAAACCTGCAGACCGTCTCCAAAAATTTATCTGACACCCAAAAGATTTTTGAAAACGGTCTTACCGAAGAAGAAGATGTTGAACAATTGCAAATCACACAGCTGGATCTGGAACAACAACTTAACAATACCATACGTCAACTCGCAATTGCCTATGACATGCTTAAGCTGACCTTAGGTATACCTATTGAAAGCAAACTTAGGGTTACAGACGAGTTAGCAGATCTTGCCATGCAATATTACGATCTTAACCTGCTGTCAGTTAGTGTTGATCCGGAACGAACCATTGATTTTAGAATTGCTCAGGATCAGGCCAATCTTGCTGAAACCGAAGTAAAACTTGAGAAAAGCAAGGCTCTGCCCCGTCTTACAGCGTTTGTAAATTATGGTGCTGCCGGTGCAAGTAACGAGTTTACATTTTTGAGTGACGAGCAGCGCTATTTTGAACAGTCGGTTGCAGGAGTTACACTGGCCGTTCCAATCTTTAGCAGCGGGATGCGGGCTGCACGCACCGCTCAGAAAGAACTTGCTTATCAGCAAAGTCTTGAAGATCTGGAGCAGGCGCGTAATCAGGCTAAACTGGAAATTGCCTCTGCACGTAACGACTATCAGTTTGCTCTGGATAATTTTTCTACTCAGGAGAAAAACCTGGAGCTCGCTGAACGTATTGAAAATAAAAATTCTGTCAAATTCTTTGAAGGTATTGCATCCAGCTTTGAACTGAGCGAGGCACAAACGCAGCTTTATCAGGCTCAGCAGAGTTACTTGCAAGCTATGTACGAAGTAATTGCCAATAAAGCTGCCTTAGAGAAAGCCCTTGACACTTCACTTTATCAACCCAAAAACGATTAATCCTAGTACCTGTTACCTATGAAAAATATAGTTACACTCGCCATATTCAGTATTCTACTTGTTTCCTGCGGGAGCAAAGAAGAATCTGTTGAAGACATCATCAAAAAAGGAGAGCTTAGCGAAATGCGGGCTAAAAAAACAGAATTATTGCAGCAACAAACTGCCCTTAAAACGGATATTGATTCACTTACCGCGGCTATTGAGGCCCGGGACACTGCAAAGAGAGCTACTTTAGTTACCATTAAAACGCTTCAGGACACGCTATTCAAACACTACTTTGAAGTTCAGGGTAATGTAGAGACAGACCAGAATATTGTGCTTTACCCGGAATATACCGGTGTGCTCACTCAGGTTTACGTTAAGGAAGGCCAGCGTGTTGCAAAAGGACAACGTCTTGCCCGTATAGACGATGGTGGGTTAGGTAGTGAGCTCGCCCGTCAGGAAGCACAACTGGCACTTGCCAAAACCACTTTTGAACGGCAAAAAAGGCTTTGGGATCAAAAAATAGGTTCTGAAATAAGCTTTCTGGAAGCCAAAACCAATTATGAAGCAATGGAAGCCGCTACCAGTCAAATGCGCTCCAGGGTTTCAAAAACAGTTATAACCGCACCATTTTCGGGCGTTATTGATAATATGATCGCAGATCAGGGGCAGGTAGTTAATGCCGGACAGACAGCGGTCATCAGACTCATTAACCTGAGTGATATGTATGTAAATGCATCGATACCGGAAGCATTTTTAGGTAAAGTAAACGAAGGTACCGATGTGAAAATAAGGCTGGCATCTATTGGTAAAACCTATGATGGCAAAATAAGACAGGTGGGTAATTATGTTAATCCCGATAACCGAACTTTTGAAGTAAAAGTTGGCATTCCTAACACAGATAATGCTATTAAACCAAATCTTATCGCTACGGTTATGGTTAATGATTACACTTCAGAAAACGCAATTGTAATTCCTGAAAACACCATTCAGCAAAATGCAGCCGGTAATAACATCACTTATGTATATGAGAAACAGGGAGACGATGCCATTGCCAGACAGGTACAGATAGAAAAAGGCTATACCTCAGATAAACAGGTGGAAATCGTTTCGGGTCTTAAAGCTGGCGACCAACTTATTTTGGAAGGTGGGCGCACGCTTAGAGACGGACAGGAAATCACTTTAGAAAATACCAATTCAAACAACCAGTAACATGGCAAAAAACAATTACAAGGAATTTGGCATATCCTCATGGGCCATTGACAACCGCATGACGGTCTATGTAATTACGGCCATCATTCTTATAAGCGGTCTGGCAGCCTATTACAGCATGCCGCGTGAGGCTTTTCCCGAGATTATTGAAACTAAAATCTACGTCAGCTCGGTAAATCCCGGGAACGCAGCAGAAGATGTTGAAAAATTCATCACCGAGCCACTCGAGGAAGAATTTAACGACATAGGCGGAGTCAAAGAAATCACCTCGACCACGCTTCAGGATTACAGCATCATAATTGTCGAATTTGAAGAAGATGTCGATGTAAATGTCGCAAAGACTAAAGTTAAAGATAAAGTTGATTTAGTTAAGGCAGAAACCACCTGGCCTACTCTCGATAACGGGGCTAAAGTGGAACCTAACATTTTTGACCTCAACATTTCTGAAGAGCAGCCCATTCTTAACATCAACCTGACCGGAGATTTTCAGGTACAGCAGTTAAAGGATTATGCGGAGCACCTTCAGGATAAAATTGAACTGCTTCCGCAAATCAAAGAAGCAACCATTCGCGGTGCGGAGGAACAGGAAGTAGAAGTTGCGGTTGACATTTATAAAATGACCGCTTCTCAAGTAAGTTTTGACAACATTCTCAATGCGATCAGAGCTGAAAACAACACCATCTCTGCCGGTAACGTGATTACCGACGGGTTACGTAAAAACATTCGGGTTTTGGGCGAAATCAGCGATCCACAGGAACTGAATAACATCGTGGTAAAACGCGATGGCGGTAACATTTTCCTGAAGGATATCGCCACTGTACGCTTTAAAGAAAAAGACCCCACCACCTTTGCCCGCGAATATGGGCAGCCGGTGGTGATGCTTGACGTTAAGAAACGTGCAGGTAAAAATATGATTGAGGCGGTAGAATCTATAAAAGACATAGTCGCAGAAGAGCAGGAAAATTATTATCCGGAATCCCTGCACATCAGCCTCACCAATGACCAGTCGGTTAAAACCGAAAATCAGGTTGATGATTTGGTTAACAACATCATCTTCGGGGTTATTCTCGTAGTGGTGGTTCTGATGTTTTTCTTAGGCTTCAGAAATGCGCTTTTCGTAGGTTTTGCCATTCCGCTATCTATGTTTATGTCTCTTACCATACTTTCCGCTCTGGGCTTTACTTTAAACACTATGGTACTTTTTGGTCTGGTGATGGGTCTGGGTATGCTGGTAGACAACGGGATCGTGGTGGTAGAAAACGTATACTCCCTGATGGATCAGGGAATGTCGCGTATTAAAGCGGCCAAACAAGGCATGGGTGAAATCGCTTGGCCCATTATCGCCTCAACCGCTACTACTCTGGCAGCCTTTTTCCCGCTTGGTTTATGGCCGGGAACCATTGGTAAGTTTATGATCTATTTCCCTATTACCCTTTCGGTAGTATTGAGTTCATCGCTTTTTGTGGCGCTAATCATCAACTCGATGCTTACGTCGCGCTTTATGAAAACAGAAGAAGAAGAACTCTCAAAGCGAAAATTAATTCGCTACAGCTTAATTCTTGCCGGAGTGGGCATCATCGCTCTCGTAAGTGGTTTCATTACAGATTCCGGCGGGTTGCGAGGTATAGGAAACCTGATGTTGCTTCTGGCAATTTTACTTTGGGCTTACAAGTATTTTCTTGCCGGAGCCGTGCGCTATTTTCAGTTTAAATCATTGAAAGACCTGGAGAACTTCTACGAGCGCTTTTTAAAATTTGCGCTTCGCGGAAAGCGGGCTTACGTGTTCTTCTTCGGGACTTTATTGATGCTGGTTTTATCTTTTATGCTTTTAGGAATTGTGCAGCCAAAAGTATTGTTCTTTCCTGAAAATGAACCTAATCAAATCATCACCTACATTGAGTATCCTGAAGGTACGGCGATCGAAAAAACAAATGCACTTACCAAGCAGGTAGAGCAGCGTGTTTTTGATGCTATCAAAAAATACGAAGATCCTGATGGATACAATTTTATGGTAGAAAGTGCCATCTCTCAGGTAGGTCAGGGCGCCGGTAACCCGCAGACCGATGGGGGTCAAAGCAACGAGATGCCGCATAAAGGAAAAATCACCCTTTCTATGCGCGACTTTAAACTGCGCCGGGGTGTAAAAAGTAGCACCGTTTTGAGCGAAGTACGAAATGCCGTAAAAGGATTTCCGGGAGCTTCTATAATTGTTGAAAAAGATGCTGCCGGTCCTCCGGTAGGGTACCCCATCAACATTGAAATAAGCGGTGAGGATTATGAAGAAATGCTTGTGGCCGCAGAAGATATGCGCTCCTACATTGAAGATTTAGGTCTGGGAGGGATTGAAGAACTCAAACTGGACGTAAACCGCTCAAAGGCCGAAATGGGTGTGACCGTAAATCGTGAAAAAGCCGGTCAGTTGGGAATTTCTACCGCTGCCATTGGGCAAACCCTGAGACGTTCGGTGTATGGCGAAGAGGCTTCTACTTATAAAGAAGGAGATGACGATTATGAAATAAATGTGCGCTTTGATGAGGAATATCGCTATGATGAAAACGCTTTATTCAACCAGCCGGTAACCTTTAGAAATAATCAGGGGCAGATCGTACAGGTTCCTATATCAGCTTTGGTAGACAAAAAAGCTTCTTCAGCATTTAGTGCCATTAAGCGAAAAGACCTCAAGCGTGTAATCACTTTATACTCTAATGTCTTGCAGGGCTATAACGCAACCGAAATTGTGGGGCAGCTCAAACAGGAACTGAGCAGTTACAATACACCGGACGGCATTAGCTACAGCTTTACCGGCGAGCAGGAAGAACAGGAAGACAACCTCAATTTCCTGTTGATGGCGCTAGGTATTGCAATGGGATCTATTTTATTGATTCTGGTAGCTCAGTTTAACTCGCTTTCAAAACCGGTCATTATTCTAATGGCGGTCGTGTTGAGTTTGGTGGGTGTATTCTTAGGTCTTATCATTTTCCAGATGGACTTTGTAATCCTGATGACGATGATGGGAATCATCTCGCTTGCGGGTATTGTGGTGAACAACGCGATCGTTTTGATTGACTATACGCAAATTCTCATTGACCGTAAAAAAGAGGAACTAGGTGTGGAAGACGATGAATATTTAACCCGTGAAGAATACTTCAGGCTTACCGTTGCCGGTGGTAAATCGCGTCTAAGACCGGTATTGCTTACTGCGATCACTACGGTACTGGGCTTGATCCCGCTTGCTGTAGGTCTTAATATTGATTTCTTCGGGTTGTTTACAGATTATGATGCCGGAATTTATATAGGCGGGGACAACGTGATTTTCTGGGGTCCGCTGGCCTGGACCGTAATTTTCGGACTGGTATTCGCGACCTTCCTCACTCTGGTAATTGTACCAGTAATGTTCTATCTTACTAACAGAGCCAAAGTGAAATTTGCAGATAAGCGAAAAGCCCGCGAAGAAGAAAAACGCCTGGCAAAAGCGGAAGCAGCAAATTAAAAATTGAATCCTTATTTTATCCAAATGCCCCGTTCATACCGGGGCATTTGCAGTGTTATACACTGGTTCTATCTGCCGGGAGATGGTATTCGTCGAAAAGTGCTTCGTTTTTCTTAAAATAATTTTAAATTATAACGGTATTTTAATCCGCATTCCATGCAAATAATCGAAGATGCCACGTTCTATGATGCAATAATCGTAGGTTCGGGCGCCGGTGGCGGTATGGCCACCAAAATACTTTCTGAAGCAGGTCTTAAAATTGCTGTGGTCGAAGCCGGACCGTTCTTTGACCCCGCAGATCCCGATCAGCGCACCCAATTGCGCTGGCCTTACGAATCTATGCGTCGCGGACGCGGAAAAACCCGTCCTTTTGGAGAGTTTGATGCTGCTTACGGCGGCTGGGAAATTGAAGGCGAACCCTATACGCATAAAGACGGCACTGAGTTTGACTGGTTCCGGTCGCATATGCTGGGCGGGCGCACTAATCACTGGGGTCGTATTTCGCTGCGTTTTGGCCCAAAAGATTTTAAACACAAAGACGTTGACGGTCACGGTGAAAACTGGCCCATCTCTTACGATGACATCAAACCCTATTACGACCGGGTAGATAAACTCATCGGGGTTTTTGGTACCAATGAAGGCCTTCCCAATGATCCGGACGGCTTCTTTTTACCACCGCCCAAACCACGGCTGCACGAACTTTTTTACATCAAGGGAGCTCGTAAAACCAATTTGCCGGTTTACCCGTCACGGATGTCAATGCTTACCAAACGCATCAATAACGAGCGTGGGGTATGTTTTTACTGCGGGCAATGTAATCGGGCCTGTTCAGCCTACGCTGATTTTTCTGCGGGAACCTGTTTGGTGTTTCCGGCAC
>CAYNMH010000011.1:0-2937 GCA_964398145.1 uncultured Flavimarina sp. | reverse complement strand
GCCTGTTCAGCCTACGCTGATTTTTCTGCGGGAACCTGTTTGGTGTTTCCGGCACAAAAAAGCAAGGGCCAGGTTGATCTTTTTGTGAATTGTATGGTGCGCGAAGTCACTACCAATGAAGAAGGACAGGCAACCGGAGTTTCCTACATCAATAAAGAAGATAGAAAAGAATATAAACTCAAAGGACGTGTCGTGATACTTGGTGCTTCCGCCTGTAGTACCGCACGTATTTTGCTTAACTCCAAGAGCAAACAACATCCTAACGGCCTGGGCAACAGCAGCAATCTGGTGGGGCGCTACCTTCACGATTCGACCGGTGGGGATCGTATGGCTTTTGTGCCCGATTTAATGAACCGTAAAGTTTCATACAACGAAGATGGTGTGGGCGGAATGCACGTATACACTCCGTGGTGGGGCGATAACTCCAAGCTCGATTTTGCCCGCGGTTACCACATTGAAGTCTGGGGCGGGATGGGAATGCCCAGCTATGGCTTTGGTTTTAACGTTAATGATTTCAATAAATTCTTTGGCACTCAGGCCGGCGGTTATGGCGATATTTTACGCAGTGATGCCAAGAAATACTATGGCGCCATTGTGGGCATGAGCGGCCGTGGAGAGTCTATCGCACGTTATGAAAATTACTGCGAAATTGACCCGAATGTGGTTGATCAATACGGCATTCCCGTGTTGCGTTTTCACTACAAATGGTCTGATCAGGAGCGTAATCAGGCGAAGCATATGCAGGATACTTTTGAAGAAGTGCTTACCAATATGGGTGGGATTGTTCTGGGCGACCGGCCTACCAAAGAACAGGATTACGGCCTTCACAAACCCGGAAGGATTATCCATGAAGTAGGAACCACGCGTATGGGTGACGATCCTAAAACTTCGGTGACCAATAAATTTCAGCAATTGCACGATGTGGATAATGTGTTTGTGGTAGATGCAGGTGTATTTGTCTCGCAGGCAGATAAAAACTGTACCTGGACCATTTTGGCTTTATCGATGCGCGCTTCTGAATATATTGTTGATCAACTTCAAAAACAAAATCTCTAAGCTATGGATAGAAGAGACAGTATAAAATCTATGGTACTGGCTTCCCTGGCGGGAGGTCTTGCTTTACAGGGTTGTAAACCGGAAGCGGAAGCTCCTGCACCGGTTGCAACAGAGCCGACAGAAGGCGTTAAATGGCGTACCGCAGCTGAAAATGCAGGCATTGAGGAAATTAAAGAGGGTGAATTTCTGAATGAGCACGAGTGCGAAAGCCTGGATGTGCTTTGCGATCTAATTTTACCCAAAAGCGATGCATTTGCAAGTGCTTCAGACGCAGATGTTGTGGAGTTTATTGAGTTTACAGCCTTAGATGTTCCGGAAATGCAGAACCCGCTGCGCGGTGGTTTGATGTGGCTGGATCATGAGTCGAACTCCAGATTTGATGCCGAGTTCAAAAAAGCTTCCGCAGACCAGCAAAAAGAAATCCTGGATGATATCGCCTTTTACGACCCTAACAAACCCCAAAGCGAACGTTCGTTTCAGGTAAACTGGTTTTCGCTGGTGCGCGACCTCACGATGACCGGTTTTTACACTTCAGAGATCGGTATAAAAGAACTAGGTTATAAAGGAAATCAACCCAATGTTTGGGATGGTGTGCCTCAAGATGTACTCGATCAGCATGGTGTTGCTTACGAAGAAGAATGGCTGGCCAAATGCCTGGACCCCACTAAAGCCGGCGATATTGCCGAATGGGATGAGAACGGGAATTTGATTACTTAATTCTTCCACAAGGTCTCCTTTGTTTTTAAGAATTCGAACTATAAAGATCAGGCTTCCTAAAAAAGTCTGATTTTTTTGTTTAAACAAACGGGATTCTTTTGGCCTTGCCAGGCTATTTTGTGTGCATTTAAGTCTAAATACAGGCTTATCTTCTTAAATTTGCAGCTTCAAAATAGCAAGCATGTACAGAACGCATAACAATGGGGCATTACGCGCCAGTCACATTAATGAAACGGTTACCCTTGCAGGTTGGGTACAAAAAACCCGCGACAAGGGATTTATGATCTGGGTAGACCTGCGCGATCGCTACGGGATCACGCAACTTATTTTTGATGAAGAGCGTACTCCCAAGGATGTTATGGAACATGCTAAAACCCTGGGGCGCGAGTTTGTGATTCAGGTGACCGGTAAAGTGATTGAGCGCGAATCTAAAAACCCAAAAATGCCTACCGGTGATGTAGAGCTATTGGTAGAAGAACTCAGCATTTTAAACGAGGCCAAAACGCCACCCTTTACTATTGAAGACGCGACAGACGGCGGCGAGGATTTGCGTATGAAATACCGCTACCTGGACATTCGTCGTAATCCGGTTAAGGAGAAGCTCATCTTTAGACACAAAGTGAGCATTGCCGTGCGCAACTACCTTTCTGAAAAAGGCTTTATTGAAGTGGAAACCCCATACCTCATCAAATCTACGCCCGAGGGCGCCCGTGATTTTGTGGTGCCCAGCCGTATGAATGAAGGTCAGTTTTATGCGCTTCCCCAGTCGCCACAAACCTTTAAGCAGTTGCTTATGGTAGGCGGAATGGATAAATACTTTCAGATTGTAAAATGCTTTAGAGACGAAGATTTACGTGCCGACCGCCAGCCCGAGTTTACGCAGATTGACTGCGAAATGGCTTTTGTGGAGCAGGAAGATATTCTTAATGTTTTTGAGGGCTTAACCAAACACCTCCTGAAAGAAGTGGTGGGCTTTGAGATCGAAAACTTCCCGAGAATGACTTACGACGAAGCGATGGCTAAGTATGGCAACGACAAGCCGGATATTCGTTTTGGGATGGAGTTTGGCGAACTTAATACTGTAGCACAACATAAAGACTTTAAAATCTTTAACGAGGCCGAATTGGTTGTAGGTATCGCTGTGCCCGGTGGGGCAGCCTATAC
>CAYNMH010000010.1:0-52823 GCA_964398145.1 uncultured Flavimarina sp. | reverse complement strand
TAATTTTAAGAATTGCTAAAAATTAGTGCAAGCCTGTTAAGGAGTGTTAAGCAAAACTATTTACTTTATCATAAATTAACGATTCAATTAGCTTTAATTCAAGAGTTTAAGTCTTGTGTATTTATTTTGTTTAGCAAGAGTTAAACTTTCAGTCCATACAGTCTATATTTTATTATTGCTGTAGAATAGAATCTTAAGTCGATCAATCAAAGGATACCAATTTTATTCTTCAATAGTACTTTTTTCTAAAATCACAGCCTGATACGGCTTAAGATTAATTTCAGTTTCAGATCGCTGTAATTCATCATAATTATTGATGACTATGGAGATATAGTCATTCATTTCCGAGAGGCTAAAGAGAGCATCCTCCTCACTGAAATTGAGTAATACCAGCATTTCCTGGGTTCCCAGGGTACGAGTGTACGCATAGACCTGAGCATGTTCTTTCTGTATCAATTTGTAATTGCCATAGATGAACACATCGTGATTTTTTCGAAGGCTGATCATTTTTTTAAAATGATTCAATACACTTCGAGGATCAAGTTCTTCACTGGCGACATTAATTGTTTTGTAATTAGGATTAAGGGGAAGCCATGGTTCATCACTCGTAAACCCGGCATTTTTAGAATTGTCCCATTGCATAGGCGTTCGGCCGTGATCCCGGGAGCTGAATCGCAGATTGCGCATATACGCTGCTAAGTCATCGCCTTGCTTTTCAGCTTTTTTATACCCGTTAATTGCGGCAATGTCTTTAAAATCCTCAATTTCCTCAAGTTCAGGGTTATTAGTCATCCCAAGTTCGTCGCCAAAATAGCAATAAGGGGTACCCCGCATACTTAAAATAAATGTATTGAGCATTTTTGCCGAAGGAGCGCGAAACGGCAGACTGTCATTAGCATACCTGCTTACCATCCGGGCCTGGTCATGGTTGGAAAGAAAAACTGAAATCCAGCCTTTTTTGGCAAAAGCACTATCCCATTTGGTAAACGTTTCTTTAAATGTTGAAAGCTTATAACCGTCAACCTTAGGGATGTCAACACCATCAAACGCATAAGCCATATTGATCTCGTTTCGGTCTGCATCTACGAGTTCGTGTGCTTCCTCAAGTGTTCTTCCGGCACCTTCTGCGACACTCATCACATCGTATTTGCTAAAAACCTCGCGGTTCATTTCTTTTAAATAATCATGCAGCCCATCCTGCATCGCATAATATTGAATAAAGTTTTTTTCAAAGCCCTCAGGAAATTTTGGAAAAGTGGTGTCTTTTGCCGCAAACTGAAAGGCGTCCAATCTAAAACCATCCACCCCTTTTTCGGCCCAGAAGTTCATAATAGCATACACCTCCTGCCGCAGCTTTGGATTTTCCCAGTTGAGATCGGGCTGTTTCTGGGAAAAATAATGCAGGTAGTAGGCGTTAGTTTGCTCATCATACTTCCATGCATTGCCCTCTGCATCAAAGAGGCTGTAGCGGTATGGCGGTTCCCCTTTTTCGGCAGGCCACCAATGGTAATAATCCCTGTAAGGGTTGTCCCGCGAGCTGCGACTTTCTTTAAACCAGGGGTGCTCATCACTACTGTGATTAACCACAATATCCATAACCAGTTTAATGTCACGGGTATGCATTTCAGACAGCATCGTGTCAAAATCGTCCATCGTACCAAAATCGCTCATAATCCCGCGGTAGTCGCTTACATCATAACCGTTGTCGTCATTTGGCGAACTGTATATAGGATTGAGCCATACAGCGGTAACGCCCAGACTTTTAATATAGTCCAGACGCTGAATGATACCTTTGAGATCGCCTATGCCGTCATCATCAGTGTCCTGAAAACTGCGGGGATATATCTGATAAACAATAGCTTCTTTCCACCATTTTTTATCTAAATCTGTTTTTTCTTCGCCCGTAGCGGTATTTTTTTCATTTTTATCAGTGCAGGACATAAGCATGAATGTGAAAAGCAGGAAATGAAATGCAATTTTCATGATTTAAATTTTTTCAAGTAGAACCAGATTGTAAGGCGTATTTATAGAAATACGGTCGTTTTTTACAGAAGTTAGCGTACCGCTGTAAACGTCTTTTAATTTTGTGCCTTCGGCGAAAAGATTTCCTGCAGGGATTTCTTTGGTACCTTCAGGTAAGTCGAGGCCTATGAGCACTTCATCTTTAAATTTTTCGCTCATATACCGGCGCGAAAATACATAAGGCTCCTGCTGCAGCATCGTGTGCATACCTGCACCTATTGCAGGGTGGTTTCTGCGAAAGCGTCCAAGTTTTTGCCAATGTGACAAAAGTTCTTTGGTCCCGGTAGAATCGAGCGTTGACCAGGGCATCATTCCGCGTAAATTAGCATCACCCTGAGCACCTTCAATCTGTAAGGGCCGGGCAATTTCATCACCATAATACACCTGGGAAAGGCCTGGTGTGAGTATTAATTTGGTCGCTGTTTCAAAAGCTTTATTTCGGTCTTTATCAAAGGGATCGCCATCATCATGTGAAGTGGCATAGTTGAGAATACTTTTGGCTTTTAATGCGGAATGTAAAATGGAATCATAACGGCTAAACATCTGCTCATAGTCGCCCTGAGCATCATACTTAAACTGAAAGTTGATAAGGTTATCAAAGCCGTTAGCAAAATAATCTACTTTTTTGTCGCCAAAATCATAATCGCGACCGCCACTAATGCCGTACCCGTAAACTTCGCCGAGCATATAGAAACCCGTATCGTCCAGTTTTTTATCGGGGTTTTGAGTTTTCCAGTCTGTAAATGCCTTATCTGCCACAATGCGCAAATCTGCCCAAGTATCTTCATTTACATGTTTAACGGTGTCGACCCTAAAGGCATCAATACCCAAATCTTTTACATAGTCTGTAAGCCATTTGATGAGGTAATTACTTGGAGTGCGGGGAAGATCGTTTTCAGAAAAAAAGCGATCCAATTCTGCAATTTCAGACTCGTATCGACCTTCTTGTTTCCACTTTTCGATTAAAAAATCAGGCAGATTTACTTCTTCGGTAGATTCGGTTTTTACATCCGGTAAATTGGCAACCAGTGTGCAGGGAACCGTACTTTCATAACCCTGATACACGCAGGGCGGACTTTGGCGTGCCCAACTTTCGCCCCAGAAAGAATCCTGACTGGTTACCGGCCCGGTGTGATTGAGCACCACATCCATCACGATGCGAATGCCTTTGCTGTGTGCAGTTTCTACCAGTGTTTTCAGATCTTCATAGGTGCCAAAATTAGGGTCGAGAGTTGTCCAGTCTTTGGCCCAATAGCCGTGATAAGCATACGTGTTACCCGTCCCTTCATCAACTGCGCCGTGAATTTGCTCCACAACAGGAGTAAACCAAATGGCATTGATGCCCAAATCACTAAAATAACCTTCTTCTATCTTCTGTGTAATTCCCGCAAGGTCTCCGCCTTCAAAACCCCGTAACGCACCGGTTTGCCCGCTGCGGTTAAAGTTGATATCATTTTCAGGGTTTCCGTTATTAAAACGATCAGTAAGCAGAAAATACAAATGGGCTCCTTCCCATATAAAAGGCGCCGGTTTTGGCTTTTTAAAAGCCATTTTAACGGTAGCAGATTCTTCTTTACAGCCTAAAGCTATAAACAGAAAACAAATCAAAAATGAAATAGGATATCGCATAATTCTCAAATCAGTTTTTGAAAATAAGCATTTAATCTATTGCTACAACGCTTTCGTTTTGCTTTTTTCAATGCAGGTTTGATGGAATTGACGCTCCGAAAATCACCGCTAAAACTTATTTTTGCACTTAAATTCAACTTATGACACGAGTTAAAGCCTGGGTTTCTGCCGCCCGTCTTCGTACGTTGCCCTTGTCCATCTCCGGGATTATAACCGGTAGTGCCTTGGCTTACAACACCGGGGCTTTCCAATGGGATATTTTTTTACTGGCTTTGCTGGTTACCCTGGGTTTTCAGGTACTTTCTAATTTTGCCAATGATTATGGCGATGGGGTTAAAGGTACTGACAATCACGAGCGAATAGGCCCCGCACGGGCGATGCAAAGCGGACTGTTAACGGCTGCACAGCTTAAGAAAGGTATTGTGTTTACAGCTATGCTGACGGGCTTTTTAAGTCTGGCTCTTATTTACACCGCTTTTGGTGCCGGTGATTTTATAAAATCTTTGGTATTTTTTATTTTAGGTCTTGCGGCAATCACCGCTGCCGTAAAATATACAGTAGGACGAGGAGCCTATGGGTACCGGGGTTTGGGAGATTTCTTTGTATTTGTCTTTTTTGGACTGGTAGCGGTGGTGGGCTCTTTCTATTTATATACGCATCAGCTTAATGCTGTCGTGTTTTTACCGGCCATAAGTATAGGTCTGCTCAGTGTGGCGGTACTCAATCTCAACAATATGCGCGACCGGTTAAGCGATGCGCGGGCAAATAAACATACGCTTGCGGTTCTTTTGGGTGAAAAAAGGGTAAAGCACTATCATTTTACTTTAATTATCATCGCGTTGCTCTCCGTTTTATTTTTTTTTTATTTCACCAATACCTGGTTGTGGTCTGCTGTTTCGCTTATAGTTTTCTTTGCTCTTGCAAAACATTTAGTATATGTGGCCCAAAATACCAGCCCGGCATTGTTAGATCCTGAACTTAAAAAAGTAGCTCTTTCCACCTTTTTCTTTTCGATCTTATTTGCTCTAGGTTTTTTGTTTGCGGGATTTTAACGAAAACTTATCGTGCAGGATTTTTTGGTCTGATTTTGCTTGGCGAAATTTAACAGATTAAAAAACCAGCACTATGAAAATTACATTTTACGGCCAAAATTGTTTTGGCATTGAAACCGAAAACGCCAAAATTCTTACAGACCCGTTTATTACCGGAAATGACCTTGCAAAAGACAAGATCGACATAAAAACCCTCAATCCAGATTATATATTTCTAACCCACGCCCATCAGGATCATATTTTGGATGCTGAAGCTATTGCCAAACAAAGTGGAGCAACTATCGTAAGTAACTTTGAAATAGCAAATCATTATGAGGAAAAAGGATTTGAAACCCACCCGATGAATCACGGTGGTAGCTGGAAATTCCCTTTCGGTAAAGTGAAATATGTCAACGCTATCCATACCAGTTCATTTCCCGACGGGAGCTATGGCGGGCAACCCGGCGGTTTTATCTTCTCAATAGATGGTAAGACGATTTATATGGCCGGCGATACTGCCCTCACGATGGATATGAAACTCATTCCTATGGAATTTAATCTGGATTTAGCCATTTTGCCGGTAGGTGATAATTTTACGATGGGTATAGCAGATGCAGTACGTGCCAGTGATTTTATTGAATGTAATAATATCCTGGGCTGTCATTTTGATACCTTCGGTTATATAGAAATTGATCACGAGGCGGCACAAAAAGCATTTAAAGCGGTAGAGAAAGACCTTACCCTTCTCGAAATAGGTGCATCTATGACTCTTTAATCTGTTTTAAGTGAGAGCAACTTATAAAAAACACATATTAGAATTTAAACGCCCCAGTGGAACTTCGAGGGGCGTTCTCAATACTAAAGAAACCTGGTTTATTCAGATTGAAGAAGCACAGAAAACGGGCTTTGGAGAATGTGGTATCTTACGGGGGCTCAGTATTGACGATCGTCCAGATTATGAAGATACCCTGAAGTGGGTTTGCGAGCATATTCATCTGGGCGAGCAAAAGTTGTACGATAGTCTAGAAGCATTTCCCAGTATTCAGTTTGGTATTGAAATGGCTTTTAGGTCTTTAAAATCAGAAAATCCTTTTGAATTATATCCTTCCGAATTTACGCGCGGTGAAAAAGGGATTGCCATAAACGGTTTGATCTGGATGGGGGAAGCAGGTTTTATGCGCGAGCAGATTGCAGAAAAACTAGAAGCCGGTTTTAATTGCATCAAAATGAAAATAGGTGCTATTGATTTTGAAAGCGAGATCAGCCTTTTGGAACACATACGTAACCACTATTCAGCCGAAGAAATCACGCTTCGGGTTGATGCGAATGGAGCTTTTAAACCTGAAGAAGCTCTTGAAAAACTTAATAGACTGGCCACTCTGGATTTACATTCTATTGAGCAGCCCATAAAACAGCGTCAGGAATACGAAATGGAACGTTTATGTAGCGAAACTCCGACTCCTATCGCTCTCGATGAAGAATTGATAGGAGTGTTCGGCTATGCCAAGCAAAAAGAGCTGCTCCAGCGTATTAAACCTCAGTATATTATCTTGAAGCCCAGTCTGGTGGGAGGTTTTCGCGGTAGCAATACCTGGATTCAGCTGGCAGAAGAGCAGGGTATAGGCTGGTGGATTACCTCTGCCCTGGAGAGTAATATTGGCCTTAATGCCATTGCACAATACACATTTCAAAAAAACACCATCATCCCTCAGGGTTTGGGTACTGGTGCATTATATACAAATAATGTATCTTCCCCGCTCAATATCAGGCACGGGAAGTTGTGGTATGAAAACACAAAAAACTGGAGCTTTCAATTTTAGAATATGTTTATAGCACAGGCGTACAAATCGCTTCACGAATTCTGGAGATACATAATAGGCTCCTTAATCATCATTTTCGCATCTGTTATAGGGCAGTTTCCCTTGCTCATCGCCATAATCGTCAAAAAAGGGCCAGAGGCTATGCAAGGTATTGATGAGACTACCATGTTTTCGGCTTTGAACAAGAACCTGACCTTCTTTTTAATTCTCATTTCGTTTGTTTTTGCCCTCTTTGGAATTTTATTTTCAGTAAAATTTTTACACCGGCAAAAATTTAAAGATATGCTTACCACACGGGCCAAGTTTGATTGGGGTCGTGCCTGGTTTGCCTTTGGGCTGGTCACTGTGTACACGGTAATTGCGACGCTTGCTGCCTATTACTTCACTCCAGAAGATATTTTGGTCACCTTTGACCCGGTGCCTTTTGCCATTCTGTTTATAATCGCTATCCTATTTGTACCCATACAGACCAGTGTGGAAGAGTTTGTTTTTAGAGGTTATTTGATGCAGGGTTTTGGGATTTTGGCCAAAAATAAATGGTTTCCGCTTTTAATGACTTCTGTGATTTTTGGGGGAATGCATTACTTTAACCCGGAGATTGGGGCGATGGGTGATATTGTAATGGTTATCTACATTGGGACCGGGTTTTTACTGGGGATTATGACCCTGATGGATGAAGGCACAGAGCTTGCTTTGGGCTTTCACGCGGGAAATAACTTGATTGCGGCTTTGCTCATTACCGCAGACTGGACGGCTTTTCAAACCGATTCTATTTTTAAAGACATCTCAGACCCCAAAGCCGATTTAACTGATATACTTCCGGTTTTTATAATTTATCCTATCTTTTTAGCAATTTTAGCCTATAAATATAAGTGGACGGGCTGGAAGCAAAAACTGTTTGGACCTGTAGAAAAGCCTCAGGAGCCTTCTCTGGAAGATCACCTGGCGGCAGATTAACTTGCAAAATCTTACGTGATGTCAAAGTATCCTGTACACCCAGATTTTCAGCTTAATGGCATATCACTTAAAGTCCCCGCCTTACGGGAACTGGCTATCGAATTTCAGGAAACAGGAGAGCTTTACGAGCAGGAGTTGGGTGCTTTTATACTAGACTGGCTCAATGAGAAAGATTACGTTTACGTAAATACCTCGGGTTCTACCGGTGATCCCAAAAGTATCAAAGTGCTTAAAAAACATATGATTAACAGCGCCAGGGCTACGGCCAAACGCTTTAAACTTCAGGCGGGTACCACTGCTTTGCATTGTTTGCCTACCCGTTTTATCGCAGGTAAAATGATGCTGGTGCGGGCAGTAGTTTTAGGATGGAAGCTGGACTTAGTTCCACCTAAATCCAATCCGCTTGATCAGGTTTTTAAACGTTATGATTTTTCGGCTATGACTCCTTTTCAGTTGGATAACAGCATTGCACGGCTGCATTTACTGGGGAAACTCATTATAGGGGGTGGTCCTTTTTCGCAGAGTTTAAAAGACCTGATTAAAGAAAGTTCTACTAAAATTTACGAAACCTACGGGATGACCGAAACCATTACGCATATTGCAGTGCGTAGGGTAAACCCCAATAAGAACCCCGATACCGAAGCACCTTTTAAAACCCTGAGTAAAGTTACCGTGAATCAGGATGAACGCGGTTGTCTGGTGATTAAAGCGCCGAAGGTTACTTCAGACCCTATTGTTACCAATGATTTGGTGAAATTAATTTCCTATAAAAAGTTCTATTGGCTGGGGCGTCTGGATAACGTGGTCAATAGTGGGGGCATTAAGTTGTTTCCGGAAAGTATCGAGAAAAAGTTAGCTCATCAGATCGATGTTCCTTTTATTGTAGGGGGAGAGCCCGATGATACGCTGGGCGAGCGCTTGGTTCTGGTAATGGAATGCGACAGTTTTGACGCGTCGCGCCTAAATTTTGAGATTCTTGACAAGTACGAGGTGCCTAAAGAAATCTACTGCATCCCCACCTTTGCACGCACACCAAACGGAAAGGTAAAGCGTAGTGATATTCTCACCGGCCTTGATTCCAGTTTTAAGGTTTAGAAAGGCACTTCCCGGAAAAAATCTTTAAATTGCAGGTGTACTTTTCGCGTTATCAGATTAATGGCAGGATACTTGATTACCCATCTTCTGAAAATTGGAAAAGAATATCGACGGTTGGCAGGCAGAATGCCCACTTTTAAGGAACACCATTAATTCATTGTAATTTTATTTCTTTGTACCCTAAATTTATGCAGATGAGAACACTAGTAATTATTTTAACACTGGTTTTGATGGGAATTTATGATGCTTCGGCACAATATGGTTATGGCAGGGGCTACGGGGGTTATGGCCGCAGCCGAATGGGGAGCAGTATGATGGGTCAGGCGGGACCTTCCAGTTCTAAAGAGGAGCCTCCCACTGCAATAGAGATTGCTGATGAACGCATGCCAGATTATATTACAGAATTTAAATTAGATCCATTTGAAACCGAAGTATTGCGCACGTACCTGGAAGAATATTTTGGGAAAGTAATGGCACTGCAAAAAGAAAAGGGCAAAGATGCTGAAACCATGCGCAAGGATTTTGAGCGTATGCAAAATGATTTTAAATCGAATCTCAGGTCGATCCTAAGCGAGGAAGAGGTAGAAAAACTCATCGCGATGGATTTCTCCCATTCCGCTGTTCGAAAACGGAAAAAGGAACGGGATAATAATTAAGAAAAAAGGTGCTTTAAGCACCTTTTTTAGTTTACAGGATATTCTAAATTTAGAATCTAAAAACACACGTATGCGTCAGATTTTAGTCACATTAAGTATTGCTCTCGCTTTTTCAACCTGCGTTATTGCTCAGGCCATACCAGTACGGGAGCAGGCTTTAAAGATTGATCAGATTTTAGAGCAACGTTTTAACAAGGTGCTACCTGTAGTTATGAAGCGTTCGGGGATAGATATGTGGGTGTTAATCACGCGTGAATACAATGAAGACCCTGTGGTGCGTACCATGCTCCCGGCGACCTGGCTTAACGCACGCCGCCGCACTATTTTAGTCTTTTATAAAAATCCCGATACAGATGAGGTTGCACGAATGGCAGTGGCCCGCTACAACTTTGGAGATAACATCAATTCGGTTTGGAATAAAGAACAACAACTCGATCAATGGCAGGCGTTGGCAGACTTAATTAAAGATCGAAATCCTGAAAAAATTGGACTCAATTATTCGGAAGACTGGGGTCTTGCAGACGGTCTTTCTAAAACAGATTATGAGGGTTTTTTGAAAGCACTTCCGGAAGGATTTGAAAACAGGGTCGTGTCTGCCGAACCGCTTGCAGTGGGTTGGATTGAGACTCGAACCGAGCTGGAAATGGAGATTTTTGAAGAATTGGTGGCAACCACTCACGAGGTCATTGCCGAAGCTTTCAGCAGTAAAGTCATTACACCGGGGGAGACCACGACCGAAGATGTGGTGTGGTTTTTAAGACAACAAGTTACCGAGTTGGGTTACGACACCTGGTTTCACCCCACGGTAGATATTCAGCGCACTGATGAGGCCTTAGAAAGTCATATTAAAGCCTTTAGCAATACCCCGGAAGGCAAGGTTATTTTGCCCGGCGATCTTCTGCATTGTGACTTTGGCATTTCGTATTTAAGGCTGAATACAGACTGCCAGCAACACGCGTATGTTTTAATGGAAGGCGAAACTGAAGCCCCACAGTTTTTAGTAGAAGCCTTCGCGAAAGGAAACCGGGTTCAGGATATTTTTACAGCCAATTTTAAAACCGGAGAAACCGGAAATGAAATTCTGCTTAAATCTTTAACTGAAGCTAAGTCTGAAGGTTTAAAACCTTCCATATATACCCATCCTTTGGGGCTTTACGGGCATTCAGCCGGGCCTACCATCGGGATGTGGGATGCTCAGGAAGGCGTTCCCGGAAGCGGTGATTATTTGCTTTACGAAAATACTGCTTACGCCATTGAGCTTAATACCACAGTCACGATCCCCGAATGGAATAAAGACATCCGCATTATGCTTGAGGAAGCCGGTTTTTGGGGTCCTGAAGGATTCCGTTATATAAACGGAAGACAGGAAAATCTAATTCTAATAGATTAAGGGACTAAGCCTGCTGAAGCCGATAGCAGTTCCTCTTTTTACGTTTTTTACGAATAAGAATCACACTTAGTGCAAAGCCCACCCCACAAAGCGCTAAAGAAGCCCCAACCAGTTCGGGTGAGGTATAACCGTAGCCTGAAGCTATGGGTAAACCTCCCAAAAAAGCGCCCAGGGCATTCGCTATATTAAATGCCGCCTGATTAACCGAAGAAGCCAGCATTTCAGATTCTTTAGCCGATTTGATCATCAACATCTGAATGGAAGGCGCGGTGGCAAAGGCAAAGGCTCCTGTTACAAAAACCATGGTAAGCATCATCCACTGTACCGGTGCTATAAAAAAAATGATAAGCAGGCAACCGGCCATTGCAGTTAATAAATAAGCAGTCGCTTTTATAGGAGAAACGCGGTCTGCCAGTTTACCTCCCAGAATATTACCAAAAGTCATCCCTACACCAGCCAGCATCAGGATGAAAATAACCCAGCTATCAGCAAAACCGCTTACCTCAGTAAGTAAGGGCGTGATGTAGCTGTACCAGCAGAAAAAGCCACCGGTACCAATGCCGGTTATGGCGAGAATAAGCCAAAGTTCGGTGCGTTTAAAAATTTTGAGTGCGTGCTTAAGAGGTATAGGTGTAGATTTTTCAATCTTTGGAAGCCAGAAATAGATGGAAACCAGTGTAAGAAAACCTATGGCTACCACGATCATAAATGTATAGCGCCACGAAATGGTATGGCCAACATAAGTCCCAAGGGGAATCCCGATGACATTAGCAACCGTAAGACCACTAAACATCACGGCTACTGCACTGGCAGCACGGCCTTTTTCGGCCAGCCGGCTGGCGACCACTGCGCCTACCCCAAAATATGCTCCATGCGGAAGACCAGAGAGTAAACGGGAAATCAGCATAAAGCCATAACTATCTGCAAAAATCGACAAGCCATTAAAGACCGTAAAGGCACTCATAAGAGCCAGCAGAATTTTTTTAGGCGAGTAATTACCTGCAATTCCTACTAATATAGGCGCACCAATAACAACTCCCAGAGCATAGGCCGATATAAAATGTCCGGCTTGCGGAATGGTCACGTTGAGATCAGTAGCCACATCAGGGAGGATTCCCATCATTACGAACTCGGTCATACCTATTCCAAAACCTCCGACGGCCAGAGCTATAAGACTTTTCTTTAACATATTATTATGTTTATATTTAACGCCCAACCTCGCATAGGGTCAAACAAAATGCAAATATAGAACAGAAGAATGGTTTGAAACTGTTGTTTTTTAACCTATTCTAATGGGATGTTGAATTACTACGAGGTCCATTTAAATCCTTTGGTAAAGATTGTTAACCGGTTAGTTAGGATTTTTAAATTCGAGTCTGAATGTGGTTCCTTTATTTACTTCGCTGCTTACACTTATCGAACCGCCAAGACTGGTAAGGTGGTTGTGTATTAAATACAGGCCTATGCCTTTACTATCTTCTGAAGGTTCCTGAAACCGCTGGTGTAATTTAAAAATCCTGTTTTCCGCTGTTTTTAAATCGATACCAACTCCATTGTCTGCGTAGGTAATGATAAGTTTATCACGTTCCTGCTTAGAATGAATATCAATAACCGCCGGAACCCCGGGTTTTGCATATTTTACTGAATTAGTTAGGAGATTGAGTAAAATACTCTGTAAATATTCAGGAGCAAAAACTACAAAAGGTGCTTCCTTAAAATTTGTTTGCACTGTCACTTCACCTTGTTTTAGTAACTGGTGTATAGAATTGCAGGTAGATGCCAAAGCCTGGGAAAGGTCAATTTTTTTTAGTTCAATACTGGTTTGATCGCGCTTAATCCAGTTATCCATGGTGTTGCAAATAATCTGATTGAGATTTTCGGTAGCCAGTTTAAGCAGACTAATGTACTCAGCGAGTTCCTGATCTTCAATAGGTTTAGTGTCTATTACTTCGTGCAATGCCATAAGGTTGCTTAGGGGAGAGCGCAAATCGTGTGAAGTGCTGTAATTGAATGTTTTAAGATCTTCATTTATTTCGCTAACGTTTTGTAAAAGGGTATCCCGTTGCAATTCAATTGTTTTCTTGGCTGTAATATTTTTAGCCATGGCATAAACAAGTTCTTTCGGTTTAAGGGCTATCGAAGACCATTGTAACCAGACGATACTTCCATCTTTATGAAGATAGCGATTTTCAAATTGCGTGAGTATTGAAGATTCAAAGAGCAAGTGGCGTTTTTGCCGCGTGAGTTCACGATCTTCGGGATGTACAAATTCAAGTATAGGCCTTTGAAAGAGTTCTTTTTCAGAATAGCCTAAAATGTCAATTACTGCTGCATTAATTTTTTTAAAATAGCCGTCAAACCCGGCGATACACATAAAATCTGGGGATAGCTCAAAAAAGAACTCCAGATTATAGGAAATGGCATCAAGATGATTGGATTTTGTATTAGGTGTAGGGTTAAGATCCATCTCATTTTTGATAAAGCTCGGGTGTTATCCTGATGCTCGCAGCTGGCTCTCCATCATACCCGTAATAATTATAAGTAAATATAACACCTTGTTTTTTAAGGGAATTCATTTCTGAGCTATTCTTAACCCGTTCAACAAGCATGGGTTTTACATACTTGGCTACTGTATCTCTATTGACTTCAGTAGATTTGTAGATAAGCGTGTAATAATAATCAAGATTATGATCACCGGTTACCGCAGCACTATCCAGAGTGGTCTCTTCATCAAGCTGCATTGGAGCTTTTTGATTAAGCTGGGCAGCGGCTTCGAGTAGATTTTCCTCCAGATTGTTATTAAAAAGGAAATGGCTTACACCATAATAGGTGAGTATTCCCACTATAACTGCCGTTACAGTGGTTACCGTAGTTGCTTTTTTATCTGCCATATTCGTTGAGTTAAGCTATTTTAAACATGTTGTTTGACCATTAATTAGCTTTATTAGCTGCAGAAGTAAATTCGTTTTGATTTATACCTAAACCTGTATAACTCCAAGGTTAAACTTTTTTTCAATAGGCGCGTGATTAGCCGCCTGAATACCCTCTGAAATCCACTTTCGGGTTTCAAGCGGATCGATAATAGCGTCTGTCCACAGACGGGAAGCAGCATAATAGGGTGATACCTGCTCATCATAGCGGGATTTGATTTTATCATAAAGTTCCTGTTCAACCTGAGGGGTGATCTCTTTCCCTTGTTTTTTTAGCGAGGCGGTTTCTATCTGCAGCAACACTTTGGCTGCACTGTTGCCGCTCATGACTGCAAGTTCGGCACTGGGCCAGGCTACTATGAGGCGTGGATCATAAGCCTTACCGCACATAGCATAATTACCTGCTCCATACGAGTTTCCAATAACCACAGTAAACTTCGGTACGACGGAATTGCTTACCGCATTAACCATTTTAGCACCGTCTTTAATAATCCCTCCATGCTCACTTTTACTGCCTACCATAAAACCGGTCACATCCTGCAAGAATACCAGAGGAATCTTTTTTTGATTACAATTGGCTATAAAGCGGGTGGCTTTATCGGCACTGTCGCTGTATATCACACCGCCAAACTGCATTTCGCCCTTTTTAGTTTTAACAATTTTACGCTGATTGGCTACAATTCCCACGGCCCACCCGTCTATGCGGGCGTAAGCGGTAATTAACGTTTGACCGTATCCTTCTTTATACTCCTCATATTCCGAATCATCAACAAGGCGTTTTATGATTTCAGCCATATCATACTGATCGCTGCGTTTATGAGGTAATAAACCATAAATTTCCAGAGGATCTTCTTTGGGTTTTGCAGCTTTAATTCTATTAAAACCGGCTTTGTCAAAATCCCCGATTTTAGCCATTATATTTTTGATTCTAGTCAGCGCATCTTTATCGTCATCTGCCTTATAATCGGTAACGCCGCTAATCTCGCAATGTGTGGTGGCACCGCCCAGTGTTTCATTATCTATACTTTCGCCAATGGCAGCCTTAACCAGATAACTCCCGGCCAGGAAAATGCTTCCGGTTTTGTCTACAATCATCGCCTCATCGCTCATAATAGGAAGGTAGGCCCCGCCAGCAACACAGCTGCCCATCACGGCACTGATTTGAGTAATGCCCATACTACTCATCACGGCATTATTTCTAAAAATGCGACCAAAGTGCTCCTTGTCGGGAAAAATCTCATCCTGCATGGGCAGGTACACCCCGGCACTATCTACCAAATAAATAATAGGCAGTCTGTTTTCAATACTAATTTCCTGGGCGCGCAGGTTTTTTTTGGCAGTAATCGGAAACCATGCGCCTGCCTTTACCGTTGCATCATTTGCAACCACGATGCATTGTTTACCGCTTACATAACCTATTTTTACAACCACACCGCCACCGGGACATCCACCGTGTTCTTCATACATACCATCACCTGCAAAGGCACCCACTTCAAGTGCAGCCTGGCTATCATCCAGTAAAAAATCGATTCGTTCCCGAGCAGTGAGCTTCCCATTGGCGTGTTGTTTCGCAATACGTTTTTCTCCACCCCCCAGTTTTACCTGTGCAAAGCGTCGTTTAAGGTCAGAAACCAGCAGCTTGTTGTGGTCTTCGTTTTTGTTGAATTTGATGTCCATGAGCGTGTTTTGGGCGTTGCCCGCACCCCAGGTGCGGGCCGGGCTCGCAGCGTTACGCGCCTAAGGGCGGGTAACATGCTTTGATCCCTAACGCAAAATTAAAGCATAACGAAAATACAAATTCGTTACCGTTATCCCTGTCGCAATTTGGGTAAAGAGCGTTTAAAATTTAATTACGAGCTTTGAGATACTTTCTGCTTTAATCAACTTGCTTTAAATTAGATGTTTATGTATATCCGGGTGGCTTGATCAAAATCTATATTTAAGGTTTTAATAAGCGTAAGGGATAGTAGCGGCATCCTTTTTTAAAAGGCCCGGTCAGTTTTCTATAAAGTTTGGTATCTTGAGCCTTTTAAAAAAGATATAGCGAATAGCCCGGTCACACAAGCTTTTTAGCGCAGGGGATACGCTCTAAAAAACAGAACCATGATGAACAAAAATACAGTACTGGGATGGGCCACATTTATTATGATTGTGGTAGGACTGGGACTTATTGCACTGGGTGCGTTTAGATATAACGAAGTTGCAGGCTGGGGTTTTGCCTCTGTAGGATTGGGTTTTTTTGCAATAGCCTGGGTGTTTAATGCTTTAAAAGGTCGGGTGTAATGCAGGTCGAAGCCCTGAAATCTCTAATGGTAAGACACCTTAAAAGCGGGGAGGCTTTTATGCCCGTACAGGAACTGCTAGAAAAGGTAAAGTTTAAGCGAATAGGTGAGCGGCCCGTGGGATTGCCTTATTCGTTCTATGAAGTTTTTTACCATATGTTCTATGCGCAGCGCGATTTACTTCAATTTTGCACTGCGGCAAGTTATAAGGCTCCTTCTTGGCCTAAGGATTACTGGCCGCAGGAAAAATCAACCGAAAGCAAAGAAGAATGGATAGCTTTAAAAAAGGCCTTTTTTGATGACCGAAATGAGCTCATTACCCTGGTGGAAAATCAGCAAACCGATTTGTTTAGCATTGCCAAACACGGAGAAAAACAACTTGTTATACGCGAAATTTTACTGGCTATTGAGCACAATGCCTATCACGCCGGGCAACTTGTCGTCATTGCGAGATTGCTGGGCCTGCATTAAACTGACAAATACCTTTAATAAAAATCCTTTGAAGTCATTTCAAAGGATTTTTTAATTTAAAAGAAGGCTGCTTTAAGCTGTAACCTCTGCCATAACTACTTTTTGAGGGGTTATTGGTAAATCGCGTACGCGTTTACCGGTTGCATTAAAAACGGCATTGCCTATTGCAGCAGCAATACTGGTGATCCCCAGTTCCCCGATGCCTTTTACACCCATAGGATTTGCGATATAATCTTCTTCGGGCACAAAAATCACATCTATCTTGCCCAGGTCAAGATTTACAGGAACATGGTAATCTGCAAAAGACCGGGTGATAAAATTTCCATAATTAGGTTCCACTTCGCTATGCTCGGTAAGTGCCTGACCTACACCCCAGGTAATCCCGCCTATGATTTGACCGTATGCGGTTTTGGGATTTAGAATTTTTCCTGCAGATGCCACATTTACAAAATGCTCGAGGCGTACCATTCCGGTATCTTTATCTACCCAAACTTCACAAAAATTTGCTCCAAATGAATACACGGAATACTTATCAAATTCTTCGGTTGGTGCAGCAGTTCCGGTTGCGGTATGCTCAGTGATGCCTGCACGGTCCAGAAGTGTGGCAGCATCTAAATCCTCATCAGTACTTGCCAGAGTCTTTAAGTTTTTCAATGCATTGAGACAAGCCTGGCGGGCACTGTTACAAAACGAAGCCGCTCCCCAGGAGCCGCCCGACCCGGGACTCACTGGGAATTTTGAATCCCCCAGAAGTATTTGTACGTTGTCAATATCCAGATTTAAGGTTTCGGCTACCGTTTGTCCCAGGATGGTATAGGTGCCGGTACCAATATCTGTGGCATCGGTTTTAACGACTGCCCGTAAATGCGAATCTTCCCGAATGAGGGTTACTTCAGTCGTGCTTTTAAGATAGGGCGCTGCCCGGGAAGCAGCACTCATACCATAACCTACGAGCCAGTTTCCTTTAGTGGTATGTCGCGGTTTGGATTTCCATTTGTTTTTCCAGTCAAATTTTTTAGCTCCTAAACGTATACACTCCACCAGTTGACGGGATGAGAAAGGCTTGTCATTGCTTGGGTCTGTCTGGGTGTCATTTTTGATGCGTAATTCTGCCGGGTCCATGCCAAGCTCGTGAGCCAGTTCATCCATGGCGCATTCCAAAGCAAAACTACCCGGGGCTTCACCGGGTGCCCGCATCCATCGGGGAGAAGGTAAATTGAGTTTCATAAGCCGGTGAGTTACCAGCGAATTTGGGGTTTTGTAAAGCATTCGCGTCATTAAACCGCAGGTTTCCTGAAATTCTTCAGTAAAAGAGGTATGAGAAGTAGTCTCGTGACCCATTGCGGTGAGGTTGCCACTGGAGTCTGCTCCCAGACGCATACGTTGTCTATTATGCTGTCTAAAACCTATAGCTGTAAACATTTCGTGCCGGGTAACTGTAAACTGCACTGGTCTTCCTACCATTTTTGCTGCCATAATACCCAGTGTGGCGTGTTCTCTTAGCTGAAGTTTTGACCCAAAACCGCCACCAACATAAGGGGTGACTACGCGTACGTTTTCCTTAGGCATTTGAAAGGTTTCAGCAATCGTGGTTACTGCATTTTCAACCATTTGGGTAGAGGCATAGGCTGTCACCTGATCTCCTTCCCAAACGGCAATGATGTTATGCAGTTCCATAGGATGGTGGTGTTCAATCGGGGTATTGTAAGTCACATCTATGCTGGCAGCAGCTTCCTGCATTCCTTTTTCCAGATCTCCCCGGCTGGTGTCTGCAGGATTTCCGTTTACTTTATCGGGTTTATAAACCGAATCCAGATATTCTTCAAAGTTGGTTTTGTGTTCATCTACAGCGTAGCTCACTTTAATAAGATTGGCCGCATAACGAGCCTGTTCAAAAGTTTCTGCAACCACCACGCCTATATATTCACCATAAAAATGTATTTCGGGCGTTTGCAGGCTGGGCGAAATTCCACTGGTGCTCGGTGACTCAAAACGGTCGTTATAGGCTTTAAGCTCCATCGCGTTTTGATAGGTTATGATCTTGAGTACACCTTCCTGCTTTTCTGCTTCTGAAGTATCAATTCCCGTAATCCTGCCTTTTGCGATGCTGCTTTGAATACCCTGTGCAAAAGCCAGATTTTCAAAAGAAAATTCAGATGAATATTTGGCTTTGCCTGTTACCTTTAGCCGGCCTTCCAGACGACTGAGAGGAGATCCGGTGGCTCCGTTTATTGTTGTTGTCATAACTGTATCGTTTAACTCCGTGCGGCAGCGCGTGTAAGCGCCTGCACTAAGGTTTTCTTACCCAATTCTATTTTGTACTCGTTTTTAGAAAGTGGCCGGGCATCTTTAAAAGCTAAATTTGCCGCTGCTTCAAAATTGGCCTGCGTTGCTTCTTTGCCTTTAAGGAAATCTTCGACCTGTTCCAGCTTCCAAGGCTTGTGTGCTACCTTTCCTAAAGCTAAACCGGCTTTTATGATAGTTTTACCTTCCATTTTTAGCCCTACTGCAGCAGAGACTAATGCAAAAGCATAACTGCTGCGCTCCCGCACTTTGAAGTAGTAATAATGATCTGAAAATTCAGCCTGTGGTAATTCAATGCCGGTGATGAGCTCCCCGGTTTTAAGAACCGAATCTTTTTCGGGCTCTTCGCCGGGAAGACGGTGAAATTGTGTAAAAGGTATCACCCGTGACTCTCCATTAGGTTGCTCCACGTGAACCGAAGCATCAAGGGCCGCAAGAGCCACACACATATCTGAAGGATGTGTGGCTACACAAGATTTACTCCAGCCAAAAATGGCTTCGGTACTATTTGCACCTTCAAGCGCGCCGCACCCTGAACCGGGTTCCCGTTTGTTACAGGGCATGGTGGTTTCAAAAAAATAAGGACAACGGGTGCGTTGGAGCAAATTTCCCCCATTGGTCGCCATATTTCGTATTTGTTCAGTCGCTGCAGAAAGCATAGCCATCGTGAGCAACGGGTAATTTTGGCGAACCGTCTCGTGGTTTGCGGTGTCTGTGTTATTAAGTGAAGCGCCCAGCATAAGTCCGCCGCGAGGTGTCTTGCTAATTTCTTTGTTAGGTAGATTTGCGACCTCAATAAGATGCTCAGGCCGCTCAACATCTTCTTTCATCAGGTCGATGAGATTTGTGCCTCCGCCCAAATAATGTGAAGTGTGGTCTCCGGTATGTTGCTTTAGAGCTTCTGTAGCAGTGGAGGCACTGTGAAATTGAAATGGTCTCATGTTTCGTTTCTTTAATTATTCAGCAGTCCTGCTGGCTTCGAGTTCAGCTTCGGTAGCAAATTCCCAATGTGGCATTTCGGCTTTGCCGGAATGTACTTCGCGGATTGCTTCGACTATGTTGTTATAAGCACCACATCGACAAATGTTGCCGCTCATACGCTCCCTGATTTCCTGATCGGAAAGCTTACTCACGGGGGTTTTAACGTTCTCGGTCACATAACTTACTTCGCCGCGTTTAGCTTCATCAAGCAGCGAAACGGCGGAACAAATCTGCCCGGGGGTACAATACCCGCACTGAAAACCATCGTGCTTGAGAAAAGCCGCCTGCATAGGGTGGAGATTTCCATCCTGCGTAAGCCCTTCAACGGTGGTGATTTCCTGATCTTTACAAGTGGCAGATAGCGTGAGGCACGATAATTTACGTTTCTCGTCAATAAGAACTGTACACGCCCCGCACTGGCCGTGATCACAACCTTTTTTTGAACCGGTGAGCTCTAAGCGTTCCCGCAACGCATCCAGAAGAGTCATGCGCGAATCTACTTGCAGCGGATAGGTTTCTCCATTAATGCGCAAATTGACCTCAACAGCATTAAGCAAATTTTTGGGATTGAATGCGGCTGCTTCTGGAGCCTGTGCAAACAGTTCGGAGGTTAAATAAGGTACAGCCATTAGGCTGATTCCCGCTGCAGACATCTGGTTGAGAAAGCTACGACGTGACTTGCCAAAAATGCCCAACTCGTCCAGCAGTTGTTCTTCTTCCTTGCCCAGTCTGGATTCTTCTGATGATGGTTTGTGAGAAGATTTCATAGAATATAATTAGTGTTTGTGATAATCAACTTCTATATTAAAAAAGCCTGATTATGCAATAGGCCTAAAGCTTAACATGAGTTTTTCAGCTTTGCTGAAATTTTAAAGAATCTCCTGTATTTCCTAAAAAGATTCAGATTTTTGAGGATTTTCGCTCATTTTCTTTAAAGATGGGCTAAAAAGAAACGTTATTCAACCTCTGCGCTGTTATAATTATACTAAAGTTAAGTGCGAGAAGTTGATAGAAGGAATAGCTTATAGGTAATTTTCAATACCACAATATTATAATACCTTTACGCCCTGCTTATAAAGGGTATTATATAGGATCATACATTTCAGCAGAAGATCAATTGAAAAGAAAGGGAAACCTTTGGCGATTGCCAGGGAACTCTGTGTTATAAAATCCTTTGAGATGCTCTTTAGAACAAAAAACACTAACAATTTAATCAAATAATATGGCAGACGATAAAAAGATCATTTTTTCAATGACTGGGGTCAGCAAGACGTATCCCGGGGCAAATACGCCTGTATTGAAGAATATTTACCTCAGTTTTTTTTACGGGGCAAAAATTGGTATTCTGGGACTTAATGGTTCGGGGAAATCTACTTTGCTTAAGATCATTGCCGGGGTTGAGAAAAATTTTCAGGGAGATGTCACCTCAGACAAAGAGTTCTCAGTAGGCTATCTGGAACAGGAACCTCAGCTTGATGACAATAAGACCGTATTGGAAGTCGTGAAAGAAGGTGCTGCAGAAACGGTTGCCATCCTGGATGAGTACAACAGCATAAACGATCAGTTTGGTCTTGAAGAAGTGTATGGCGATCCAGATAAGATGGAAAAGCTGATGAACCGTCAGGCTGCTTTGCAGGACGAGATTGATGCCCGCAATGCATGGGAACTTGATAACAAGCTGGAAGTCGCGATGGATGCCCTTCGCACGCCACCGGCCGATCAGAAAATAGGGGTGCTTTCTGGTGGTGAGCGCCGTCGTGTGGCACTATGTCGCTTGTTGTTGCAGGAACCCGATGTGCTGCTGCTTGATGAGCCCACTAACCACTTAGATGCAGAAAGTGTTCACTGGCTTGAACATCACTTAGCCCAATATAAAGGGACTGTAATAGCAGTTACTCACGACCGCTATTTCTTAGATAATGTAGCGGGCTGGATTTTAGAACTGGACCGTGGTGAGGGAATCCCCTGGAAAGGAAATTATTCTTCGTGGTTAGATCAAAAGTCCAAGCGTATGGCTCAGGAGCAAAAACAGGCCAGCAAGCGTCAAAAAACACTGGAGCGCGAGTTGGAGTGGGTACGTATGGCTCCTAAAGGGCGTCAGGCGAAACAAAAAGCGCGTTTAAATAGTTACGACAAATTGATGTCGCAAGACCAGAAGCAAACCGATGAGAAATTAGAAATCTACATTCCAAATGGACCGCGTCTGGGCACTAATGTGATTGATGCTAACGGCGTAAGTAAGGCATTTGGAGAAAAGTTGCTGTATGAAGATTTAAATTTTGTGCTTCCACAGGCGGGAATTGTAGGAGTTATAGGGCCGAATGGTGCAGGTAAAACCACCATTTTTAAAATGATTATGGGCGAAATAGAACCGGATAAAGGTGACTTTACGGTAGGAGAAACCGCAAAAATCGCCTATGTAGACCAGTCGCACACCAATATCGACCCGGAGAAAACCATTTGGGAAAACTTTAGCGACAAGCAGGAACTCATAATGATGGGGGGGCGGCAGGTGAATAGCCGGGCTTATCTGAGTCGGTTTAACTTTAGCGGAAGCGAACAAAATAAAAAAGTAAGCACCTTATCTGGTGGGGAGCGCAACCGTCTGCACCTGGCGATGACGCTCAAAGAAGAGGGCAACGTCTTACTTCTGGATGAGCCTACAAACGATCTGGATGTAAATACTTTGCGGGCATTAGAGGAAGGGCTTGAGAATTTTGCAGGTTGTGCTGTAGTGATTTCTCACGATCGCTGGTTCTTAGACCGAATTTGTACGCATATCCTGGCTTTTGAAGGAGACAGCCAGGTCTATTTCTTTGAAGGTGGTTTTTCTGATTATGAAGAAAACAAAAAGAAGCGTCTGGGCGGTGACTTGATGCCAAAACGAATCAAATACAAAAAATTAGTACGATAACCCGTTTTGGGTTTAAACTGAAGAGGCCGTCTAAAACATTTAGGCGGTCTTTTTTATTTTAAAAAATGAAGCCATCTATATTTATTCAGTCTAAATAGTTTTAATTGAAAAGGAATTTTATATTTGCACCGCTTGCACTCAAACTTTTGGTATAAGCACAAGTCCTAGTGATTCATTAAGTCTGTTTACATCCTTATTTATGAATAAAAAGAAAGGTTTCCGTTTAAGAAAATTAATCAACGATATTCATTTATGGCTGGGTCTTGCCAGCGGAATCATTATTTTTCTGGTGTGTTTAAGTGGAAGTATTTTAGCTTTTGAGCACGAAATAAAAGCTCTGTTTGAAGAAAAACTTAGCATCGAAGCCTCGGGAGAACCTATGGATCTCGAAGACCTGAAAGAGCAGGTTTTAAAGGATCATTCGGGGACTCTCACTTCGGTAAGTATTCCTGAAAAGACTAATGCTCCCTATGTTTTTTCCATCAAAGAAAATCCTAAAGAACGCAGAGGTAACAATGTGCAGGTAAATCCTTATACGGCCGAAACACTGGTAGCAGGACCTAACCCGGCCGATGCGTTTTGTTTTTTCTTTTTTAAAATGCACCGATGGTTGCTTTTTGATTCTTCAATTGGACGCCCTATTGTAGGGGTTGCCACCATTATTTTTCTGATTCTGGCCATTACCGGGCTGGTGCTTTGGTTTCCTAAAAAACTTAAGCTTAAAAATTTTAAAGCAGGCTTTAGGATCAAAACCAAAGCGAACTGGAAGCGTGTAAATCACGATTTGCACAATACCCTGGGTTTTTATGCGCTTATCTTCATCCTGATTATGGGAATCACGGGATTATGCTGGTCTTTTCAGGGGTATCGGGATCTTTTGGGGCAGGTTATAGGCACTCCCGTTTTTAATCGTTCAGCTCCGGAGATTGAAGTGCCGGCAACTCAAACGAGGTTAAATATTAAAGAAGTGCAGGAAGTTGCCGATGAGATTTTCCCATTTAAAGGAGATTTAAGCATAAGTCTTCCCGATGAACGATCGGCTTATTTCAGTCTGCGAAAAAATGACGCTGGAAGTTGGTCACCTGTAGCTTCAGACCGCGCGTATGTTGCAGAGGACGGGCAAGTTCTTCTGGTAGAACGGTTTGCAGATAAACCGCTTAACGTACAGTTTGCCTCGCTCATTAAACCGCTACATACCGGTGAAGTTTTTGGGATGTTTTCTAAAATTCTTTACTTCCTGGCTTGTCTCATAGCAACCAGTCTTCCTGTCACAGGCACTTTGATTTGGCTTAATAAAATGAAAAAGAAAAAATAAACTCCGGGTTTTAGAGTCGATGTTCTACTTAATTTCTGGTATTTTTAGGGGAACAAAATCGAAATCATTTGGATTTAAGCAACATTAAAGTCGTCGCTTTTGACGCAGACGATACCCTTTGGGTAAATGAAACTTTTTTTAGGAATGCAGAACTGGCATTTGCCAAACATCTGCGTGAATACGGAGATGAAGAAGTAATTGTAGGAAAGCTTCTGGATACCGAAATACGCAATCTGGACACGTATGGCTACGGGATTAAGGGCTTTACGTTATCTATGCTCGAGACGGCACACCGGCTTATGGGAGATAAACTTTCTTCGCGCACTATTGATTTTATTCTGAAAAAAGGAAAAGAAATGCTGGCAGAGCCTGTTGAGGTGCTTCCGCATATTGAAGAAGTGCTTCAAAAATTGTCTGCAACTCATAAACTGGTCGTCGCTACAAAAGGAGATTTGTTAGACCAGGAGCGCAAGCTCATTAAAAGTGGCCTTATTGATTACTTTCATCACGTGGAAATTGTTTCCGATAAGAAAGAAACCCAGTATAAAAAACTCGTAAAGCATTTAGATATCAATCCGGATGAATTTCTAATGGTGGGCAATTCGCTTAAGTCTGATGTGCTTCCGGTACTGGCAATGGGCGGCTATGCGATACATATTCCATTTCATACCACGTGGAGCCACGAGCAGGTAGATGAGGACATTGCACATTCAAAATTTAAATCGCTAAAAAGTATAAAAGAATTACCGGTGCTCTTTTAATTGCGTCGGGGAAGAAAACTGCGCAAAATATAGACCAAAATAGCGATGCCAACGCCAAGAAGCAAGCCTCGCCCAAAAGTTGCGTGAAAAATCCAGATGATTATCGCAATCAGGGCTAAAATTCCAAATAAAATCGCTGCACGTTTGTGTTCGTAATTCATTTTATAAAGATACAATTCTCGTGTATGCTAAGCTAAATTACCTCGTAATTTCGCATCATTCATGCTTTCAATTTGATAGTTTTCAGGTGAGGGAAGAGCAGATAATGTGGTAATTAAGAGCAAATAAACTCCTTAAAATAAGTTCAAAAGCCTTTTGAAAATCGATTGCGCCGGCTTTTCGTTAAAAAACCGTAAATTTCTAGGGCAGATTAAAAGAATTGTACACTTTTGGGGCTAATTTAACGTTACTTCGAAAATAGAGGTGGCAACCTAATAATTAATCAAATTCGACTAGAAATGGAAAACGAAAATAAGAATACCGGGATGAAAGTGATTACGGGTATACTGGCCGTATTACTTGTAGTTGCGGGGGCTTTTGCGATAAAGCTGTATAATCAGGAAAAAAATACCAAGGCTGAGCTTACCGAAGAAAAGGAATTGGTACTTAATGATTTAAAACAAATGGTAAGCAAATATGATGCAGTAATAGAAGAGAATAATCTTAAGGATACCGAGCTTAATCAGGCCCGCGACCGCATTCAGGTGTTAATTGATTCGGTTCAGAAAATGGAAGCTTCTATTTCTGTACTACGTCGCTACCGCGATGAGGTTTATAAACTCAAAAAAGAACGCGAATATTTATTTGCTCAGAATGACAGTTTAAAAGGTATGAATAAGATGCTGGCTATGCGCGTTGATAGTACTACTTATGAGCTCGAAGTAAGCCGAATGAAGCGTGATAGTCTGGCCACCATAAAAGAAGAGCTTGCCGAAAAAGTTGCACTAGGTTCTAGCCTGGCGGCAAATAAACTGGTAGGAACCGGTGTGATTGTGCGCAATAGCGGTAAGCTGGTAGAAAATGACCGTGCCCGTCGCGTAGATCGTATCAGAGCTTGTTATACAGTACCTCAAAACCGCATTGCAGAAGCCGGAGATAAAGAATTGTATGTGCAGGTGCTTGACCCTCAAAACAATATTATGGGTGCAAATAAGACCGTAAAAATTGATAGTGTTACAACCGTAACTTATTCAGCAATTTCCAAGTTTTACTACGAAAATACAGCACTCGATATCTGTGAGAATGTTGCTCCTCGTGGAGATGACTTTGCAAAAGGTCTTTACAAAATTAATATTTTTGATGGTGGAAAAATGATCGCAACCACAAGCCTGGTTCTTGATTAAAAGATCAGTTTGAAGAAATAAAAAAAGCTTTCGGCAATACCGGAAGCTTTTTGTTTTTTAGGCCTTGAGGTTTATTTATTTTCCGCCGTTTGCACGAAGATCTTCCAGGCAAAATTCGCCAAAAGTAGGAAGGCCGTTCATCGCAGAACTCGTAGCATCGGCGACCGTTTGAAAATACATCAGGCAATTTTCCTGATCACAATGTTTGTTTAAAGTATCAACCCCATCGTCGTTAGGCTGCTCGTCTTCGTGATCCCGCACCATTGGAGTTCCCAGATTTACAAGACCAAATAAATGACCAAACTCGTGTTCCGTAGTGATGGTTTCCAGTTGGGTCAGGTTAGCTCCACCTATTCTATTCGAAAAATCCCGAAGGGTTTTTTCATAAATGATACAAGACGTGTTGCGGTAAGCGGTGCCCAGAATACGACTATTACCGTCATCACTATCAGAATTTTGATCAGCAAAGAAAATCCATACAGCGAGTTCATCTCCTTCATTAAACGCAGTGCGGTTATCCGCTTCAATCTTCACGTATTCTTCACGCTCCAGAGCTCCTAAAGTGGTGGCAGGTACAACCGTTTCTATAAACGAAATTCCATCAGGCTTGTTTAGTCTTTCCTGAAAAAAGGTACGCAGATTAGATAAGGTCGCGTTTGAAGGTTTAAAACCATCCACATAAGCGATTTCTACTCGCAGGCTGGTAAACTCATCAGCACTTAAAAAATCCCGGGCAGAAGTGCCCAAAGCCTGTTTGTTGGCAACCGTTGGATCTGGCGCCGCAGGATCATCTTTAGAACAGGAGAGTATTAAAAGGGTAAAAATAAGGGTGAAGTAGGGGGTAATTCTTGATAATTTCATCAGTTTCTAATTAACAAATGGCAAAAATACTTAAACGCAAAGCCAATGACACTTGTTGTTTGTTTAAATTCTTTTTAAAATTTACGAGGTTAAGCACGACTTGGTTTTTTATTCTTTCTTAAACAGGCGTGCCAAATATTCACGATGGGGTCCTTTCAGAATTTTCTCACAGGAAAATCCCGTTTTTTCAGCTTCAGCTTTTAAGGTTTCAAAATCGAGATACAACCATTCAAAAGCCTGAGAAGTTTGCTTCTTGTACCTGATTTTAAACGTGACTTCACCATAATAATCCCGGCTGGTGTCACGCCAGTAGCTGCCATCTTCTTCCTCATACATAAAAGCAATGTCTGACGAATCCATTAAAATTTGTCCGTTATCTGCTAGAAGTCGGGCGAGATGTTTCAGAGCGTTTTGGGTGTTTTTCAGCGTCTTAAAAATACCGGTACCATTCATCATTAAAAGAATGGTGTCATAAGAAACTTCTTGAAGATCAAAAACATCAGCCCTCAGTGTTTTTTTGATACCCCGTGAGTGGCATACTTTGATTGCGCCTGCCGATACATCAAGCGCTGTAACGTCGAGTCCCCGTTGCTGCAGATAAAGGCTGTGGCTTCCGGCACAGGCGCCCACATCCAGAATTTTGCCTTTCGCCAGATTTAAGGCTTTCTGTTCGATTTTGGGCATTTCTTCAAAATCCCGGAAGAGATAAGGTACGGGAATCTCATCATCTTCGGTAAGGGAAGAGATCACTGTGATGTCTTCCGTGTACTTTCCGTTGTAAAAATCAAGAAGGGCTGCGCCGAAAACATCGGGGTTTGCAGAATCTTTTTTTGCCATAAAATCAAGGCTGCTTTTATTGCGTATTTTTGCGCTATGGATGAATTTATTGAGCGGTTGCCCAATCTGGCCAAAGATAAGCATAAAGAGACTGCTGCCTATTTTAAAAAGCTGAAGCGTAAACCGCCAAAAGATCTGGATTACCAGATGCAGGAATTGCATGACGAGGAGTTTGCGCAGACTGACTGTCTGGAGTGCGCCAATTGTTGCAAGACCACCGGGCCGTTGTTTACAGACCGTGACATAAGCCGTATCGCAAAGCATTTTAGGATGAAAGATGCACAGTTTATTGATACCTATTTGCGCGTGGATGAAGACAACGACTATGTGCTGCAAGAGGTGCCCTGTACCTTTCTGGGAGCCGACAATTATTGCATGATTTACGATGTGCGCCCTAAGGCCTGTGCCGAGTTTCCGCATACAGACCGAAAGAAATTTCAGCAAATAACCAATATTACCCTGAAGAACGTTGCGATTTGTCCCGCAGCCTATAACATCGTCGAAAAGATGAAGGAACGTATAAAATTGAAATAGGTATGAAAAAATTACTCACCGTATTATTGATCGCCTCAAGTGCAACTTGCTTTGCTCAAAACATCAATGCAGATAAAAGCGCGTTTGCCCACACCTTTTCTATCGTGGCGCGCGATGCAAATACCGGCGAGATGGCGGTTGCCGTACAGAGTCACTGGTTTAGCGTGGGCTCTTTGGTCTCCTGGGGAAAAAGCGGAGTAGGGGTCGTGGCAACTCAATCTTTTGTTAATCCGGCATACGGTCCCAAAGGTTTGGCTCTTATGCAGGAAGGTATGTCAGCAGAAGCAGCTTTAGATCAACTGGTAGCCCAAGATGAAGGGAAGGCCTTTCGTCAGGTTGCTTTTCTGGATGTAAATGGAAATGCCGCTGCCTATACCGGTGAGAAATGTGTGGTATACGCGAGTCAGATAACCGGTGATAATTTCTCGGTACAGGCCAATATGATGCTGACTGATCAAACGGTACCTGCGATGGCAAAAGCTTTTGAAGCTCATAGCGATCTTCCGCTTGCAGAGCGTATGGTGGCCGTGCTTGAAGCGGCTCAGGATGCGGGTGGTGATATACGCGGAAAGCAAAGCGCAGCCTTGATCGTGGTAGGTCCTGAATTGGCCGAAAATCCGTGGGAAGAATATAAAATCAATTTGCGGGTTGACGATCACGAAAATCCTATCGAAGAATTAGATCGTTTGCTGAAGGTTGCCCGTGCTTATGACTTTATGAACCGCGGTGATTTGGCTGTAGAGGCCGGCGATATGCCCGAAGCCTTAAAGCTGTACGGTACCGCTGAAAAGATGTTTCCCGATAATCAGGAAATGCAATTTTGGGCAGCCGTAGCAATGGCAAATGACGGGCAGCTAGAAGAGGCCAAGCCTATTTTTAAAAACATTTTTGAGCAGGACGAAAACTGGCGCGAGATGATAGGCCGTCTCGTAAAACCGGGGTTATTGACGCTTAGTGAAGAAGAAGTAAAGGAAATACAAGATTTGTAATTTCTTGTTTAAAACAAAAAACGCCTGAGCATTTGCTCGGGCGTTTTTTCTTATATCTAAAGTCTAACATCGCAAATCTTCCACCTAATCTTCAAGTCCACCACGACGGGTTCCGTCACGAGGCTCAGGCCAGGTCATTTGCTCGCCGGTTCTGGAGCTTACCGGTAAAACGATTTGTTCGCGTGAGGTTTTGTCTTCATCTTCACTGGCCATATAGGCTAATACAGCGGTAAGAATTACGTTATTTTGCACATCATCCCAAACGATTTTATCATAGGTATCGCGGTTGGTATGCCAGGTGTAGTTCCAGTAATTCCAGCTTAGCGAACTTAAATTGAAGGCAGGAGCACCTGCGGCAACAAACGAAGCGTAGTCAGAACCCCCACGACCGGGAGCTCCGGGGAAGTTGGTTTCAATACTCGCTACTTCATCGGGCACGGCGCTTAACCAGCTGCCTAGATAATCGTAAGCGTGTAAAAATCCGTTTCCAGAGATGTTTGCCACACGACCGGTACCGTTATCCTGATTGAATACCGCCTGTACACCCGCTACGATCTCAGGATGGTCTTTCACAAAAGAACGCGAGCCGTTAAGCCCCTGTTCTTCGCTTCCCCAGTGACCAACAAGGATGGTACGTTTTGGGTTGGGATATACTTTTTTCAGAATGCGCATCGCTTCCATCATCACGAGGGTTCCGGTACCGTTATCGGTAGCGCCCTGAGCGCCGTCCCACGAATCAAAATGCGCAGAAAGAATCACATATTCGTCCGGTTTTTCGGTTCCTTTAATTTGTGCGATGGTATTGAAGGTTGGGGCTTCGCCCAAATCTTTAGATTGTGCCAAAACATGAATGCGTGGTTGATCTCCGTATTCGGCTAGACGATAGAGAAGGCCATAATCTTCCAAAGAAATATCAACCATTGGGATTTTATCGGTATATGCAGAAAAAACTTTATTTACACCGAAACCGCGCGACCAGTTACTGGTAATCACACCAACGGCTCCTGCCTTTTCCAGAATTTTTGGTAGTTCACGCGACGAGTAGCCGGTGGCTTTGATGCGCGCATCCCACGCATCATCAAGTTCCTGACGCTGGGTTTTCATCTTTTCAAAAGATTCGGGAGTGGCCCATTCCTCCCAGTTGTCATCAGGACGTCCGGTAGGCTGAGGCATCGAAATCAACACAAACTTTCCTTTGACCTTGCTCAGGATATTCTGAAAAGCCAGAGAGTCTTTAGCTTCCGGAAGGATTACCACTTCGGCCTCCACACCTTTTGATGAAGTAGAAGGGCTCCAGGCCAGTTGCATACCTTCCAGGCTTACCTGTCGCGGACTTACCAAATCAATATGCGTAATACCGCGATCCCAGGCTTTCCACACACCCCATTGTTGATTTTCGGCAGTTATACCCCAATCGCTATAGGTTTTAACCGCCCAGTCATGAGCCTGTTTCATTTCTGGAGTTCCTACCAGACGTGGTCCCACTAGATCCAGAAGTTGGTGAGCAAGTAGCTTGAGTTGAGAATTTTCAGTAGCTTCTTTAACTAAAGCTGAAACGGTTTCCTTCTGATTTTGGGCGAAAAGCCCTGCACTCAACAAGGTGCTGAATGCATACGCGAAAAGCTGTTTTTTCATAAAGACGTATTTAGTTTACCTGCTAAATTTAGCATTCCGGAGGCATAAAATGAAAAGAATTGAACAAAACTGTCTAATTCCCCATACTCTTTACGAAATTGAAATTTTTATTGAATGTAAAGTGTCATTTTTCAATCGAGGAGAAAACAATATTGCGAAATTTCCATGCAGTCTGATCGTTAGGAACATTTAGGGTTTGTTTCATAATAATCCCGATCAATTTTTGCTGAGGATCTGCAAAATACTGGGTGTTGAAATAACCGCCCCACTCAAAAGTACCCGGGCTACCCTGACCGCCTTTTGCGGAAGCACCTTCACCTATAACTTTAAAGGCAAGACCGTGGCCGGCGCCCTGATCTGCCCATATATCGCCTATGTGATTGCTCAAAATAACATCTACAGTAGTAGGGCTTAATATTCGTTTACCGTTGAGTTCTCCACCATTGATGTACATCTGTAAAAATTGGGCATAGTCGAGTGCGGTACTGGATAGACCTGCGCCGCCCGAAAAGAAGGTCTGCGCGCCGGTTGTGGGATAATTGGGTTCGTAAAAAGAATTGGCTTCAGATTCAGTCCAGGTGCCGTTTTCAAGCGTTTGAACGGCAACGAGGCGTTCGTGTTTTTCTTTAGGAAGATAGAAATAGGTGTCTGTCATCGCCAGGGGCTCAAAAATCTCTTCGCGCATAAACACGTCCAGCTTTTTCCCGGATAATAACTCGACCAAATAACCCACCACATCGATACCCTCACTGTAAGTAAATCGCTCACCGGGATTATGATGCAGGGGCAGTCTGGCAACTTTTGGTTCATTTTCGGCCAGGGTTATGTTTTTAGTCGTAAAGCCATCGATGATTCCGGCTTCTGCAAAAAGTTTTCTGAAGCGGGGATCGCCATCAATTGCTCCATAGCCTATTCCCGATGTATGCGTTAGTAAATGGCGAATGCTTATCGGTTTGTCTGCTTTATGACTGGTATAGCTTCCGTCCGGTAATACCGAATCGAGCACCTGTGCATCTTTAAACTCTGGGATATATTTTGAAATGGGATCATCCAGTTGAAATTTTCCGCGCTCCCATAAAATCATGGCTGCGGTAGAAGTAATGGCTTTGGTCTGAGAAGCGATTCTAAAAATGGAAGAAGTTTCCAGTTTTTTGCCGGATGGATCAGCCTGTCCAAAAGCTTTATGATAAGCGATTTTCCCATCCCGCACCACCAGAGCAACCAGTCCGGGTACTTGCTGCTCAGTCAAAGCTTGTTGCGCCAGAGAGTCAATATAGCTGAGGTGATAGGTACGCAAACCAACAGCTTGAGGCTGGGAGCTGGGTAATTCGTAATTTTTTTGCTGAGCAAAACCGCTAAGGCATAACAGGCAGATGCCTAAAAGGATACTTTTTAGGTTGGATAATTTCATAAGACAGGAATGTGAATGCTATTTGCTGTTGTCCTTATCGAGGGTGATAATTCGCACCGATCGGCCGGGGCTGAGTTCCTTCAAGTTTAACTCTTTTAAGACAGCTTTTTGATCTAGTTCTTTGAATTGTTCAACTGTCAGCTTTAATGTGTTGTAGCCAACCATATTAAAAAGAATCGTATCCTGAGGATTGAGTCCATTTGCCTGTTCAAAATAAAATACCCCGTCTTTTTTAGTAGTTACTCCTTTTTGAATGGATTTTAAATACACATTCACCCCCACAATAGGTTCTTTACTTGTTGCATCAGTAACCGTACCGTGCAGGCGCTGCGCGTGCATCGATGTTGTGCAGCAGATGAATAACAGAAGGCTTATATAGATTTTCATAAGTGTGCGCTTTAACTTAAACCTTGTCTTTCAGACATTAGAGGTTTTAAATATAGAAAATGCGTGAAACACTTCGGGTTAATTTGAGACAAAATTTGGTTAATTCCCTACTGTTTTTAGCGATTAGGGATATAGTAGGTATTTTGACCGAAGGGTTTTAAACTCAGCCAGACCGGGTTTCCAGGAGTCGTAAATTGCCTGAAGCCCTATCTTTTCTTCAATTTGCTTTTGCAAAAGAGCAGTACCGGCGTGAGCCGTAAAATTTGAAGTATCGAAAAAAGAATCTTTTTTGGAATAGTTTTGATACGCATTGTAGATAAAACTCAGGTCAACTCGATTGAGAGGTCCTTTATCACGAAGATCCAGACCATGGCATACTTCACCTTTAAATTTAGGATTTTTAGAACCGAAATTAGGTTGAGGCGTGTATGTCAACGTATAATCGGCTGGAGGTAAATAGGGACTGCCGATGACCTGAAACTGCATTTCGGTACCGCGACCGGCATTAAGAGAAGTTCCTTCACAAAGGCCCAGACTTGGGTATAACAATACGGCCTGAGCATTCGGAAGATTTGGAGAAGGTCGTACCGGTAAAGCGTAAGCCATTTCATGGTTATAGTTCTGCATTGGGATGACTGTGAGATCAAGTTCTTTTTGAGTTTGAAGCCATCCTTCACCGACAATCATTTGCGCGTACTCGCCAATGGTCATGCCGTGAACGAGTGGGATACCGGCGTGCATTCCCAGAAAGCTGGTGTGCTCGGCTTCCATAACCGGTCCATCTACATAACTGCCATTAGGATTGGGTCGATCGAGAACGATTACAGCCACTCCGGCATCTGCCGCGGCTTCCATCACATAATGTAAGGTCGCAATGTAGGTGTAAAAACGCACCCCTACATCCTGGATGTCGAAAACAATTACATCAAGACCCTCAAGCTGGTCGGGTTTTGGTTTCTTATTAGTTCCGTAAAGTGAAATGACCGGTAAGCCGGTTTTAGGGTCCTTTCCATCTTTAACTTTTTCGCCCGCGTCAGCAGTGCCTCTAAAGCCATGTTCCGGGGAAAAGACTTTTATCAAATTGACATCGAGACTTAAAAGCGAGTCAACCAGATGAGTGTAAACTTCTTTTTCGTTTGTTTTTTCAGCTTTAAATAGGAGCGAACTGGGGTTGCCCACAACGGCGACCCGCCGGTCTGCAAGTAGCGGCAGGTAGGTTTCGGTACGATTAGCTCCCAAAATGAAACGGTCATCTGGATGTTCGGGCTTCGACCTGGAAGCTTCAGTAGCGGGTTCTTGTTTTTGTTTTCCGGGATGGTTTCCGCAGGAAATCGCAATTACAACAATTAAAAAAAAGGTACTTTTGAACAAACGAAACGCCATAGGACGATTGAATTTTGAATATTTTACAGCTAAACGCATAATAGGTGCCAAACAGTATAAAAGTACTGCTTCAACCCCTATTATAAAAATCGCGATCATCGCGATTGTGCTGGGAATGGTGATGATGATGATCACCATCGCCACCGGGATAGGACTTCAGCAAAAAATAAAAGAAAAGGTTTCCGCTTTTAATGGTGATGTCATCGTGTCCCAGTTTGATGGTAACAATAGTGATATTACATTAAACCCCATTCCTAAAAACCAGAATTTCTATCCTGATTTTGAAAGCGTTCCTGAAGTTACCCATGTGCAGGTTACCGCGACCAAAGCCGGCGTAATACGCACTCCTACCGATTTTGAAGGGATTATCGTAAAAGGTGTGGGTGCAGATTATCGCTGGGATTACATGAAAGAGTTTCTGGTTGAAGGGCGTGTGCCGGATTATTCCGGGAAACTCAATACCGAAATTTTAATCAGTTCGTATCTCGCCAACAGGCTGGGTTTTACAAACGGGGATAAAGTCATTGTGTTTTTTCTAAAAGAGGATGGAGGTTTCTTAAACCGGCGCTTTGACATTGTAGGTATTTACGATAGCGGTTTTCAGGAGTTTGATGAAACCTATTTATTTGCGGATATCAGGCATATACAAAAACTGAATAAATGGGAAGACGATCAGGTGGGTGCATTTGAAGTTTTTGTAAATGATTTTGACAGGATAGATGAGATAGGCGTTGCCATTTACAAAAACACGGATTCATTCCTCAACACAATGACCATTACCCAGAAATACTATTCTATTTTTGAATGGTTATCGCTATTTGATTTCAACATTGCACTCATAATTGCAGTGATGATCATCGTGGCCGGGATCAATATGATTGTGGCCCTGCTGGTCCTCATTCTGGAACGTACCCCAATGGTGGGAATACTCAAAGCTCTGGGTGCGAGCAACTGGAGCATTCGTAAAATTTTTATGTACAATGCGTTGTATCTGGTGGGAGTGGGTCTATTCTGGGGTAATATTATTGGAATTGGACTTTTGCTTTTGCAAAAATATTTTGGGCTGATTACCCTTAATCCCGAAACCTATTATGTAAGTGAAGCCCCGGTCTATATTGACTGGTACTACATAGCACTTCTCAATCTGGGTACGTTTTTGCTTTGTGCGGTAATGCTGCTTGTGCCCTCGTATGTGATTACCCGTATTTCCCCGGTAAAGACCATAAAATTTGATTGATTTTTTCGCAGTAGCGAAAGAAAGTTACGCTTGTTTACAATTGAGCCTTTGTATTCAACAGTTTAGTAATTCCATTTTCCTGTTACGGATGATTACGCTCACTTTTGGGAGAAATTTAAAATCACCTGATGGAAACTGCAATCAAAACCGCTATCTACATTCACGCCTTTTTTGGAGCCATCGGCTTACTCGCCGGAAGCTTAAGCTTCCTTTTTAAAAAAGGAAGCAAACTCCATAAAAAATCAGGAAGGTGGTTTACAATAGGGATGCTGGTAAGTGCAGGACTCTCTGTACCTATCGCAAGTATGCCGGGACATGAAAATCCGTTTTTGGTTATGATTGGCTTATTTACGATTTATATGGTAATTGTAGGCAACCGCGCCCTGCGTTTTAAAAAACGTAAAACCAGTGCCAATAAGATAGATTGGGGTATCTCGGGATTCATGGCGTTAATTTCTGTACTTATGCTTGCCGCGGGACTATTTAAATCGGGCGAGATAGCGGTGTTGTTTCTGTTTTTTGGCGCAATAGGTCTTGTGCTGTGTTTGATGGATTTCAACTTTTTGCGGAATCCGCATAGGACTAAAACGAGCTGGCTGGTCCAGCACATCGGCAAGATTGTAGGAGCTTATATCGCATCGGTCACCGCATTTTTAGTCGCAGGAACGCATTTATCGGGTCTGGCAGTTTGGATTCTTCCTTCAGTAATAGGGAATACAGCCATTATCTACTGGATTCTAAAAGTAAACGGGAAACTAAGATTCAGGATATCTAAGGCAACCTAAAGTTTTAAAGCCTTTAGTTAAAATGCCATTGCGTTAATTCTTGTTAATTCGGCAGAAATAGTTGTATTCAAAACCAGGTTTTTCAAAATATGAAAGTATATTCCGCTTAACTTTTGAAATTGTTTAAAATCTGCTTTATGCAATATGCCAATACTATTCTCGATACCATAGGTAATACTCCTTTAGTAAAGCTTAACCGACTAACGGCAGAGTTGCCCTGCCTGGTTCTTGCAAAATATGAAACCTTTAATCCCGGCAATTCAGTAAAAGATCGAATGGCCGTGAAAATGGTTGAAGATGCCGAAGCAGCAGGGGTTTTAAAGCCTGGAGGAACAATAATTGAAGGTACTTCCGGGAATACCGGCATGGGTCTTGCGCTGGCAGCAATTGTAAAAGGCTATAAAATGGTCTGTGTGATTTCAGACAAACAGAGTAAAGAAAAAATAGATATTCTCAAAGCAGTGGGATGTGAAGTGGTGGTGTGCCCCACCGATGTGGCTCCAGATGATCCGCAATCGTATTATAGTACGTCGCGCCGTCTCGCTGAAGAAACACCAAATTCCTGGTACGTAAATCAATACGATAATCCCAGCAACTGCAAAGCGCATTTTGAATCAACCGGTCCTGAAATATGGGAGCAGACCGATGGCAAAGTCACGCATTTTGTGGTGGGTGTTGGCACCGGAGGAACAATTTCTGGAGTGGGTGCATATTTAAAAATGAAAAACCCCAACGTTAAAGTATGGGGAGTGGATACTTATGGTTCCGTATTTAAAAAGTATCACGAGACCGGCATTTTTGACGAAAATGAAATTTATCCGTATATCACAGAAGGAATAGGTGAAGATATTCTTCCATTAAATGTAAAATTTGATTTGATCGACGGTTTTACTAAAGTGACCGATAAGGATGCCGCGATTTACACCCGCAAATTGGCTAAAGAAGAAGGGTTTTTCTTAGGAAATTCTGCCGGAGCAGCTATAAAGGGGCTGCTTCAACTGAAAGAACATTTCACTAAAGACGATGTGGTGGTAGTCCTTTTTCACGATCACGGCAGCAGGTATGTTGGGAAAATGTTTAATGATGTCTGGATGCGTGAAAAAGGATTTTTAGATTAAAAAATTAACTGTCTTCGCGAGTCACATTCATTCCCTGAATTTTATATTCTGAATCTTCCGCATTTCCTTTAACAATCATCGCCCGGCCCGTAAAGGTTTTGGTGTTTCCGTCTTTTGTCTGTATGGTATAACGTAAAGGTAGATTAACATCTGTGCCCGAATTACCCGCGACTACTTCAGGGTCTTCGGTGAAACTTACGGTCACTGTTTCAATTTCGGCGTTTTTTTCTGCAAAATCAGATGAAGTGCCGCGATCGCTGGACTGAGACATAGCTTCATAAGCCTCTCCCACATCTCCGCGGTTTAAAGCATCAAAATAATCATTGATTACTTTTTTGGCACTATTTATTTCGGCCATATCGCTTGCAGAAACTTCATCACCTGCCGGGAACATATCCTCGCCTTGCGCTACAGGCTCCTCGCGTTCTTCTAGCTTAACTTCGTTGTCACTGTTCGTTTTTCGATCTCCGCAGGAGTATGCTAAAATACCTGCAGTTATGGATACAATTAAAATGGATTTTTTCATGATTTTTAGTTTTAGCTAAAGGTATTAGTACTTAGAACATAGGGCTATTAATGTTGTGCTAAAATTGCTTTAACTTTATGCTAATGAATGAGGCATTTTTACACTATCTCTGGAAGTTTTTAAAGTTTGAAGATGCCACTTCACAAGATGGCCTGGTCACAACTGCGGGTCAATCTTTGCAAATTCTAAAACCCGGTACCCCAAATAATCTGGCCGGTCCCGATTTTTTCAATGCCCATCTGCGTATAGATAATCAGCTTTGGGCAGGAAATGTGGAAATTCATTTAAAAAGTACCCACTGGTATCAACACAATCACGAGCGGGATGAAGCGTATCACAATGTGATTCTACACGTGGTATGGGAAGATGATTGCGACGTTTTTGATAAAGCGGGAAATGCTGTTCCTACTTTAGAGCTTAGAACACGAGTTTCTGATGCTTTGCTTCAATCTTATAAAAACCTGCTACAGCGGGAAAAAGTAAGTTTTATTAATTGCGAAAGGGATTTAGCTCAAATCCCGGATGAGGTTATGGAATCCTGGTTAGAGCGCATCTTTTTTGAGCGCCTGGAGCGCAAAGTTTTAGAAATAGAGACGCAGCTTGAAGAATTACAAGGCGATTGGGAAGCTTTGCTATTCCGGCGACTGGCACGCAGTTTTGGAACCCTTATTAATGCGGAAGCATTTGAAGAATTGGCCAAAGCTATTCCTTTTCATATGGTGAGAAAGCTAAGTGCCCAGCCCGGGATGCTCGAGCCGCTATTGCTCGGAATTGCCGGCCTGTTGCCAAAGGATGTCTTAGAACCTCAAATTAAGAAATGGCAGAATGATTTTCAGTTTGCAAAATCGAAGTTTGACCTCCCGGAAACGCTTCATCATCGGGTTCAGTTTTTTAAGTTGAGACCCCCTAACTTTCCTACTTTACGGTTATCTCAACTGGCAACTCTCTATGAACAGTCTCCTCAGCTTTTTAATCAAATTGTACCTATACAAGAGCGCAGTTCTTTTCAGAAACTGTTTTCCATACAGAGTTCATCTTATTGGGAAACCCATTATACAATAGGTAAAAGCCATTCGCGAAAAGTCAAAAAGTTATCTTCAGATTTTATAGATATACTGCTTATAAATACCCTTATCCCCGTCAAATTTGCTTTTGCGCGTAGCCGAGGTCAGGAAATTGAGGAAGAAATTCTCAAGTTAATGATGCAAATACCTATGGAAAAGAATAAGCTGGTTACAGCTTTTGAGCAGTTGCACAGCTTTAAAAAAGATGCGTTGCACAGTCAGGCTTTGATTCAGCTTAAAACCAATTATTGCGATCCCAATAAATGTCTGCATTGTGGTATAGGCAATTTTCTGTTGAGGCCGGGATAGAGTCCATGCTACCCGATAAATTTTAGTAATTTGCGAGGGTAAACGCTTGCGATGAATTTTATTTACAGAATACGGTATTTTTTTGAACGGAACGGCTTCTATGTTTCGTCGCGCCTTGCAGACCGAATGGGAATCCGGGCAAAAAATGTGCGTCTGTTTTTTATTTACCTTTCCTTTGCCACAGCCGGTTTAGGCTTTGCCGTTTATCTGGTGCTAGCCTTTTGGTTAAGACTTAAAGATTTAGTTTATACTAAACGAAGTTCTGTATTTGATCTGTAACTATGCTACAACTCTTTAGAAACCGCTTTTACGTTGCGCTAAGTCTAATCGTGGCTATGCTCATTTTCGGCGTAGTGGGATATCGGTTTTTTGCAGAATATACCTGGACAGATGCAGTTTATATGACTGTAATTACCATAAGTACCGTTGGTTTTGGGGAAGTACAGCCTCTTAATGATGTAGCCAAAATTTTTACAGTAATTTTAATTTTGGTAAGTGTTACCGTAGTGGGTTACGCTATTTCGGTAATAACAGAGTTTATTTTAAGCAGAAGCAATTTTGAACTTTTAAAAGAAAAACGGGTGTTGAAAAAAATTGAAGAGCTGCGGGATCATGTGATTGTTGTAGGTTATGGGCGCAACGGGAAACAGGCTGTGCAAAAACTTACGACCTATGGTAAACCCTTTGTAATCGTCGAGCGCAATGAAGAAATTGTAACTAAATTTCAGACGGATGAAAAGCTGTTTGTCATTGGCAATGCAAATGAAGATGAAACCTTAATGAAAGCCGGTGTGGATCGTGCTTCTACGTTAATATCTGCTTTGCCTAATGACTCAGATAATCTTTTTGTGGTGCTTTCGGCCCGTCAAATAAATAAAAAACTGCATATAATAAGTAGGGCTTCGGAAGAAACTACTTATCAAAAACTGAAATTCGCTGGCGCCGATAACGTCATTATGCCTGATAAAATTGGCGGCGATCATATGGCATCCCTGGTCGTGGTACCTGACTTGGTCGAATTTTTAGACAACCTGCAGGTCACCACGGGAGGTAGGGTAAATGTACAGGAAATTACCTTTGAGGCGGTATGCCCAGATCATAAAACCCGCACAATCAGGGATATTGATCTGAGAGCTAAAACCGGCTGCTCTATCATCGGTTATAAATCTCCTTCCGGAGATTATGTGATAAATCCTGAGGCTTCTTTACTGTTAGAACGCGATTCAAAACTAATCGTGATAGGCAGACCTGAGCAGATTGAAAATTTACATAAAGAATTTGCTATTTAGTAGTATGTTTACAGGGTTAAGGAGTACGGGCTGAGAACATGTTTTCAAAATCTAAAAATGCTCCTGCTAATATAACCTTATCATACATTTAGCTTATGAAGCATTTTTTTATGGCGGTCTTACTGCTTTTACCGGGCCTTACCTTAAAGGCACAAGAAACAGAAATAGGAATCGATCAACAAATTGATCAGGCATTTGCTCCCATTTCAGACTTCTTCTTCAACATTATTTTTTTCAATGTCTTTGGAATTCCTTTTGTACTTATTCTTCTGGTATTAAGTGCATTTTTCTTTACACTATATTTTGGGTTTCCGAATATCAGATATTTTGGACGTGCTATCCAGACGGTTAGGGGTAAGTATGAGGATATCGAAAATCACGGAGCTCAAATTCTCTATGGTGAAGAAGGTATTGCTCAGGGAGTAGATTTGAATAAAGTAGATATTGAGGAGCATATTGATAAACTGGAGAATGATCTCGCAGTAAATGGAGATATTGTCGATACCATTCGCGACGAATCATCAGCGGGCGAAGTGAGTCATTTTCAGGCTTTGGCAACAGCCGTATCGGGCACGGTGGGTAATGGTAATATCGCCGGAGTTGCACTTGCAATTGCTCTAGGTGGTCCCGGAGCTACGTTTTGGATGATTATTTGTGGTTTATTGGGTATGTCTACCAAGTTTGTAGAATGTACATTGGGAGTACAATACCGCGATGTTGGTGAAGATGGGACGGTATATGGTGGCCCCATGTTTTACCTTACCAAAGGTTTAAAGGAGAAAGGTTTTGCAACCTTAGGGAAGATCGCAGCAGTAATTTTTGCGGTTTTTTGTATTGGAGGTTCTTTTGGGGGTGGCAATGCGGCCCAAAGTAACCAGGCAACTATTGTGTTAAAAGAATTATTTAATTTGGAGAGCACCGGTGCCGGCTTTTGGATTGGCGTTGTGATTGCCATTCTGGTAGGTATCATAATTATTGGAGGCATCAAACGTATCGCTCAGGTAACTGAAAAAGTGGTTCCTTTTATGGCGATCATGTATCTGGCAGCCTGTATATACATAATTGCGATAAATTTCGCATTAATAGACGATGCGATAAGCCTTATTTTGGAAGAGGCCTTTGAACCTACTGCTATGGGAGTGGGAGGTGTAATAGGTGTACTTTTGGTAGGATTTAAACGTGCCGCTTTTTCTAATGAAGCAGGAGCAGGCTCTGCTTCTATCGCGCACTCTGCTGTGCGCACAAAATACTCTGCCAGTGAAGGTCTTGTTGCCCTGCTCGAGCCTTTTATTGATACGGTGGTTATTTGTACCATGACCGCTCTGGTAATCATCATATTTAATTTTGGAGGCTTCTTCGAATACGGAGGCGATGGTTCCGGAGCTGTAATAATTGACGGCTTGTCTTATGAAGGTGCGGGAATCACATCAAAAGCCTTTCACGAATACATTCCGTTCTCTAACATTTTCCTTACCATCGCGGTAGTATTATTTGCAGTTTCTACAATGATTTCCTGGTCCTATTATGGGTTGCAATCGTGGAAATTTCTCTTTGGAAGAGGAAAAGCCGCCGATCTGGTTTATAAATTACTTTTTCTGAGCTTTATCGTAATTGGCGCTGCCGCAAACATGGGTTCGATATGGCAATTTTCAGATGCCATGATTTTTGCGATGATTTTCCCGAATATGGTGGGCCTTTTTATTTTATTTCCGGTTGTAAAAAAACAACTCAAGCGCTATCTTGATGCAATTAAGCTGAAAAAAGACGCGATAAGTTCTTAGGAACTGACTGAAGAAAAAAGCCTGTTTATACTGTTATAAACATGCTTTTTTTATGTCTAGAAATCAATAGAAAAGTAAAATTATTGATAATAATATTCATATTTCGGTATTGAATAATTCTCGCTAAAAGAGACAATCTGCTTCAGTTTTAACTGGATTTACCTTTGAAAAAGGACATTTTTTTAGCATCTTGCCGCTTTTACTCGAAAATTTTATTAAAAACAATTTTATGAAGAAAATTATATTTTCAATTTGTTGCCTTATGATTCCGTTATTAACGTTTGCTCAGGAAGAAATGAGTATGGGTGAATCTATTAATGCAGCTTTCGAAAAATATACAGCTCCTATTGTAGATACTATTATGTATCCCATAGTAATCGCAGGTAAAGAGTTACCCATTGTAATCCTGATTCTATTGCTCGGAGCTTTGTTTTTTACTATTTATTTTAAAGGTGTTAACCTGAGGTATTTTAAAGATAGTCTCAAAACCGCCTGGGGTAAGTATGATGATCTGGATCATTATGTGCCTGCCGGTGAAGAAATAAATGTTGAAGACGGTAAAATTAAAGATACTGTAAAATTGACGGGTGATGTGCAGGGAGAGGTCACGCACTTTCAGGCTTTAACGGCTTCACTTTCTGCTACTGTGGGTCTCGGGAATATAGCCGGGGTTGCTGTCGCCATTGCTTTGGGGGGTCCCGGGGCAACGATCTGGATGATAGTCGCCGGTTTACTTGGGATGGCATCTAAGTTTGTTGAGTGTACCCTGGGGGTAAAATACCGGGAGGTTGATGAAAATGGTAAAACTTACGGAGGTCCCATGTACTATCTCTCTAAAGGACTTAAGGAGAAAGGGCTGGCGGGCCTGGGTAAAGTGGCGGCGGCAGTTTTTGCTGTATTTTGTATTGGCGGTTCCTTTGGGGGCGGGAATATGTTTCAGTCTAATCAGGCTTCTTCCCAGTTAATTCAAATGACAGGTTGGGATGATCCTAATGCAGGTTTGTATTTAGGGATTATTATGGCTCTTATTATTGGTCTGGTTATCATCGGAGGGATAAAGCGTATTGGCTCTTTTACTGAGAAAGTGGTTCCCTTTATGGCCATTATTTATGTGCTTGCCGGTTTTATAATCATTGCCATAAACATAGATATGGTAGGCTTTGCTCTTGGCCAAATCTGGGATGGAGCGATGAATCCTAATGCTGCTTTTGGTGGCGTGGTAGGAGTGATAATTGTTGGTTTTCAACGCGCAGCATTCTCTAATGAGGCTGGCGTAGGTTCTGCAGCGATAGCTCACTCTGCAGTTAAGACGCGTTATCCTGCAAGTGAAGGGCTCACGGCATCCATAGGACCGTTTGTAGATACGGTTATCATCTGTACGATGACGGCTATAGTTATAATCATCACTAATGCTAAACATAATTTGTTTACTTATGGTAATCTGGATGCAGCGAGTAACGTGATGCTCAATGCAACCAATCAGCCTATCAATGGAGTTGATCTAACCTCTGTGGCTTTTGACTCTGCGATACCTTATTTTTCAATCGTGCTTACCATTGCGGTAGTTCTGTTTGCAATCTCCACGGCGATTTCCTGGTCGTACTACGGCTTGCAATCCTGGAAATATCTTTTCGGAAAAGGAAAAACACAGGATATTACGTATAAAATCTTATTTTTAATTTTCGTTATCGTAGGGGCTTCATCCAGCCTTGGAGCGGTGATTGCTTTTTCGGATGCCATGATTTTTGCAATGGTGTTTCCAAACATAATCGGTTTGGTTTTGCTTTCACCTAAAGTACGCAAGGAACTCAAGGCCTATTTGAATGCAATCAAAATTGGCAGAATGGATGCAGTAATTGATAAGCACTCTAAGAAAACCAAAAAAGCGTCTTAATGTAACTCATTTTAATTATGAATCTAAAATCCCATTTCGAACTGGATAGCCGGCAACGAAATGGGATTTTGCTTTTAGTGATGGTGGTTATCTTAAGCTGGAGCGCTTATTATTTTATCGAGGTGCCCGTAGATTTTAAATCGAATGCATTGAATGAACATGAACTATTGCAGTTTGAAGCTCGTATAGATTCTATCGCCAGACGAAAAGATTCTCTGGCAAAGCCAAAAATATACCCCTTCAATCCTAATTTTATTACCGATTATAAGGGTTATACACTAGGGATGCAGGTTGCAGAAATAGATCGCCTGTTGCGCTTTCGAGAAGGCGGAAAGTGGATCAATTCAGCAGCAGATTTTCAGCAGGTGACTGGCGTTTCAGATTCATTACTAGCCGTGATAGCGCCCTATTTTAAATTTCCAGAGTGGGTAAATGAACCCAAAGCAGAAAACCGATTTATAAAGAACGAGTCAGCTGTCAGCATTCCTAAAAATGACCTTAATGCCGTTGTGTTTAATGAATTGATAAAGCTAGATGGGATAGATCACGCTATTGCGAAACGAATTATTGATTACCGCCGAAAGTTGGGAGGTTTTCTGGATGATCGTCAGCTTTATGATGTGTATGGCATTTCAAAACAACAGGTAAGTGTATTACAGGACAATTTTGCCGTATTGTCAAAGCCTGAAATCAAACAACTGGATATCAATAAACTCAATGCCTCAGATCTTTCTACGATTCCTTTCATAACATTTGAAATAGCCCGTGAAATCGTGAATTACCGCCTTCTGCACAACCGCATTAACGATCTGGACGAGCTTCTTAAAATTGACGGAATTACTCCTTATAAATTAGATCGAATTAAATTATATTTGTCGACCAGCCAAAATTAATAAAGGGTATTAACGAATATTGAAGTTTATACTTGAAGACTTCCTTTCCAATAACTTGATTAAAAACCGTCCATTTAGGATGGAATTTATTAAGTTCCAAAGACCTGAAAACCGTTTTAAAAAGCGGGTTTCATTTTCGGGTAGGTAAACTAAAAAGCAATTACATGAACAACACATTTTTTTCAGAAGAGCATCAGCTTTTCAGAGAAAGTTTACGGGATTTTTTACAAAAAGAGGTAGTGCCTCACCTAGATAAATGGGAGGAGAGCGGAAGCATTGAACGCTTTATATGGTCTAAAATGGGAGAGATGGGCTACTTTGGCCTCGCTTACCCTGAAAAATACGGAGGTCTTCATCTTGATATTTTTTACACGGTTATTTTTCTGGAAGAATTGCAGCGTATAAACAGCGGGGGATTCGCGGCGGCTATGTGGGCTCACGCTTATTTGGCAATGACGCACCTTAATGCTGAAGGTTCTGAAGAAATTAAAGAGAATTACCTTGCTCCCAGTATAACCGGAGAAAAAATAGGTTGTCTTTGTATCACGGAGCCCTTTGGAGGTTCTGATGTGGCAGGGATGCGCAGTACTGCTGTTCTGGAAGGAGATCATTACATTCTGAATGGTTCAAAAACCTTTATTACAAATGGCGTATATTCCGATTATCTGATCGTAGCGGCAAAGACTGCTCCCGAAAAAGGAAACAAAGGAATGAGTATCTTTTTGGTAGATCGCGAGTCAGAAGGCATTTCAGCTACAAAACTCAATAAATTGGGCTGGCGTGCTTCAGATACCGGAGAAATAGCCTTTACTGATGTAAAAATTCCTGCTTCACATTTAATGGGAGAGGAGAATAAAGGTTTTCAGTATATCATGCAGCATTTCGCTTTAGAACGTCTCATTATGGGTGTAAATGCGCACGCACGCTCAGAATATGCTTTAGAATATGCTTTAGAGTATATGTCAGAACGAAAGGCTTTCGGGAAGACGCTGGACCGTTTTCAAGCCTTGCGTCACGATATCGCGGAAATGTCTAGCGAAATAGAAGTCATAAAAACGTTTAATTATAATGTGGCTCAACGCCTGGATACCGGAGAATATGTGGTCAAAGAAGCCAGTATGTCTAAATTGATGGCTACTAAAATTGCAGACGAGGTGATGTATAAATGCCTTCAAATGCTGGGTGGTTACGGTTATATGGAAGATTATCCACTGGCACGTATGTTTAGAGATAGCAGACTGGGCCCCATAGGAGGCGGAACTTCAGAGATTCTGAAGGAGATTATTGCTAAAATAGTAATTGATAAGAAAGAGTATAAACCGGCGGCCAAATAAAATTTAGAAATCACTATTGCCAGTTATAAAGATTAAATTATCTTTGCGGCCTGTAAACAGATAAGAATTTAAAGAAAGGAGGTACCACTATGTTAATTATACCAGTAAAAGACGGAGAAAATATCGATAGAGCGCTGAAGCGTTTTAAGAGAAAATTTGATAGAACGGGAACTATGCGCAAGCTACGTGACCGTCAGGCATTCACAAAACCTTCTGTAGAACGTCGAAGGGAAATTCAGAAAGCCTCTTATATACAAAGCCTTCGCGACCAGGAGAATATTTAAATCTCCGTAAGTAAAGTTTACACTTTATTTGGGATTATTAACAGAAAGACTTATCCTCTTTCCATTAATATAAATTAAACCGCTAGTTTTCTGGCGGTTTTTTTATTGCTTAAATTTCAAACCTGAGATTTTGGTGATAATAACCATCATTTTCTGATAACTAAATAACAAAATTTGGACTCCACTGCTTTTTTAGACTATTTGGCGCTCGAACGTAAATACAGTAGGCATACGGTTATAGCCTACGAAAAAGATTTAAAGTCTTTTTTTGATTTTTTGGAAAAAGAATATGAGGTTAAAAATGTTTCCGAAATATCTTATCCATTAATCCGATCCTGGATCGTAAGATTGTCTGAAGAAGGTATTGGCAATCGATCAGTTAATAGAAAGATTTCTTCCCTGAAGGCTTATTTTAAGTTTTTACAAAAAGTAGGCATAGTGGAGCAATCTCCATTGTCCAGGCACAAATCATTAAAGGTAAAACAAGGAATTCAGGTTCCTTTTTCTGGCGAAGAGCTAAATGCTGTATTTGCAGAGTTTACGAAACCATTAGATTTTAAGGACAATAGGGATTTCGCTTTAATTGCGTTGTTTTATGCAACTGGTATGCGACGGAGCGAATTAATCAATCTGCGTGTGGATGATGTTGACCTAAGCCGGAAAACGGTAAAAGTTCTGGGTAAACGCAACAAGGAGCGAATTATTCCGTTAATAAATTGGGTTGTTGAGGTGCTGAGTAGATATCTCGAGCAACGCAACTTAAATTTTGGGTCTGACACGACAGCGCGACTGTTACTTACTAACAAAGGTGATAATCTGTATGATACGTTTGTTTACCGAACAATAAATCGCTATTTTAGTAAGGTGTCTCAAAAAGTCAAGACGAGTCCGCATACATTACGGCATACCTTTGCCACCCATCTGCTTAATAATGGAGCTGATTTAAATGCGGTAAAGGAGTTATTGGGACACGCAAGCCTTGCATCCACTCAGGTGTATACCCATACGAGTATTGCAGAGCTTAACAAGGTTTATAGAAACGCTCATCCGCGCAATCGCGACGAAAACTAAAACGTTATCGTTATGATGTTGAGCTGAAAATAAAATTATCAGACCCAAATCCTGATAATGGGAACTTCGTGAGAAGTTCATACTAACCAAATAATAACCTTAAAATGCAAACCTATGAAAGTAAGCGTGCAAACCCCACATTTTGTAGCTGACCAAAAACTCATCAATTTCATTCAGAAAAAGATGGACAAGCTTGAGAGATATTACGATCACATCATTTATGCGGATGTTTTTTTAAGATTAGAAAATACCAGTGATCGACAGAACAAAGTAGTTGAGATTTTACTGAGTGTTCCGGGTAATGAGTTGATTGTCAAAAAGCAGGCCAAGTCATTTGAGGAAGGAGCTGATTGTTGTGCGCAATCTCTCGAAAGACTTTTGGTAAAACGAAAGCAAAAAATTAGAGCCAGTGCTTGAAAAAAAAAATAAAAATATTTTTGTCAATTGTAAATTTATTCTACATTTGCAGTCCGTTAGAAATAGCGGACTTTTTTATGCTTGAAAAGGCGGAAAAAAGCCGATGTAGCTCAGCTGGCTAGAGCACGTGATTTGTAATCTCGGGGTCGGGGGTTCGAGTCCCTTCATCGGCTCATAAATTAGAAGTTTGATGTCTTTTTGTAGGCGGAGAACTTTCGCAAAGCGCAGTTTAGGATGCGTTTTTTGAAATACTGAATATACCAATATTGGGGAGATACTCAAGCGGCCAACGAGGACAGACTGTAACTCTGTTGTCATTAGACTTCGCAGGTTCGAATCCTGCTCTCCCCACTTTTATTAGGCGAATTGTAATTTTTTTTATAATTTTGCCGCCCAATGCGGGAGTAGCTCAGTTGGTAGAGCGTCAGCCTTCCAAGCTGAATGTCGCCGGTTCGAACCCGGTCTCCCGCTCTAAAATGACTTTAGTGAGTGCTAGAGTATTTTAAAATCTTAAACCAAATCTGATAGGCTTTGGTTGTGGTCCTTAAATGGACTATATGGCCCTTTAGCTGAGAAGGTCAGCCCGGGTAATGCAGACTGCTGTCGCAATTGAAGGGTATAAGTTTCTAAGCCGACGTAGCTCAGGGGTAGAGCGTTTCCTTGGTAAGGAAGAGGCCACGGGTTCAAATCCCGTCGTTGGCTCAATAGCAGTCACTGCTGGTAAAATAATGAGTGCTTTACAGTGCTCAATTTTTTGTGTTTTATTAAAAACCATAGCCGGCGTATCAGATGCGTTTAAAATTTAAACACTAATAATAACTAAGATTAAAATTATTTAAATCATGGCAAAGGCAACATTTGATCGTTCCAAACCTCACTTAAATATTGGTACTATAGGGCACGTTGACCACGGTAAAACTACCTTGACTGCTGCTATCACCACTGTACTTGCAAGAGCAGGTCTTTCTGAGCTAAGAAGCTTTGACTCTATTGACAATGCTCCTGAAGAAAAAGAAAGAGGTATTACTATTAATACGTCTCACGTAGAGTATTCAACTGCTAACCGTCACTACGCTCACGTTGACTGTCCTGGTCACGCGGATTACGTTAAGAACATGGTTACTGGTGCTGCTCAGATGGACGGTGCTATCCTTGTTGTTGCTGCAACTGATGGTCCTATGCCACAAACTCGTGAGCACATCCTTCTTGGTCGTCAGGTAGGTATTCCACGCATCGTTGTATTCATGAATAAAGTGGATATGGTTGATGATGAGGAGCTTCTTGAGTTGGTAGAGATGGAAGTAAGAGATCTTTTAAGCTTCTATGAATACGATGGTGACAATGGTCCTGTTGTGCAAGGTTCTGCTTTAGGTGCGCTTAATGGTGAGGATAAGTGGGAGCAAAAAGTTCTTGAGCTTATGGAGGCTGTTGATAACTGGATTGAACTTCCTGCACGTGATGTTGATAAGCCATTCCTAATGCCTATCGAAGATGTATTCTCTATTACTGGTCGTGGTACTGTTGCAACTGGTCGTATTGAGACCGGTGTTGCTAACACTGGAGATCCTGTAGAGATAATTGGTATGGGTGCAGAAAAGCTTACCTCTACTATCACTGGGGTTGAAATGTTCCGTAAGATATTAGATAGAGGTGAAGCAGGTGATAACGTAGGTATCCTATTGCGTGGTATTGAGAAAACTCAAATCTCTCGTGGTATGGTAATCGTTAAGCCAGGTTCTGTGAAGCCACACACCAAATTCAAAGCTGAGGTTTATATCCTTAAGAAAGAAGAAGGTGGTCGTCACACTCCATTCCACAACAACTACCGTCCACAGTTCTACGTGCGTACGACTGATGTAACTGGTAATATTTCTCTTCCTGATGGAGTAGAAATGGTAATGCCAGGAGATAACCTTACAATCACTGTTGAGTTGATCAACTCAATCGCGATGAACGTAGGTCTTCGTTTCGCAATCCGTGAAGGTGGTAGAACCGTAGGTGCTGGTCAGGTTACTGAAATCTTAGACTAATAAGTACGGATTACCGATGTATATAAAATTAAGGCGTCCGTTAAAACTGCGGATGCCTTGATTTTTATAAACAATTTTCAAAGCCTTTGAGCTTAGGGATACGGGTTTAGCTCAGTTGGTAGAGCACTGGTCTCCAAAACCAGGTGTCGGGAGTTCGAGCCTCTCAACCCGTGCGACACGCTGCACGAATAGTGTGGTTATAATCACAAAAGGTCTAGTGTTGAAAAGACTAAGATCTTTTGTAATACTCTAAAATATTATGGCCGGATTCATTAATTACATTCAAGAGTCTTATAACGAGTTGAAGAATCACGTTACCTGGACTCCGCTTTCAGAAGCTCAGCGCCTTACTGTTGTAGTGGCGGTTTTTACAATTGTGTTTTCTCTTGCTATTTGGGGGGTAGACACCGTTTTCAGTAGAGCAATTAAAGCATATTTCAATCTGGTAGGAGCTTAAACAATTCACTATGGCTATAACAAACAATACCAAAGATAAAGACTGGTACGTGGTAAGGGCCGTAAGTGGTCAGGAAAATAAGGTTAAAGGGTATATCGAGCAGGAGATCGCTCGTTTTAATCTTGAAGAATATATCGAGCAGGTACTTGTTCCTACTGAAAAAGTAGTGCAAATACGCAACGGTAAAAAAATTAACAAGGAGCGCGTTTACTTTCCGGGTTATATTATGATTCATGCGAATCTGGGTGGTGAAGTAACGCATATGATTAAATCTATTAATGGTGTTATTGGCTTTTTGGGTGAAACTAAAGGTGGAGACCCTGTGCCTCTTAGAACATCTGAGGTTAATAGAATGTTAGGTAAGGTTGATGAATTGTCTGTGAAAACAGATAATGTGGCTATACCTTTCGTAATGGGTGAGACTGTAAAAGTAATTGATGGCCCATTCAATGGTTTTAACGGTACGGTTGAGAAGATTAACGAAGAGAAGCGTAAGCTTGAGGTGATGGTGAAGATCTTCGGTAGAAAGACTCCGTTAGAATTGAGTTACATGCAAGTTGAGAAAGTATAAGTGTTACACATATATCAGATATCGTTCTTCTGCTTCCACTAAAGAGCATATCAAACTAAATTTTTAAAAATGGCAAAAGAAGTAAGTAAGGTTGTTAAGTTGCAAGTTAAGGGGGGTGCGGCAAATCCGTCTCCGCCTGTTGGACCAGCTTTAGGTGCTGCCGGTGTTAATATCATGGAGTTTTGTAAGCAGTTTAATGCCAGAACTCAGGATAAAGCCGGTAAAGTACTTCCTGTAGTAATTACTGTCTATGGTGATAAGTCTTTTGACTTTGTGGTGAAAACGCCACCTGCTGCCATCCAATTAATGGAAGCAGCAAAGATCAAAGGAGGTTCTGGTGAGCCTAACCGTAAGAAAGTTGCTAGTGTGACTTGGGATCAGATACGAGCGATCTCAGAAGACAAAATGCCAGATCTTAACGCATTTACAGTAGAAAGTGCAATGAGAATGGTTGCAGGAACTGCCCGTTCAATGGGAATAACTGTAAAAGGACAGGCTCCTTTTTAACATCCGAAAAAGCAATTTAAAATGGCAAAAGTAACAAAAAAGCAAAAAGAAGCACGTGCTAAGCTAGACGCTAACGCTAGCTATACATTGGCTGAAGCTTCTGCTTTAATCAAAGAAGTAAGCAAAGTTAATTTTGATCCTTCTGTAGACTTGGCTGTGCGTCTTAACGTAGATCCACGTAAAGCTAACCAAATGGTTCGTGGTGTGGTGACCCTTCCTCACGGAACGGGTAAAGATGTAAAGGTTCTTGCTCTGGTAACTCCAGATAAAGAAGCTGAAGCTAAAGAAGCAGGAGCAGACTTTGTAGGTCTTGACGAATACTTAGATAAAATCAAAAACGGTTGGACAGACGTTGATGTTATCATCACTATGCCTAGCGTAATGGGTAAATTAGGTCCTTTAGGCCGTGTATTAGGTCCTCGTGGCTTAATGCCAAACCCAAAAACCGGTACGGTAACTATGGATGTGGCTAAAGCTGTATCTGATGTTAAGTCTGGTAAGATTGATTTTAAAGTTGACAAGACCGGTATCGTACACGCATCTATTGGTAAAGCGTCTTTTGATGCTGAAAAGATCGCGGATAACGCGAGGGAATTGATAACCACATTAGTAAAATTAAAACCTACAGCTGCTAAAGGTGTATATATCAAGAGTATATACATGTCTAGTACTATGAGTCCTAGTGTAGCGGTAGATTCAAAACGTTTTGCTGAGCAGTAAAAGTTAAATTATGACAAGAGAAGAAAAATCACAGGTAATCGAAGATTTGACTGCGCAGCTGGCTGAAAGTGCTCACATTTATTTAGCAGATATCTCTGGTTTAGACGCAGAGAACACTTCCAAATTGAGAAGAGCCTGCTTTAAGGCAAACGTAAAGCTAGCCGTGGTTAAAAACACATTGCTTGCAAAAGCAATGGAGAGTTCAGAGAAGGATTTTGGTGAGTTGCCTACAACTTTAAAAGGCAATACGTCTATTATGCTTTCTGAGACCGGTAATGCACCTGCTAAGGTTATTAAGGAGTTTCGTAAGAAATCTGATAAGCCTTTATTAAAAGGAGCATTTATTGAAGAGGCTATCTATATTGGCGACAACCAACTGGATGCGCTTGTAGATATTAAATCGAGAGAAGAACTTATTGGAGAGATCGTTGGTCTTCTTCAGTCACCAGCTAAGAACGTTATTAGCGCGCTTAAGTCTGGAGGTTCAACTATCGCAGGCCTTGTAAAAACCCTTCAGGAACGAGAAGGTTAAAAAACACGTACGCACTTAATTATTTATATAGAAACTTTTTTTTTAAAACGATAGAAAAATGGCAGA
>CAYNMH010000009.1:56967-62193 GCA_964398145.1 uncultured Flavimarina sp. | reverse complement strand
CTATGATTCCTGCTTGGTTCTTGTATGGCGGGAGTTGAAATTTTCTTTTATTCCAGACCCGCCAAAACTATATGCTTAAAAGTAGAGAAATCATCCTTTATAAGAAATTGCAATTTATTAAAATTTCAGTAACTGCTTCAACTACTTACTGCTAAAGCTTACTTAAATGCAAGGCTTATGACTGATGCAGATCATCTTATTTATGTTATTTTTGCCGCGTGTCAAGAAAAAAGAAATCCAGAAAAATCTTTTCTAAAGTGCAGGTTACCGATGCCGGCGCTAAGGGAAAAGCAATTGCCAAAGCTCCGGACGGAAGGGTGATTTTCATCAATAATGCCGTACCCGGGGATGTAGTAGATGTGCAAACCATGAAGCAGCGTAAAGCCTATTATGAAGGTACCGCGATTGCTATTCATGAAAAATCCTCGAAACGCACAGAGCCGGTTTGTCAGCACTTTGGCACCTGCGGCGGATGTAAATGGCAGAATATGCAGTATGAAGCCCAGCTCGAATACAAGCAGCGCGAGGTAGAAAACAACCTGAAGCGTTTAGGCAAACTACAGCTACCGGCTGTAACTCCTATTTCAGGCAGTGAAGATATTTACTTTTACCGCAATAAGATGGAGTTTAGCTTTAGCGACAGCAAATGGCTTACGCAAAAGCAAATCAAGAGCGATGAGATTATTGAAGACCGAAACGCCCTTGGTTTCCACATCCCCGGAATGTGGGATAAAATCCTTGATATCGATAAATGCTGGCTGCAGCGCGATCCCAGCAATGCCATTCGCAACGGCGTAAAAGAATTTGCCACCAGCCATCAGATTCCTTTTTTCAATGCCCGTAATCAGGAGGGTTTGTTGCGTACTCTGATGATACGCACCAGCAGCACAGGCGAACTGATGGTTCTCGTTCAGTTCTTTAAAGACGAAAAGGAGCCGCGTGAACAGGTACTTGATTATCTCAAAGAAAATTTCCCGGAAATCACTTCCCTACTTTACGTTGTCAACGAAAAAGGGAATGATACTATTTATGATCAGGAAGTCTTTTGCTATGCCGGAAGGGACCATATTTTTGAGGAAATGGAAGGCCTCAGGTTTAAAATAAATGCCAAATCTTTCTATCAGACCAACTCAGAACAGGCTTACCAACTCTATAAAATAACCCGTGATTTTGCCGGCTTAACCGGTTCAGAAACCGTATTTGATCTGTATACCGGTACCGGTACCATTGCTCAATTTGTTGCTCAAAAAGCCGGAAAAGTGATCGGTGTTGAGGCCGTGCCCGATGCTATTATTGCTGCCCGTGAAAATGCGCAATTAAACAGCATAGAAAACGTTGAGTTTTACGTGGGCGATATGAAAAATGTTTTTAACGAAACCTTTGTAGCAAAGCACGGCAAACCTGATGTTGTCATAACCGATCCGCCGCGCGACGGGATGCATAAGGATGTCGTGGAGCAGTTAATCAAAATCAAAGCCGCGCGTATCGTGTATGTAAGTTGTAATAGCGCTACCCAGGCACGAGACCTGGCTTTACTGGACCCCTATTATAAAATTGAAAAAGTGCAGCCGGTTGATATGTTTCCGCAGACGCACCACGTAGAAAATGTTGTTTTACTAGAACTTAGATAATGCTAAGAAATGCACTGGTTTTAATTTTGCTCATTGTGCTGATTGCTGTTTCATGTGAACGCGATGACATTTGCGCTGCGAGTACACCCACCACTCCAACGCTTACTATTGGGTTTAGAAATTTTGAAAACACAACCGAAGCGAAGCCAATCAATATTACGATTTTCAACAAAACTCTAAGCGATAGCATTGCTTTTACCAACGCTACAACCATTTCAGTACCGCTTCGTACCGATACCACTGCAACGGTATTTCTTTTTGAAAAAAACCCAAATAATCCCAATGCCGCTGAAAATCCGGAAAATATAGACACCCTAACCTTTAACTATATCCCTCAGGAAGTTTTTATAAGTCGTGCCTGCGGATACAAAGTAATTTTCACCAATCTGCAGATACGCAATACTTCAGGAGCAGATGGCCGGTGGATAGATGATATCAATGTTAATTTGAGAACTGTAGAAGATGAGGATACTACTCAGGTATTTATTAGTCATTAATCTAGGCTTTTTTAGCCCCATTGTTGCAGTCGCTCAGGAAAATCAGGGTATTGTGGTGGAAGAACCGCTGGAGCCTCGTCCTGCAGACACTTTAGTCACCAAAGAAAAAACCGAAAAATACGGCTTGCGCGCCGGTATAGATCTCAGTAAAATATTGAGAACCTTTCTGGAGGATAATTATGAAGGAGCGGCTGTCGTAGGGGATTTCAGGATTAAAGACCGTTATTATCTTGCTGCAGAAATTGGCCGGGAAACCAAGAGTTTTGATGAAAATATTTTTGACCTCGAAACTCGTGGGACTTACATCAAAGGAGGAATCAATTACAATGCCTATAACAACTGGGCGGGAATGTCAAATCTTATTTATGTAGGTCTTCACGTGGGCGTTGCCTCATTCAGAACCGATCTCAACGAATATACTATTTACAACCCCAATACCTTTTTTGAACCCGATGTACGTACCGTATCGCGAGAATATACAGGGCTTAATGCAATCTGGGGCGAACTTCAAATGGGCATTCAGGTAGAATTGTTCACCAATTTGTATATGGGTATGAATGTGCAGTTAAAACGGATGCTATCGCAAAAAGCTCCGGACGATTTTACAAATATTTACGCCCCTGGATTTAATAAGGTTACTTTTGACAACGTCTATGGAGCAGGCTACAGCTATAGCATTACCTATTTATTGCCAATTTTCAAAAAATAGTAAATCCACAAAGCTATGAGTTTCGCTTCGCGCGTAGGTATTATCAATGCGTTTATAAGAAGACCCACCGATCAGGTCCTGAAAATTTCGGTTTGGGAAAAACTGAAATTTCTGGTAAGCGGTGTAGTATATGACCTGGGTGTAGCAATAGGTCTGGTAATTCTCCAAAGCCTTTTTGACCCGTTAATGTCTGAATATGAAAATATTCTGAACCAGGATCTGTATCCCTTCTGGACGGCCATTCTCGTGATGACGATTTTACCACCATTGATTGAAGAAAGCATTTTCCGCTTGCCGCTCAAGTATAAAAGAAACTACCTCCTGCGGAGTATCGCTTACCTCTTCAAAACCGATTTTTCAAGCTTTTGGAAAAAGCACTTACGGGTTATTGTTTACCTGTTTTCCGTCGTGTTTGGTTTGGTGCATTTAAGCAATTATCAAAATGTAGATGCTGTATTTTTTCTTTTGGCTCCCCTCATAATTGGTCCTCAGCTTTTTGCGGGTTTTATATTTAGTTTTCTGCGGCTTAGATTAGGTTTTATCTGGGCCATTCTGGGTCATTTTCTGCACAATTTCAGTTTAATTATGCTTTCCTTTTTAGCTTTTCACAATGTGGAAAGACCTCTTATAGATAATGATCAGGTTTCCATACAAACTACAGGTATTGCTTTTGAAGTGGAACGACCAGCTCAAATGACCTATGACCGAACCGAAAATGGCAATTTCCTGTGCCTCGAAGCTCAAAATTACAGTCTTCAGGAATTAATAGATCATTTTTATGCAAATGACTCCCTAAAAGTACGCGACCGCGATCAGCTCGATCTCCAACTGTACAGTAAGAACTCTGATGGATATTCTAAAGAAGAATTTTTAAAGATTTTGAAAGAGGAGTTTAACCTGATTCAGGCTAAATAAAAACATGGAGCTGCTCCAGTGGAGTTTAGTATATTTGCGGGTATGCATAAACTCATCAGCAGTACCCAAAACCCTACCCTAAAAAAGCTGGCAACTTTACAGGAAAAATCCCGGGAACGCCGCAAAACCGGACTTTTTCTTATTGAGGGAATACGGGAAATCAATCTGGCGAAACAAGCGGGATATGAATTCGTTGAGCTGTTTTTTTGTCCAGCAATTATTGATATTCAACTGGTAGAAGAGCTGATGAAAGGCCTGATTATCAAACCTGAAATGATTGAACTTTCCGAAGATGTCTACCGGAAAATTGCCTATAGATCAGGAACCGAGGGCATTATCGCTTCCGCGAAAGCGAAACCCAACCAACTGAATGCATTAAAACTACCGGAAAATCCGCTGATTTTAATTGCCGAAGCTCCTGAAAAACCGGGTAACATCGGCGCGCTCTTACGTACTGCAGATGCAGCAGGAGTTGACGCTTTTATCCTTGCAAACCCCAGGACAGATCTATATAACCCAAATATCATACGCTCCAGTGTGGGCGGGGTTTTTACTGTTCCCATTGCCACCGGCAGCACCGCAGAAATTATCCGTTTTCTTAAAGAGCGGGAAATTCCTATTTATGCTGCCATCCTTCAGGAAGCGGTTTCTTATGAACTACAGGACTTTACAAAAGCGGCAGCGATCGTAGTGGGTACTGAAGCAGATGGCCTTTCAGAAAACTGGCGGGTAGAGTCGGCCCAGAATGTGATCATCCCTATGCAGGGAAACCTGGATTCTATGAATGTTTCGGTAGCAGCCGCAATCCTTATTTTTGAAGCCCGCAGGCAGCGTGGTTTTAAAATCAATTCCTAAACTATACTATGACGCCACAATTTGTTTTTTATACCATCATTGCCTTTATCATCATCAGTTTCGCGGTAGATCAGTTCCTCGACTGGTTGAATGCCAAGCACTTTGATGATCCCATTCCGCAGGAATTAAACGACGTTTACGATGCAGAAACCTATCGCAAATCACAGGATTATAAAAAGGCTAATTCCCGATTTTCTACGCTTACTTCGGGTTTTATGTTGCTCATCACGTTGATTTTTTTCTTTGCTGACGGCTTTGCATTTGTGGACAGCCTTGCCCGCAGTATAAGTTCTAATGAAATCATCATCGGCCTTATATTTTTTGGTATCATTATGCTTGGGAGCGATATACTTACCACACCCTTTGGTTATTACAAAACGTTTGTAATCGAAGAACGTTTTGGCTTCAACAAATCTACTCCTGCTTTATTTTTTGTGGATAAGCTGAAAGGCTGGTTAATGACGATTATTGTGGGCGGGGGTTTGCTGGCTTTGGTAATTTGGTTTTACCAGATAAGCGGTGAGCTGTTTTGGCTCTATGCCTGGATACTTTTTGCTGTTTTTGCAGTGGTGACCAATATGTTCTACGCCCGGCTTATTGTACCCTTATTCAATAAACA
>CAYNMH010000009.1:23515-56867 GCA_964398145.1 uncultured Flavimarina sp. | reverse complement strand
AATCACATTCTTATCAACCTGTTTACCTCCCTGCTCCTTACCGGATTTACACTTTGGTTACTAGGACTTTTTATCAGTCAGCCGGTATTTTCTGAAGCTTTAGGCGTTACACAACCCAGTTTTCATATTGGTCTTATTGCCTTTGGAATTTTATATGCACCAATTTCCGGCATCACCGGGTTTTTAATGAGTGTGTTATCGCGTAAATTTGAATATCAGGCAGATGATTTTGCCAAAAACACCTTTGCTGCAGCCCCCTTAATTTCTTCCCTAAAGAAATTATCGCGTAACAGCCTTAGCAACCTTACGCCACATCCGCTTTATGTAATGTTGCATTACTCGCATCCTACCCTGCTTCAGCGATACCGCAACTTAAAATCCTAGATTCGGAAAAACCGCTTATCTTTCGGTCCTGATCTCCTGAATACATTTGCTTTTTTAAGAGATAATCGTACTTTTAGAATATGACTGCTGTTGAATTAGAAGAAGAAAATAAAGAGCTCACCAGGCAATACAAAGAGCTGCTGCGCATAAGCTACCGCACCCTTTCTGATGATGATAAAAAAATGATCAGGCAGGCATTTGAGGTGGCTGTCGATGCACATAAAGATCAGCGCCGTAAATCGGGCGAAGCTTACGTGTTTCATCCCCTGGCTGTGGCACGCATCGTGGCCAGTGAGATAGGTATGGATGCGACTTCTATAGCCGCAGCCCTCCTTCACGACGTAGTTGAAGATACTTCGTACACCCTTGATGATCTGGAAGATCGCTTTGGGTCTACTGTTGCCCGTATTGTAGATGGCCTAACCAAAATCTCTAATCTTAAGAAACACCGCGATGTTTCGCTACAGGCAGAGAATTTCCGGAAAATGCTGCTTACCATCAATGATGACGTACGGGTAATCATCATCAAAATTGCCGATCGTCTGCATAATATGCAAACGATGGACTCTATGAGACCTGACAAGCAGGTGAAGATCGCCAGTGAAACCCTATATATCTACGCCCCGCTGGCGCATCGTATAGGGCTCTATAATATTAAGACCGAACTGGAGGATCTGGGGTTGAAATACACCGAGCCTGAAGTGTTTAAAGACATTTCGCGCAAAATGAAGGAGACCAAAGAGCAACAAGATCAGTATATCGAAGAATTTACCAATGCGGTTAAACAATCTCTGGACAAGGAAGGCTTGCAGTATGAAATAAAAGGGAGACCAAAATCTATTTATAGCATTCATCGTAAAATGATCAAGCAAAACATCCCTTTTGATAAGGTGTATGACAAATTTGCCATTCGTATCATTTACAATTCCACACCTGAAAATGAGAAGTTTCTGGCCTGGAAGATTTATTCGATTATCACCGATCACTTTAGGCCAAATCCTACGCGGCTTCGGGACTGGATTTCTTCTCCTAAATCTACTGGTTATGAAGCCCTGCACATCACTGTAATGGGACTTAAGGGCCGCTGGGTTGAAGTACAGATTCGCTCAGACCGGATGAATGAAATCGCTGAAAAAGGTTATGCTGCGCATTACAAATACAAGCAAAGTCCCACTAGTGAAACCGAAGAAGATCGCACGCTTGATCAATGGCTTAACCGTTTGCAGGAAGCTCTGGAAGGTAATGAGACCAATGCAATCGAGTTTGTAGAACAGTTTAAATTAAACCTGTACAACAAAGAGATTTTCGTCTTTACGCCTCAGGGAGACTTAAAATCATTACCTAAAGCCGCCACCCCACTCGATTTTGCCTTCAGTATCCATACCGAAATTGGTCTGCACACCCGGGGTGCTCGCGTAAATGGTAAGCTCGTTCCGCTGAGCCACGAACTTAAAAGCGGTGATCAGGTGGAGATTATCACTTCAGAGCATGCACGGCCTAACAACAACTGGCTGGATTATGCAACCACGGCACGCGCCCGTGCTAAAATCAAATCCTCGCTTAAAGACGAGAAGAAAACCATCGCCGAAGATGGAAAAGTCATTCTCACCCGTAAATTGCGCTCACAGAAAATTACGCTTGATGAAAACATAATCAATGAGATGGTTATTTATTTCAAATTAAAGACCAGTCTTGATTTGTTTTATCGGGTAGGAATCGGTACGATAGACAATAAAATGATAAAGGATTATGCTGCATCGCGCAGCAATGCCTTTGTAAGTTTCTTTAAGAATAAAATACGCAAGCCGCCGGTAGCCGAACACGTAGATAAAGACGAAATCACCGATAAGTTTGACATGCTGGTCTTTGGCAGGGACGAGCAAAAACTGGATTATACGCTTGCTGCCTGTTGTAATCCTATTCCAGGGGATAAAGTATTTGGCTTTACAACGGTGTCAGAAGGTATCCGCGTGCACAAGCAAAATTGTCCCAATGCGCTTTCGCTGCAAAGCAATTATGCGTATCGCATCATCCCTGCAAAATGGATTGATTCTTCGGCGCAGGATTTTCAGGCAGAACTCGAGCTTACCGGGATTGACACGCTGGGACTTGTAAATCATGTTACCCGCGAAATTTCGGAGCATATGCACGTTAATATGCGTAATCTCAACTTTACGACCAATGATGGTGTCTTTCAGGGAAAGATAACCGTTATTGTAAAAAACAAAGAGCATTTGCGCAAGCTCATAGAAAACTTAAAAAAAATAAACGGTATCGATAAAGTCATCCGTTTGTAATTGCGTAAATTTGCACCCTCTAATTATGGTACCTAAAGCAACAATTAATAAAGATCAGGAAGTCGTTAAAAACGTCTTCACTAAATTCCTTGAAGATAACGGGCATCGCAAGACTCCCGAGCGATATGCTATTTTACAGGAAATTTATGATTACAAAGATCATTTTGATATTGAGACGCTGTACATCAGCATGAAAAATAAAAAATATCGGGTAAGCCGCGCCACGCTGTACAACACGATAGAATTATTGCTTTCCTGCGGACTGGTGCGCAAGCATCAGTTTGGCCAAAATCAGTCGCAGTACGAAAAGTCGTATTTCGATAAGCAGCACGATCACGTGATCCTTACAGATACGGGTGAAGTGATAGAATTTTGCGATCCACGCATTCAGTCTATAAAGAAAACCATAGAAGAAGTTTTTAATATCGAAATCAACAAGCACTCGCTTTACTTTTACGGGAACCGCAAACCGGAACATTCAACCAAAAACACAACCGAAGACAACAATTTATAAATGGCAGTAGATTTACTTCTAGGTCTCCAGTGGGGAGATGAAGGAAAAGGAAAAATAGTTGACGTACTAACTAAAAATTACGATATCATCGCCCGTTTTCAGGGCGGTCCTAATGCCGGACACACTTTAGAATTTGATGGTATTAAACACGTATTACACACTATTCCTTCCGGTATTTTTCACGAAAATGCGGTAAATTTAGTAGGAAACGGCGTGGTTATAGATCCGGTGATTTTCAAAAAGGAACTGGACAATCTTTCTAAGTTTAAGCTGAATATCAAAGAGAAATTGTTGATATCGCGTAAAGCACATCTCATTTTACCCACACACCGCTTACTGGACGCTGCTTCCGAAGCTTCAAAAGGCAAAGCCAAAATAGGATCTACCCTTAAGGGAATTGGGCCCACTTATATGGATAAAACCGGGCGTAACGGGATACGCGTGGGCGATCTTGAGCTGGATGACTGGAAAGAGCGCTACACCGCACTTCGCGACAAGCATATTGATATGATCGATTTCTACGACGCAAAGATTGAATACAATCTGGACGAACTGGAAACCGAATTTTTCAAAGCTGTTGAAATACTTAAAACACTGACTTTTATAGATTCTGAAGAATATTTGTACCAGGCACAAAAGTCCGGAAAATCAATACTGGCTGAAGGTGCTCAGGGATCATTGCTGGATATTGATTTTGGTACGTATCCTTTTGTTACTTCTTCAAATACTACAGCTGCCGGAGCCTGTACCGGTCTTGGAGTAGCACCAAATCAAATCGCTGAAGTATTCGGCATTTTTAAAGCTTACACCACTCGTGTAGGTTCAGGCCCCTTCCCTACCGAACTTTTTGACGAGGTAGGCGCCACAATGGGTCGCGTGGGCAATGAATTCGGTGCAACTACCGGCAGACCACGCCGTTGCGGCTGGCTTGATCTGGTTGCCCTAAAATATGCCGTGCGTGTCAACGGAGTTACCCAGTTGATGATGATGAAAGGTGATGTTTTAAGCGGTTTTGATACACTTAAAATTTGTACGCAGTATAAATATAAAGGTGAGGTTATTGATCATTTACCTTACAATATTGAACCTGAAAATGTAGAGCCTGTTTACACAGAGATGAAAGGCTGGGCAGAAGATTTGACCAAAATGCAGAAAGACGGCGAACTTCCTAAAGAACTCAACGATTACATCGCATTCTTGGAAAATGAATTGAATGTACCTATTAAAATCGTTTCTGTGGGGCCCGATCGCACACAGACCATTCACAGATAATTTCTGAAATAAACATAAACCGAAAGCCTGAACCCTTGAAGTTCAGGCTTTTTTTTGGCTTGATTTTGAGAGCATTTTAGCAGTACGCTAACACAGATACTGCTACATTTACGATAACCTAATCAACCTGTTATGAAATTATTCCAGTGTTCCAATTGTAAAAATCCGGTGTATTTTGAAAACACGCACTGCGAGAGCTGCGACAATCAATTGGGGTTTTGGCCGAAAACTCAGGAGATACTCTCCTTTTCTAAAAACCCGCAAACCCCTGATAAGCCAAAACGAAAGCTTAAGTATTGTGCAAATTACCAGCTGGAAGCATGTAACTGGTTGATTAATGCAGATGCTGACAATTCCTATTGTGAAGCCTGTGCTACCAATCATATGATTCCCGATCTCAGTTTCCCTGAGAACAAGCTCGACTGGCTAAAAATTGAAACTGCAAAACGCAGATTATTTTACAGTCTGCATAAACTGAATTTGCCTCTAACTTTTAATTCTAATGACCATAAGTTAGAACTGAGTTTTGATTTTTTAGCTCCCGATCCCAACAACCCAAACGCAGTAAAAACCGGTCATGCAGACGGAAGAATTACCCTAAATATCAATGAGGCTGATTCGGTACACCGGGAATACATTAAAGAACAACTTTCAGAAAGATACCGAACCCTTTTAGGACATTTCAGGCACGAAGTGGGACATTTTTACTGGGATGCGCTTGTAAAACCAAATCCCAAAGTCCTTCAGGAGTTTAGAAATTTGTTTGGTGATGATACACAGGAATACGGTGAAGCATTAAATCGGCATTATAAAGAAGGCCCTCCTGAAAATTGGAGGGACGGCTATATCAGTGCCTATGCAACAATGCATCCCTGGGAAGACTGGGCCGAAACCTGGTCGCATTATCTGCATATTATGGATATGCTTGAAACCGCATACTATTTTGGATTAGAGATTGACCCGGAGCTTAAGAAAACCGGCAACCTGGATGTGAGTTGCGACTTTGATCCTTATGAAGGGGTTCAAATGCGTAAAATCATTAAACATTACCTGCCACTTACCTATGTCGTAAACTCTTTAAATCGCAGCATGGGTCATCAGGATGCCTATCCCTTTGTTATTTCTGAACCGGTGATAGAAAAATTACAGTTTATTCATAAGGTGGTGCAATTATAGGTTTTAGCCTTACGGCGAAAGCCTTAACTTTAGCCTTTCACAGCCCGTTTATGTATGAAGTAGAGCTCACTGCCCGCCTTAAAGATTATCAGGAAACCCGTGATCAAATTTCCAGGTTGCCAATCGATTCGCAAATGCGGTTGGATTATGACGACCGGTATTACGACAAAAATAACCAGCTCACAGCGGAAGATCAGGAATTTAGGTTACGCACCAAGACCAATCTAGATACCGGTGAAGCCAGTCATTATCTTACGTTTAAGGACACCGCTTTTGAAAAGCTTACCCGCTCAAAACCGGAATATGAAACGATCGTTTTGGATCATCACAATACGGAACAAATCCTTTTTAAGCTTGGGTATTCTAAAACGGCCCATTACACCAAGCATTGCGAAATTTTCAACCTGTCTTATCAAGAAACAGCTATTGAAATCGCTTTGGTACGCTTCGCCGAACTCAAAGATTCGTTTATTGAGATTGAAACGCAAACGGATCATGAATCAGAAACCCACGCACTTTTTGAAATACTTTACAGCCTTTTAGCAAAACTTCAAATCTCCAAATCTCAACTTACTGAAGATTTTTATATTGAAATGATCCAGCAATCAAAGTCTAAAAAGGTCTGATTTCAGGATTTTTTTTAAGGCTAATTTTAAACAGAAGCCATACTTCAGGCGCAGGTTTTCCGTTATATTTGCATCAAAATACGCTATGCCCGGTTTTTTTAAACAATTCCTTTTAATCACAGGTTTACTTCTTTCGTTTTCAGTTTTTGCCCAGGAAGAAAATGAGCTGGATATCACCTCAGACATTTCACAGATCGATGAGGAAAAATATCCCGGAGCTTTGGTTATGTACAAAAACACCAATCAGGTTTATATTGTACATAAAGGTATTGAGATGTGGTGTGATCTGGCTTTTCATTATAAAGATCAGAATTTTGTAAGGGCGATAGGAAATGTTCGTATGAATCAGGGAGACACCATTAGTATGCGTAGTAATTATGCAGAATACAATGGCGACACCCGGTTTGCCTGGGCTTCAGGAAAGGTAAATCTGCAAACCCCCACCGCTACGCTAGACACAGATACCTTATATTTTGACCGCATTAAGCAACAGGCCTATTATCGTAATGGCGGTACACTTCGGGATACAGCAAGCGTGATTACGAGTAAAATAGGTCGCTACTTTCTGGATCAGGATAAATACTCGTTTATCCAAAATGTAAAAGTTACCAATCCCGAATATGTAATAGACAGCGAGCAGCTCGATTATTACTCTAAAAGCAAAATTGCCTATTTATACGGACCTTCAACTATTACCGGAGAGACGAGCACGGTTTATTGTGAACGGGGTTATTACGACACGCGTAATGATAACGGGTATTTTGTAAAAAATTCGCGCATAGATTATGACAACAGAACGGTGTTTGGAGACAGTTTGTATTTTGACCGGCCTACCAATTTTGCTTCGGCTACCAATAATATTAAAGTTATTGACACCGCAAATAACAGCATTATAAAAGGGCACTATGCGGAAGTTTACAAAGCAAAAGATTCGGTTTTTATTACTAAAAGAGCAGTTGCTATTACCGTGCAGGATCAGGATTCCATCTACGTGCACGGCGACCGGCTCGTGGTTACCGGAGTTCCGGAAAAACGCATTGTACGAGGCTATTACAATGTGCGATTATTTAAAAGCGACCTGAGTGGAAAATGCGATTCCATCCACATCAATCAGGAGTCAGGTCTTACGCAGATGATTGGAAAACCCATTTTGTGGAGCGGCCTCAGCCAGATGACCGGCGATAGCATTCACTTAAAAAGTGACACGAAAACCGAACAATTAGATTCCCTCCATGTTTTTGAAAATGCGTTTTTGGCGCAGAAAGACACCATTCCCTTATATGACCAAAAGGAACAATTTGGGTACAATCAGGTGAAAGGGGTTACACTTTACGGCACTTTTAAAGATAATGCCCTCAACCAGATTGACATTATAAAAAATGCCGAAAGCATCAACTATATGCGCGGCGAAGACGGGGTGCTTCAGGGTGTGGATAAAAGTAAATCGGCTTCCATCACGGCTCTTTTAGAAAACAATGCGCTTGTGGAAGTGACTAAATGGCGGCAGGTGGACGGCGATGTATTTCCGCTTACCCAATTCCCAAAAGATCAGCGGGAGTTTCCCGGACTTAACTGGCGCGGAGAGGAGCGCCTGCTTACCAAAGATGACATTTTTAAAGGGGAAGCGCCTTTTACGCTTACTAAGATCCAGGGTATTCCCTTACCTGAAATTGAAGAAGATTTCTTTGACAATGATATTCCCGATGAGGAACTGGATATCCCGGACGCCTCGCGTTTAAAACCATCTGATTTTAAGAATCGGGAAGAAGACGCCCCGGGCATTGGTATTCCCGTTAATGATAAGGCGACTCTAAAACCTGATGCAACAAACGAAGAAGACCGGGAACAACCACAGCCCAATCTTAAAGAAACGCCTGTGCCCAAGACCAAAGACTCCATAAACAGCACCAATGAAAGCTGATTTTTTAAAATATCAGGCACAAACCACACCGCATCCGCTGGCGGTGGAAGTCTCGCATGCTAAAGGTTCATACATCTACGACATTCACGGTAAAACCTATTTGGATTTTGTGGCAGGAGTTTCGGCAACCAGCGTGGGCCATTGTAATGCAAAGGTTGTTGAAGCCATTAAAACGCAAAGCGAAAAATACCTGCACGTAATGGTTTATGGGGAATATGCACAGGATCCTGCAGTTGAGCTCACCCGTCTTTTAGCAGAACTTCTGCCTGCACCTTTAGAACAAACCTATCTGGTTAATAGCGGAACGGAAGCTATAGACGGCGCTATGAAACTCACCAGAAGGGTTACCGGACGACAGGAGATTGTTTCAGCCAATCAGGCGTATCACGGCAATACTTTTGGAGCCCTGAGCCTTATGAATTATGAAGAGCGCGTTGCACCCTTCAGACCTGTTGTAGGTGGGATAAAGCATCTCAATTATAACAGTTTTGCCGATTTGGAAAAGATTACAGACCAAACTGCAGGTGTGGTTTTAGAAACCATTCAGGGCGGGGCCGGTTTTATTCAACCCCAAAATGGCTGGTTAAAAGCCGTGAAAAAACGCTGCACCGAAGTGGGAGCACTGCTCATTCTCGATGAAATTCAGCCGGGTTTTGGTCGTACCGGTACTTTTTTTGGTTTTGAAAATTATGATGTAGTACCCGATGTTTTGGTGATGGGTAAAGGTATGGGCGGCGGTATGCCTATTGGGGCTTTTACGGCGTCAAAAGCACATATGCAGTTGCTTTCCGATAATCCTAAAATGGGGCACATTACCACCTTTGGCGGTCATCCTGTCATTGCGGCAGCGGCTTTGGCAACAACAAAATTCATTTTAGATGAATCACTTATGCCGCAAACGCTGGAAAAGGAAGCACTTTTCAGAAAACTGCTTGTACATCCCCTTATTGAAGAAGTGCGCGGTAAAGGCCTGATGCTTGCTATCATCACACCTTCCGCAGCAGTAACAACCGAAGCTATCCTGACCGCTCAGGAAGAAGGTTTAATTCTATTTTGGTTGTTATTTGAAACCCGCGCCATTCGTATCACACCACCCTTAACAATTTCTAATGAAGAAATTGAAAAAGGTTGCCGTACCTTACTTAAGGTTTTAGATAAAATTGCGTCTAAGACCATCTAGAAATGCTGTTTGGGCTTGATTGTTGATTAAATTGTTAACAACAATATCAAAGCCTGCAAGGTCTGCCTGGTATCCTTGTTAAATTTATAAAGGCAGAAATTTTAAAAGCAACGTGTATGAAGTTTAATCAAGAACACGAAGAAGACGATTTCCCGCTCACCCGTTTTGAATCTATGCTGAAGACGAATCATGTTCTCTTCTTCGATTCGGATGAATTTGAGAATATTGTTAATCACTATCTCGAAAACGGCAAAATTGCTTTGGCTAAAAAGGCCGTAAAACTTGGTCTTGACCAGCATCCTACCTCTTCAAACCTGAAGTTATTTAAAATTGAAATTCTCATTTTTGAAAATAAACTGGATGAAGCAGATAGGTTACTCGCCAGTCTTTACGAGTTAGAACCTCAAAACGAGGAAGTTTTTATTCAGAAAGCAAATATTTATTCTAAAAGAGACGATCATAAAAAAGCCATTGAATTACTTGAAATGGCCCTCGAAATCACCGAAGATGATGCCGATATTTATTCCCTGATTGGGATGGAATATTTGTTCCTCGATGATTTTCAGAATGCCAAATATAATTTTATGAAGTGTCTGGAAGTAGATGAAGAAGACTATTCAGCACTTTACAACGTGATTTACTGCTTCGATTTTCTGGAACAGCACGAGGAGGCTATAGATTATCTAAATCTGTTTTTAGACAACAACCCTTATTGTGAGGTTGCCTGGCATCAGGTAGGCAAGCAATATTTTGATTTGAAGCAATACGAGAAAGCACTCGCGGCTTACGACTTTGCCATTATTAGTGATGATACATTTATTGGTGCTTATTTTGAAAAAGGTAAGGTACTTGAAAAATTAGGCCGGTATAATGAAGCTATTGAGAACTATCAGATCACTTTAACGCTGGATGATCCTACTTCATTCGCATACCTGCGTATGGGTAAGTGTTATCAAAAATTGCACTGCAATGATTTGGCGATCAAATACTTTCTTAAAACCGTAAAAGAAGATCCCTTGCTGGATAAAGGCTGGATAGCGATAACCGATTTTTACACTAAAAAAATGGATTATCAGAATGCGCTCTATTACATCAACAAAGCGATTAACATTGATGGTGAAAATGTGCTGTACTGGAAGCGTTACGCAAAAATCAATAACAGGCTTAAGTTTTACGAAGAAGCCGAAAGAGGCTATCGTAAAAGCCTGGAGCTTGGCAATTATGAGCTGGAAACCTGGCTAACCCGATGTGATATTTTAATCAATCTGGGAGAGCCGGAAGCTGCAATTGCTAATTTACTGGAAGCTATTGAGTTTTACCCCGATTCTGCGCAAATCGAATTTAGACTGGCCGGACTATATTTTTCATTAAATGAAGAAAATAAGGGTCATTTTCACCTGGAAAATGCATTAAAACTCGAGGCCGATTACGACATCATCCTGGAAGAATTATTTCCTTTTGTATATGCCAGAAAGTCTATAATTGATAAAATCAACAAAGCAAGAAATAACGGATTAAACTCTTAAGACTGATTTATAGGATAGTGCCGTTTTTAGCGTTTCTTATAAATGAGTTGCTGTCTCATTATAGATTTGTTTAGTACATTTGAGACCTAACTAAACAACCTATGTCTCAAAACCGATCCCTGCTCCAGTATGGCCTTATTACTCTTAAAGGACTGGCGATGGGAGCTGCAGATGTAGTTCCCGGTGTTTCAGGAGGTACTATTGCATTTATTGCCGGAATTTATGAGGAACTTATTGAAACCATAGACAAACTAGACCTTGGGATTTTTAAAGTCTGGAAAAATGAAGGTTTTTCAAAAGTAGCAGATACGTATAATCTCAAATTTTTAGGTGCCCTCTTTTTAGGGATCGTAATAAGCATACTCTCTTTAGCCAAACTCATTACCTATCTTTTAGAGTATCATCCGCTCTTACTATGGGGATTCTTCTTTGGTCTTATCGTGGCCAGTATTGTTTATATAGGAAATCAAATCACAAATTATAGCCTGGGCGTTTTTATTGCCGGTATTATTGGGATTGCAGTCTCTTATTATATTACCATTGCAGAACCTTTAAGTACGAATGCCAGTTACTGGTTTCTTTTCTTATCTGGTTTTGTAGCGATAATTGCGATGATACTGCCCGGTATTTCCGGATCTTTTATTCTATTACTTCTGGGATCTTACTCTATAGTTTTAGGTACTGTTCGCAACTTTATAGAATCAATTATCAATCTCGACTGGCCTGCACTCAAGGATTCCCTCATCAAATTGTCGCTATTTATTGTGGGGTGTGTTATTGGGCTAAAGGCATTTTCTAAGGTACTTACCTATTTATTTAAAAATTTTCAGAATCTCACCCTGGCCTTACTTACCGGTTTTATGATAGGTGCACTGAATAAGGTCTGGCCTTGGAAAGAAATAATATCCTATCGCACGAATTCACACGGAAATGAGGTACCGCTCCTTGAAAAAAGTATTTTACCTCAAAACTACGATGGTGAGCCTCAGGTGATTTTAGTAATTGTGCTTATGGTTATCGGCTTTTTAACTATTTTCCTTCTGGAACGATTTGCAAAAGCAAAAAACGAGCATGGAATTTAAACACCGCTCTTTTTCAGACAAAATCTGGCTGGTCCTTAAAGGTCTTGCAATGGGTGCTGCCAATAAGGTCCCCGGAGTGTCAGGAGGGGTTGTTGCCTATGTGGCTGGTTTTTATGAGGAGTTTATTTACTCCTTGCAACGCATCAACAAAAACGCTTTTAAATTATTATGGGGAGGTCGGTTTAGGAGCTTTATACGTTATACAAACGGCAGATTTCTCCTTCTTCTCTTCCTGGGAATGATCATCAGTTATTTTAGTGTGTCAAAAGTACTTGATCTTGCGATTGATCATTTCCCCCTTCAGGTTTGGAGTGCTTTCTTCGGGATGATAATTGGGAGTATTTACTTTATAGGGAAGGACTTTGATGACTGGTCAAACCGTAATATCCTCATTTTAGCTTTAGGTACTCTTGCAGGTATAGGGATAAGTCTTCTGGAACCGGCTACTCAGAATGACAATCTCATTTTTGTTTTCTTTTGTGGAATTATCGGCGTTTCAGGAATGACGCTTCCAGGATTATCAGGCTCGTTCATTCTCATTTTATTAGGCAATTATGTTCTTTTACTGGTTGATTCGGTAAACGCGCTCTATGACACACTTTACGATCTGGTACAGGCAGATTTTTCATTTTTGAGCGATCCGCATCGTGTGCGATTATTAAAGGTTCTGGTTATGTTTACCCTGGGATCTGTAACCGGCCTGGTTACCTTATCTAATTTTTTAGGGTATTTGCTGAAACATTATAAAAATGAAACAAATGCAGGCATCATCGGCTTTATAACCGGATCTTTGGGAGTCGTCTGGCCCTGGAAAACCCCCGTATTTGAACAAAACAGTCAGGGCGCTATATTATTTGACCGGGTGGGCGATCCTATTCTCAAGAATTATGACCGATACCTGCCCGATACTTTTTCTGCAGCTAATATCGCGGCGGCGTTATTCATCCTATTAGGAGTAGTAGCCGTTATCGCTCTGAGCAAATACGGGGAAAACACCCGGGTATGATTTAAAAAAAATGTCCACTTTTACTCAAATTTTTTAATAAATTGGCATGTCATTAAAAGAACCCCAAACGCTTATGCTAAAATTTGGTCTCATTGGTAAAAACATTGAGTATTCGTTCTCCAGAAAATATTTCACCGAAAAATTTGAAAAAAATGAGATTGACGCTACGTATGTCAATTTTGATTGCCAGACTCTAGCAGAGGTACGCAGCCTGTTGCAGGATGATACAGAATGCCTGGGTTTTAATGTGACTATTCCGTACAAACAAACTATTATCCCTTACCTGGACGAGATGAATAAGCACGCGAGTGCTATAGGCGCTGTAAATGTCATTAAAAAGCTCAATAATGGGAGACTAAAAGGTTACAACACAGATTATATTGGTTTCCGCAAATCCCTTCAGCCGTTTCTTAAAAAGCAAAATCATAAATGTGCACTTATTTTAGGAACCGGGGGTGCATCTAAGGCCGTCGCATATACACTGGAACTTGAAGATATTTCATTTAAATATGTTTCCCGAAATCCTAAAAAAGGTCAGCTCTCCTACGATGAGCTTACTCCTGCCCTACTCAACAGACACACACTCCTAGTAAATACCACCCCACTGGGAACCTTTCCCCGGGTTACCGAATGCCCAAAAATTTCATACAGACAGCTTACTCCTAAACACCTGCTCTATGATTTGGTATACAACCCGGAAATGACACAATTCCTTAAAAATGGAAGTGAGCAGGGTGCCATTACTTCAAACGGTTACGCTATGCTTAAGTTGCAGGCTGAAGCGGCCTGGCGTATCTGGAAATAACACACTATTTTAAAACATACCTCCGTTTTTTGCGTTAGGTATCTAAGCGGCACTTGATATCCAGGCGAATGCAACTTGCAGTATTCCCTCACCGAATAACTTGCCGTTTGCCTAGTTAATGGTATCTTTAACCACAGAGAAAATTACCTGTGCTGGCACAACTACCGGCCCACAGGAAGTGTGGACGAGAGATTGATTTCTATTACTTTTCAATCTTTCCGTTTTTTAAACTGGAATGAACTTTAACATTGAAACAGATGTCAGAACCGAACAATAAACCGGAAGAACGCAATCAAAAAGCAACCGAAGATCAACCCAAGAATTCAGATTTAAAAGATCAAAAAAATACTCAGGAGACTCCTGTTGATGATGAATTGGTCACTGAATCTATTGAGGTTATCCAGGATGCAAAAGAGGTCAATGAGCCCAAAGAGGTGGAAGAATATAGTGATGATGCGGCTCTTGAAGAAGCTGAGGCTTTAGATGTAGAGGAGTCTGAACCTGAATCCACATCAACTCAGGAGGACGAACTCGTTATTGAGTCAGTCGATACGATTGAAGAGGCCAAAAAACCTGAAGGCGAAGCCGAAGAAGAGGACGAGGAATTTCTGGCAGAAGAGGATGCGGATGAGGATGAAAATTCAGACGACCTGGATGATGCCCTTAATGAAGACAGCGAAGATGAAACTGTAGCGGAACGTCACAGTATTCCCAAGAAAGATTATGAGAAGATGAGCAAAGAACAACTCATTAAAGAGTTCAAATATTTGCTCAACAATCATAAAATTCAGGCAATTAAAGAACACGTTTCTGAGTTGCGCGCATCTTTTATATCCAAATTTGAAGATGAGCAGGAAGAAGCTAAAGAGCGCTTTCTGGAAGATGGTGGTAATATCATCGATTTCCGGTATTACAGTCCGTTAAAAAAAGAGTTTAATTCTCTCTATTTTGAGTATCGTGACAAGCGCAACCAGTATTATCAGAGTTTGCCCAAGGATCTTAACGCGAATCTGGAAACCCGCAATGCGCTTATAGAGGAGCTAAAAGAGCTTAAAAACGAATTGGGTGGTGAGGATAGCATCAACACTACTTTTGAGAAGTTTAAAGATATTCAGGAGCGCTGGCGCAATGCAGGAAATATACCTCGCGATCGGTACAATTTGGTATGGAATAACTACCATCATCACATCGAAAACTTTTATGATTTTTTACACCTAAACCGCGAGTTTAGGGATAAAGATTTTAAAGAAAATCTCGATAAAAAACTTAAACTTATTGAGCAGGCAGAAGAGCTCACTAATGAACCTGATGTAAACCGGGCCTTTAAAGAACTTCAAATGCTTCATAAAATCTGGAAGGAAGAAGTAGGTCCTGTTTCCCGCGAATACCGGGAGGAAATCTGGGAAAAATTTAGCGCTGCGACCCGTAAAATCCATGATGCCCGGCAGGAATATTTTAAAAATATCGATAAGGTTCACGAAGAAAATCTGGAGAAAAAGCAAAAAGTGATTGCTGGGATTCAAGACGTGGTAGAAAAACCAGCTTCTAACCATCGCGACTGGCAAAGGCAAATGAAAATGGTTAACGAACTGCGCGACCAGTTCTTTAAGATTGGTAAAGTACCCCGCAAGGATAATGAACCAATCTGGAAGGCATTTAAAAAAGCCACCCGCGAATTTAATCGTGCTAAAAATGGCTTTTACAAAGACCAGAAAAAGGAGCAGTATGCCAATCTGGAAAAAAAGATGGAGCTCATTAAAATTGCTGAAGATAATAAGGATAACGAAGACATCAAGGCAACGATTGACCTGATGAAGCGCATTCAGGCCGATTGGAAAAAAATAGGTCACGTACCCCGTAAAGACAGTGATAAAATCTGGAAACGCTTTAAAAAAGCCTGCAATCACTTTTTCGATAAATTACACGCTGAGAAAAAAGAAACTCTGGAAGAAGAAAAAACCAATCTGGAGGATAAAAATGCTTTACTTGATAAAGTAAAACAGCTTAAACTTAGCGGAGAACCAGAAGAAGACCTGAAAACCATCAAGGCCGTTATTAAAGAATGGAAGGATACGGGAAGAGTTCCTCATTCCAAGAAGAACATCGAGCAGGATTTTAATAAAGTTTTAGATGGCTTATTTAAAAAATTAGACCTTAGCCGTAAGGAGTCAGAATTGATTAAATATGATAACCGGGTTGCTGCAATTGCTGATGAAGATGGAAATCAGGCACTCAATAAAGAGCGTTACTTTATAACCAAAAAGATTGATGAAGTCAAGGCCGAAATCAATCAGCTGGAAAATAATTTGGGATTCTTTCAGCATGTACCGGATGATAACCCAATGGTAAAAGAAGTGCATAAGAATATTGCAGAACACAAGAAAACATTGGAAATCTGGAAAGCGAAACTGAAAAAACTTAAAACACTGTATTAATTTCTTCAGGTTTATGAACTGTAGCCTGTGCAAACATCCCGCTACTTTTTTTGGAAACTTTCAGAACAGAACTTATAACCGGTGCACGCATTGTGCATCGGTTTTTTTAGATACGATTGATTTACCCTCTGCCCCATCGGAGAAGCAACGATATGATAAACACAAAAACTCTGAAGATAATCAAGGTTATATCCAGTTTTTAAACCCGTTAATAGAAGCCATACGGAAGAACCATAGTACCACTGAAGTTGGACTTGATTTTGGTTCGGGTCCGAACCCGGTTCTAAGTCAGCTACTCCAAACTGAAAATTTTTCAGTTGAATCTTTCGATCCATTTTTTGACAACAGGCCAGAGGTCTTAAGTCGCAAGTACGATTACATTATTTGCTGTGAAGTTATAGAGCATTTTCACAATCCCTCTTCCTCTTTTCAAAAGCTTTATAACATGCTTAAAAACGGTGGCAGTCTGTACTGTAAAACACAGTTGTTACCCGATGTGGTTCGTTTTGAAGATTGGTGGTATAAAAATGATTACACGCACAGCTTTTTTTACAGCATAGAAACGCTTCATTATCTAAAAGATCAGTTTAATTTTTCGCTTCTCGAATTTCAACCTGACTATTTTCGATTTATCAAATAAAAAAGGCGACCTAAAGTCGCCCTTTTTCAATTGATATTTTCAACTAGTGTTTAATCTCTATAAAAATATAAAGAAGATACTCCTGTAAGGCTATTATTTATAGCAGGAGTTGCGTTACCGCCCCCTTCTGTAGAAACATCGCTAAATGCAAGAACTCTACCGCCGCCATTAGCCAACTCGGCAACAAATACAGTATCTGATTCGGCATCATATTCAACGTTTACCGGGTTACCCATAAGTGTTGCAGAACCTGCGTAACGAATTTGCTGACCTACTGCTAAGGTTCCTCCATCTGCTACGGAATTGAACTTAGACATAAAATCAGTAATAACGTGGAAACCTCCATCGGTATCAAAATTCCCTCCTGAAGCGGCACCTATATCACTCATAATCATTGTACTACCGTCGTAGGCAATTCCGTGAGTTCTAACGATTCCTTCTATTGCAATACGCTTAGAAGCACTAATAGTAGCATCTGAAGTATTACCACCTAAGAAGTTAGTAAATACAGCAAGCTCGTTAGTCATATCTACCACTGCATATAAGTCATTACCAATAAATTCAATCCCCCAAACGGCAAAATCTGTAGTAATAGTTCGACTCAATGTAAAATTTCCATTAGATTTTTCGAAAACAAAAAACCGTCCGGCATCTGCGTTCTGACTGTCTGCCACTACATAAAAGTTACCATTAACGGCTATATCACGTGGGTTCTGTAAAACTGAAGGACTTGAAAATTCTATATTTAGATTAATGCTGGCCTCAATAATATCACTTATACCTACGTAAGTCTGAATAGAAGTTTGAGTCATTCCTCTTGCAGCAATAGTAAAGCTGTCGTCTTCCGGTGAAACATAAATACCTTCAGAGTCTGAGGCTGATGTATTAAAAGTAGTCACCTCATTAGCAGTAAGATTGTAACGGGTTACGTTACCATTAGCGTGGGAAGTTGCATACAGATTAGCTGATTCTCCCATCGGTGGCATATCATCGCTGTCATCATCACTACAAGATATAAATGCAAAAGATCCCAATAGGGCTAGAAATAAAAAATTTTTCGTTCTCATAAGTTGTTAATTTAAATTAAGTGTTTAGCATAGATACGAATACACAGGCTACGAGGTTTTCACATTAAAATTTAATTAACCATTACGAAATTAAATAAACACTGATTATCAGTTATTTATAATTAAAATCATTGATTTTTTTAACTTAAGATTAGCTAATTCGAAAAAAGATATTATGCAAATTTTGGCATAAAATTTCGTCAGCTGTTGGCAGGAATCTTACCTTCCACACCTTTAAAAAAGGCTTGAAGTACTTTTAAATCGTTCTGAAGGTTTCCGGTTGGATAAAACAAGTTGCCTATATGATGCTGCTTCATTCCAAAATCCATAGTTATGGGGAGTATAGGTACTTTGGCTTCGAGAGCGATGAAATAAAAACCGGTTTTCCACTCATCTACTTTTTTGCGGGTACCTTCAGGCGAAAGGGCGAGTCTAAAGATTTCATGTTCTTCGAAGAGGTTTGCGATTGCAGAAACCTTTTTTTGGCCGGAAGTTCGGTCTAGCGGAGTTCCTCCTACTTTTCTAAAATACCAGCCAAAAGGCCATCGAAACAACTCCCGTTTCCCCAGAAAATTAATTTTTACATCGATTACACTTCGAAATAAAAGCCCCATATAGAAGTCATGCCAGCTTGTATGGGGTGCAGCAATAATCACCATTTTCTTTACCTCTTCAGGGAAATGACCTTTTACCTTCCATCCTAAAAAATAATACAGTTTTCTTGCTATAAAGCGTTTCAAATGTTCTGCTTTTTTAAAATAGTTCGTGCTTCTTCCAAATCTTCCGGGGTATCAATACCAATCGCCGGACTGTCAGAATAAACCATCTTAATTCGTTTACCGTATTCCAAATAGCGTATGGCTTCAATTTTCTCGACCGCTTCAAGGCTACGCATAGGTAATTTAGCAAAATCGATAACGGCTTGTTTTCTAAAGGCATAAATACCTTTATGTTTAAAATAAGTCACCTTAATGTCGCGGTCTCTGGGATATGGGATAGGTGCCCTCGAAAAGTACAGCGCAAAGTTATTCTCATCAACTATAACCTTTACATTGTTGGGATTTTCAATTTCACGCTGCTCAGTCATCGGAGTCATGAGAGAGGCAAGATCAACAGATTGCGCATCTTTCTCATAAAATACCTGAAGCACGTTAGCCAAGTCTTCTTTGTTAGTAAACGGTTCATCTCCCTGCACATTTACTACAATATCTATATCCAGGTTTGCTACAGCTTCTGCAATTCGGTCACTACCGCAAGCATGATTTGCAACACTCATTATAACGTTACCCTGCACATGCTCGACAGCGGCTTTAATTTCATCACTATCAGTCACCACATATACCTGATCAAAAAGATCTGTAGCGACTGCCGCTTCATAGGTACGCACAATTACCGGTTTGCCTTCTAAATCCTGCATCAGTTTACCGGGAAATCTGCTGGCTTCGTATCGCGCAGGAATCATGGCTATTGTTGTAAGTTTTTCTTTCATAAAAAATTAAGATCGTGTGGATGTTTTAGCCTTACGCTTTTTAAAAAACTGAATGAGTTTGTACACCAGATACATTACCAGAATAACCGCAAGAATAGGAAATATAAGAGCAAGAACCGAAAGTATAGTTGAAAAAACCGCTTCAAGTGTCGAGAAGACGGGGTTTGCAAAGCCAAAGGTAGTTGCTGTTGATGCTGCGCGGGCTGTGGCTGTAGAACCGGCAATAAACCCGGCGGTACCACCGCCCCCTATGATGGCCAGTGACCATGAAACCCAGGGTTCAAAATCTCCCAAAGTCACAAAAAATAAGATTGTGCCGGCAATCGTTGCCAGAGGCACGGCAAGGGTATCTAGTGCATTATCAAACCAGGGAATATAGTAAGCCATTATCTCAAGGACGGTTGCAATAGCCAGCAAAACCAGAGTTTGCCAATTGCCCAGCCAGAGCCAGTTTTCATTTAAATCAATCCATCCCTGATATGTCGCGATACTAAGAGCCAAAAGGGGCAGGAAAATTCGGAAACCTGCGGCAGCGGCAAGACCAATACCTAAACTTATACTTACTACGAGATCCATAAAATTAAGTTTCTAAAAACATTTCGTCTTTAAAACCTATAAGATACAGCTTTTTCTGTGCACGGGTAACCGCGGTATAAAGCCATCGCAAATAATCTTTGTTCATACCGTCCCGTAAATACGGCTGCTCTACCATAATGGTGTCCCATTGCCCGCCCTGAGATTTATGACAGGTAATGGCATAGGAAAATTTAACCTGTAATGCGTTGAAGTATTTGTTGTTTTTAACCTTTAGAAATTTCTTATACTTTGATGTTTCCTCCTGATAATCCATCATCACTTCCTGATAAAGTCGGTTAGACTCTTCATAGGATAAGGAAGGCGTTTCTGAGGTGAGCGTGTCGAGTAAAAGAACGGTTTCAAAAGCAGGTAAATTTGGGTAATCGGTCATTTGCACTTTTACTTCCGCAAAGCGGAAACCATACAATTCCTTAATACTAAAAATCTCCAGAATCTCAATAATATCCCCATTTGCGATGAAACCTGCATCACTTTTAGCTTCAAGCCAAAAATAATTATTTTTGACCACCATAAAGTAGTCACCGGCGCTCACTTCCTCTTCCTTAAACAAAATACGGGAGCGTATTTGCTGATTATACAGGTTAGCCCGTTTATTAGATCTAACAATTATCGCTGTTCCTTCATTGCCATACTCGCGGTACGAATCGCCCAGTGCATCCATAATCTCGTGCCCGTCAATAAGGCGTACGACATCGGTCTGGTTGCTTAAATCAAATTTAAAGTCTTCATAAAGACCCTCATTCATAAACTCCCTAATGCGGGTTGCATTTTTTAAAATACCACTGGTTTCGGCCTGTCGCATGACTTCATCCAGCTCAATGCTTTTGATCGTTTTGTTAAACTGCAATCCCAGATTTTGCGTGTCCAGAGCGGGGCTTAATTCCATTTTTACGGGTGGTAACTGCGCCTCGTCACCTATAAGCAGTAATCTGCAATTGTGACCGCTATACACATAGAGCATGAGATCGTCAAGAAGCGAACCGTTTTCAAAAAGTTTGGATTCTGAGGCATTATCTGAAATCATCGAGGCTTCATCTACAATAAAAAGCGTATTGCGATGCTTATTGCGTTGCAGGGTGAAAGACACCCCTTCTCCACGTTCTTTTTTAGGGTAATAGATTTTTCGGTGAATGGTCTGGGCTGGTTGCTCACTATATCCAGAGATTACTTTTGCAGCCCTTCCGGTAGGTGCCATTTGGATGGAAGACATCCGAATGCGCCATAAATTTTTGACTAAAGTACCTATAAGTGTAGTCTTTCCGGTACCGGCATAACCCTTCAAAACGAACAAATTATCCTTTTTTGAATCAAATAAAAAACCACTTAACTGCATCAGCAAAAGGTTCTGTTTTGTAGTGGGTTGAAAAGGGAAATCCTGAAGTAAAAGCTTGTAAAATGAGTGCTCGTCTAGCTTCATGTCTGGTAATCTTGAGGGTAAAGATACTAAGGAAATTTAGCCTGATATCCTTTAACGATTAAAAAAAAATTGTAGATTTGCTACTAACCTTAATAAAATTTAAAACCACACATCGAATGAAAATAGTAATTCAGTTAGTACTTTGGGTAGTGATCGGGGTATTGGGATATTTACTTTTTGACTCTGTTTATGGAGAAGTTAAGTTTAATGAACTCAAAGTTGTTCGTTACCAAAAAGCGGTTAACAAATTAAAAGACATTCAAAAGTCTCAATTAGCTTACAAACAGCTAACCGGAAAGTTTGCAAAAGACTTTAACCAATTAATTGAATTTATTGATACTGCAGAGTTTGTTTTGACTGAGCGTCGCGATACTTTAGTACTTGATGAAGAACTAACCAGACGTTACCGTGTAGATACTAACAAAGAAATTACTATTATAGACACTCTTGGTTTCCGCTCTGTGAAAGATTCGCTCTTCCAGGGAACCGATCGTTACAAAACGATGATGAATGTTCCTGGCCCTGTTGCAGATGCTAAATTTGAAATGGAAGCAGGTACAATATTGAAAAGCGATGTGCCTATCCCGGTTTTTGAAGCTAAAGTTTCTAAAGATATTCTCCTAGCCGATCAGCCTAAGGACTTTGTAAATAAAGAAAAGCAGGTGGTATCTGTTGAAGGTGTTAATGGTGCTTATCTTACAGTTGGTTCTATGACTGAAGTTAAAACAGCCGGTAACTGGCCTAAGAGTTACGGGGATGCGGATGAGTAAAAATCTTCAAGATCCTGAAAATCATATACTATCCATCCAGGTCAGCCTGGATGGATTTTCTTTTTATATCCAAAACGATGTCGATTCATCTATTTTCGATTCAGACACTTTTGATTTCGGTCAAAATTTTGCTCCAGAGCAGGTCTTAGTTAAATTAAAGGAAGTATTTGGCGCCCTTCCACATTTAAATAACAGCTTCAAAGAGGTCGTTATCATTTATGATAATGAATTATTTACCTGGGTTCCTGAAGCTTTGTTTGATCAACACAACCTGGCCGACTATTTAAAATTCAATACAAAAATCTTAAAAACAGACTTTACTGTTTTTGATGAGTTGGAAAATCATGGTTTTATAAATGTTTACATTCCCTTTTCAAACATCAATAATTTCTTTTTTGATCACTTTGGCAGCTTTACCTTTTACCACAGTCAAACCGTATTTTTAAAATCGGTTCTTTCTAAGCCGGTAAATTCAGGATCAGGAAAGGAGGTTCATATTCACATATCTAAAGCCGCCCTCGCAGTTCTTGCTAAAAAAGAAGATCAGTTGGTATTGAATAATCGGTTTAACTATGAAAATGCTGCAGATTGTGTGTATTATATTTTCTACTGTTATGAGCAACTGCAGTTAGATCCTGAGATTAATCCCATTTTTCTGTATGGTGTAACCTCTGAAGATGATGAAATTTACAAACTGATTTTTGAATATGTCAGGCATGTAAACTTAGTTGACCATACTTTGATACCTGACATTCTAAAACGATCGTACCTTCAATATACGTTGACCCAATGAGAATAATTAGCGGAATACATAAAGGTAGGCGGCTCATTGCCCCTAAGAAGCTACCGGTAAGGCCTACTACCGATATGGCTAAGGAATCGTTGTTTAATATTCTTAGGAACCGATATCAATTGAGTACACTAAAAGTTTTAGATCTTTTTGCCGGTACCGGAAATATAAGCTACGAGTTTGCCTCTAGAGGAGTTCAAAATATAACGGCTGTAGATGCCCACGCAGGCTGTATTAAATATATCCAGGAAACTGCTGCAACCTTAGAAATGCCTATAGAGGTGATAAAAACTGATGTTTATGATTTTTTAAAGCGGGAAACGGCCCAATTTGATATCATATTTGCAGATCCTCCCTATGATTTTGACGACAGCCTTTTTCAACAAATTATAGATTTAGTTTTTGATAAAGAAATGTTGACTTCGGAAGGTTCACTAATAATTGAACACAGTAAACACACTGATTTACAAAATAGTAGTAACTTTAGTGAAATGCGAAAATATGGAGGGAGTGCTTTTAGCATTTTTCAAAATCAGGACTCCCTATTGGATAATTAATTTTCAGTTTTCACCCAATGACTGCTAATGTAAAAAAATATGAATTGAGTTTCACAAAACTTACCTGCGCTCCAAATTATGTTATTTCTGAGGTTAAGGATGGCTGTTACCTTACCCGCGAATTATTTGATGAAGTGCTGGTTATTTTAGAAGAATATTACGGAAGAACAGAACCGTATATATACATTTCTAATCGCAAATACGACTTTAATGTCAACCCCATCGATTACCTCAATTGCACAGGAAATGAAAATATGAAAGGAGTTGCTATTGTAACTGAAACTGCTTCAAAAATGCAAACCGCACAATTTGAGAAAAACTTTATGACCAAAAGTACCCGTATTTTTGGAACATTAAAAGAAGCCATTGACTGGGCGAATCTTTTTATAGAAAATCAATAAAAAGCAGACCTGTAAGCCGGATTCTGTTCTTACCTAAGTAATACCTTATCATTTATCTGGGCTTTTGATTACTCAAACGCTCTATCTGCCTACCCTCCGGCATCGCGCGGGAAACACTTAACTGCCGGTATACATGACATTGCACCGCATAGAGTTTACCTGATTTCACTACAGCATTACCTGTACATCCTTTCTGTTGCACTGGTCCTTGACTTTAAAAGCCAGACGGCCGTTAGCCGCTATGCCTCCCTATGGTGTCCGGACTTTCCTCCTTAAATTTGTAAAACAACTTTAAAGCGATAAGGCGGTCTGCTTGCCGCAAAAGTACAGTTTTATTTATTTCCCTGCCCTCAATATAATTGCCGGTTTTACACGTATTGTTGATAATACTTCGGGAAAAACTATACATACTTATGCATATTGCCTGAGGTATAAGTATATTTGCCCCTGAGCCATTTTCAATAAATAGATTTTCTTTCAAAAAACACATTGGTGGAACAGTTTATCGTATCAGCCCGAAAATACAGACCGGCGACTTTTAAAGACGTCGTGGGACAGCAGGCTATTACAAACACGCTGGAAAACGCTATTAAGAACAACCACCTTGCTCAAGCCTTACTGTTTACCGGACCGCGAGGAGTAGGTAAAACTACCTGTGCTCGTATTTTGGCCAAAAAAATAAATCAGGAAGCAGACGAAGTTGTAGATGAAAATGAAGATTATGCATTCAATATTTTTGAATTGGATGCGGCTTCCAATAATTCAGTCGACGATATACGGAACCTGATTGATCAGGTACGTATCGCACCTCAGGTAGGAAACTATAAGGTCTATATCATTGACGAGGTGCATATGCTCTCATCCGCAGCCTTTAATGCATTTTTAAAAACCCTGGAAGAGCCACCAAAGCACGCCATTTTTATCCTTGCAACTACCGAAAAACACAAAATAATCCCTACGATTCTGTCTCGTTGTCAAATATTTGACTTTAAACGAATTACAGTAGCCGATATACGGGAGCATCTTGTGGATATCGCAAAACAGGAAGGTATTACCGCAGAAGAGGAAGCATTGCACATCATCGCGCAAAAAGCTGATGGTGCTTTACGTGATGCCCTCTCTACCTTTGACCGTGTGGTGAGTTTTTGCGGAGACAACCTTACCCGTGCTGCTGTTACCGAAAATCTGAATGTTCTCGACTACGATACGTATTTTGAAATAACCGATCTGTTGCTTGAAAACAACATTCCGCAACTGTTGCTGAATTTTAATGAGATTTTATCAAGAGGTTTTGACGGGCATCACTTTATTGCCGGTTTAGCAACACATTTTAGAGATCTGATGGTCTGTAAAAATGCAGCAACCATAGCTTTACTGGAAGTGGGTGAAGGCACGCAGAAAAAATACAAAGAGCAAGCGGAAAAAGCCAGTTCAGCTTTCCTGATGCAGGCTCTTGATAAAGCCAATGAATGTGATTTAAAGTACCGCACCAGTCGTAACCCCCGGCTTTTGGTTGAACTTTGCCTAATGCAGCTCGCCTCTATCACCTTTGATGGAGAAAAAAAAAAGCCCGTGATTTCATAATCCCTGCCAGTTACTTTAAAAATGCCGCGCCGGTTGCCAGGCAGGCCCCTGAAAAAGTAGCTGCCTCCAAGGAACCGCAGAATCCGGCGGAAGAAGTACTCGACCGGGAAGTTTCTAAGATTCCTGCTGAAAAGCCGCTTCCACAAGAACCCATCTCAGTTCCTGCTAAAAAAGTAGTTTCCGGGCTTTCGCTAAAGGGTCTTAAACGCAAAAAGGAAATTCTTGAGAAACAAATTGTAGAAGAAGTAGACGCCAGTAAACTTCCGCGTGAAGCTTTTACCGAGATCGCAATGCAGGCAGCGTGGAAAGAGTACGTCGCCCGCTTGCAGAAAAAAGGAGAAAAAATTCTGGCTTCCAATCTGGAAACAGATACCCCTACCCTTGAAGGTACTACCATTCATCTGGAATTTCCTAATGAAACGATGAAGATTGAACTGGAACGCGCACAGGGAGGCCTTCTGGAGTTTTTAAAACGGAAATTGCGCAACTACGACATTACAGTAGCGATTACGGTTAACGAGTCCGCAGAACGAAAATACGCGTATACTACCCGTGAAAAATACGAGAAATTGAAAGACAAAAACCCGGATCTTGAAATTTTACGAAAAACCTTTGATCTTGATATCTGATGCTTGGACTTAAATTACCCACAGACCCCAGATGGGTCAATATTGTAGAAATGAATATCGATGATATTTTGACCGATCACGCTTTTTGTGAACAAAAAGCAGCTTCTACCGCTATATCATTAATCGTTTCATTCCCGGAGTACACTGATCTTGTTCAGGAAATGACAGCTTTGGTAAAGGAGGAAATCAGTCATTTTAAACTGGTTCACGACAAAATAATTGCTCGTGGAAAAACTCTGGGACACGACCGAAAAGATTTATATGTAAATAAATTACTTCAGTTTTTTCCTAAGGGTGGAAGCAGAACAACCCAACTGGTGCATCGCCTACTTTATGCAGCACTCATAGAAGCCCGAAGCTGTGAACGTTTCCGGCTATTATCTAAAGAACTTGAAGATCCTGAATTGCGCACGTTTTATCACAATTTGATGGTGAGCGAGGCTAATCACTATACGATGTTTTTAGGATTTGCTCGGAAATATGGTGAAGAAAGCGAAGTCAATAATAAATGGGACGAGCTTTTGACCTATGAAGCTGAAATTATGAAGGACTTAGGTAAAGATCAAACCGTTCATGGGTAGACGAAAAAAAAGGAAGTTGAGAACACAACTTCCTTTTTTTAAAATTCAAATTTTAGTATTTACAGACGGTATGCAGCCATTACTGCGAAGTAACTGTTTTTACCTTCAGCAGAAGTGTTAACAACGTCAAGAAAACCGTAGCTGTAACGTACCTCTAAAGACAATCCATCAAGTATCTGATATCCAATTCCACCTAAAGCGGAAATATCGTAATTTTTATAAGTCTCAGCATTAAAAGAATTCCATATCCCCAGACCTAACTGTGGTCCAAGTTGGAAATAAGCTTTACCGGCATTTAAACTAAGTAATAAAGGCATTTGTAAATAGTCTAATTCAGCGCGTTCTGCATAAACACTTCCCGGAAGCGAATTAGGCTTAATACCCTGCCCGGAATATAAAATTTCAGGCTGAAATTTTAAAGCTCCACTTAACGGTATTTGTGCAAAAAAGCCCGCTGCAAAACCATAACGCCCAGATGCCTCTTCGAAAACATCTCCTTGCAATGTAGAAAAATTAAGACCCGCTTTAACTCCATATCTCACGCCCTGAGCATAGGTGCTTGCTGCGAAAAGGAGTACAATTCCAAGTAAAAGTCTTTTCATAATTAATGTTTTAGGTTTATTGAAGTTCAGTAAGTTGGGCGCACAATATTACTATAAATTTTAGTTTCTTACTATACAACCTGTCTTTTATCGTTGTAGAGCGATTTTATAATGCCATCTGACAACCCTATTTTAGGGACGTGAATATTCTTAGCCCTGCTCCACTTCATTGCAGAAAGATAAATGCGCGTAGCAGGTATGATTACATCTGCGCGGTCGAGATTTAGGCCCAATTCAATTACCCGTTCTTCATAGGTATATGACTGTAGAAATTCATAAAAACTTACCATATAAAAATACGTAAGAGGTTTGCCTTCTTTTTTACCGCTAAGTTTAAAAATCTTATTGATGTTTCCGCCAGAACCTATCAGGTCGATTTTCGTATGACCTTTAGTCACTTCTTTGATCCACAGTTCTACTTCTTCCCATACCGTATGCCCTACCAGACCTTCCAGAATACGCACTGTTCCGAGTTTAAAAGAACGGGATGCCGTAACTTCACCACCGCTGTAAAGAGTAAATTCAGTACTTCCTCCACCCACATCCACATACAAATAGGACCGGTCTGAAGTGATTAGGGATTGCAAATCGGTATTGGCAATAATCGCTGCTTCGTCATTGCCGTTGATGATGTTGATTTGAACTCCGGTTTTCTTACGAATGATTTTAACGACTTCTTCCCCATTTTCTGCTTCCCGCATGGCACTGGTAGCGCAGGCCCGGTACTCGGTAACTTTATGTGAACGCATTAATAGTTTAAATGCTTCCATGGTATCAATCATCCGGGTAATGTTCTCTTCAGAGATACGCTTTTCTTTAAAAACATCTGCCCCGAGCCGAATGGGAACCCGGACCAAAGAGTTTTTTCTAAAAACAGGATCATTCCCATCAGATTCGATTACATTGGCTACTAAAAGCCGTATTGCGTTTGAACCAATATCTATAGCACCATATTTCTTTAGTTGGAGCATAAATCAGTCGAGTTTATTTAAATAATAGTCATAGGTGGCAAACTGAGATCTCAGCGGTGCTTCATCATTTTTTCGATAGGCGTTGTCCTGTGCCGCTGTGATCTGGCGTGCTTTTACATTGTCATTCCAGCAAATGGTATAGGTCTCAATAATTTCCTGCTTAATATCTTCATCATAAATAGGGCAGGTTACTTCTACCCGGTTATCTAGATTGCGCGTCATCCAATCTGAAGACGATATAAACACCTTCTCCTCTCCTTCTTCGCCAAAAATCATAACCCTGGGATGTTCTAAAAACTTATCTACTACACTGATCAGTTCAATATTTTCACTCATCCCTTCTACTCCGGGTATTAAGCAACAAACGCCTCTAATGATAAGATCTATCTTTACACCTGCCTGACTTGCCGCATACAACCGGTCAATTATCGCGTAATTAGACATACTGTTTAACTTCAGCCTTATGTAGCCTTTGCCACCGCCTTTAACTTTCTTGATTTCGTTATCAATGAGTTTATAAAAGGTATTTCGGGCATAATGAGGTGAAATGATAAGGTGCTGATAGGTGTTTACGATATAATTGGTATCGAAGAAATTGAACAGCTTGGCTAAATCTTTTAAAATTTGCTTATTGGCTGTAAATAAGGTGTAGTCTGTATAAATACGAGCGGTCATTCCGTTGAAGTTACCGGTGCTTATAAAACCATAACGTTTAAGTCGGGATCCCTCCTGGCGCTCAATCACACAAACTTTGCTGTGCACCTTGAGCCCCGGTACTCCAAAAATTAACCTCACGCCTTCGTCCTGCATTTGTTTCGCGTAGCGCATATTAGATTCTTCATCAAAGCGGGCGCGCAATTCAATCTGCACAGTTACTTCTTTCCCGTTTTTGGCAGCGTTAATGAGCGCACTGGCCACATGGCTCAGCTTTGCAAGACGGTAAATAGTTATTTTAATGGTCTTCACCTTAGGATCTAAAGCTGCTTCCCTTAAGAATTTGATCACATAAGCAAACGTATGATAAGGGGTATATTGCAGAAAGTCCTTTTCAGCTACGCGCTTAAACATACTGTCATTAAGACTGATGCCATTTATAAGCAAAGGCTTTTGTTTCGCGTAGAGCAGATCGGTTCTGCCCAGACTCGGGAAATCCATATAATCCTTTCGGTTATGGTAACGCCCGCCGGGAATAATACTGTCTGACTGCTCAATTCCTAGTTTGGTCAATAAAAACTGAAGCGTTGCATCATCTATGGTCTGGTCGTATACAAAGCGTACCGGTTCCGCATCTTCCCTACCTTTTACACTTTTAGAAAGTTTTTCAATAAAACTTTTGCCCAGATCAGACTCCAGATCCAACTCGGCATCCCGGGTTATTTTAATCATATGAGCCGAAATATCTTCGTATTCAAAAATACTGAATACCGAATCCAGATTATATCGGATCAAATCATCCAGAAGCATGATATAATCCACACCATCTACCTGTGGAAGCACTACAAAACGATCCAATTCGCTAGGTATTTCTACCAGAGCATAAATGGGCTTTTTTACGCCTTTTTTACGCATTTTGATAGTTAAATAGGCTTCCAAATCCTGAATGCGCGGTAATTCAAGATCATCACGAAGGACGATCGTTACCAGCGCCGGACTTACCTTTTCTGTAAAAAAGTTTTTAATATATTCTGAATGTTCCGGAAAATGCACTTCATTTTCCTTAATCACATAAATACCCTCTTCTTTGAGTCGTTGATGAATATCATCGAGAATGTTCAAACTTTCTTCCTGCTGCCTGATTACGATTTTCGTAATCTTTTCCAGCAATTCATCTGCCGCATACACGCCCAGAGCCCTTCTACCCTTTTTACCTGCTTCTACAATTCGCTTTACAGTGGCATAACGCACTTTGAAAAATTCATCGAGATTGTTTGAAAAAATACCCACAAAACGCAGGCGTTCTATAAGAGGCACTGTTTCATCAGCAGCTTCCTGTAACACCCGAGCGTTAAACTGAAGCCAGCTGATTTCACGGTTTATATATCGGGACTCATCTGCCTGAAGGTTTGACATATCTACTCTGTTGTCCATCTATTTATTTAAGTTGCTTGGGTTTCACATACAGCACGGTTTTACCGTTTGCTATGTCTGACCAACTTTTTGATTTAAATTGAATTGCCGTAAAGGCTGCAGTTGAAACATTCTCAATTTCCTGATCTCCATAGCGATTTACCCAATAGGTTAATGCATTATTATGGCCAAAGATCATCAAACGATCTACAGCATCGTCGCAGGATTTTATGACTTTATCCAGTTTGCTTCCTCCAAAATCATACAAGTTGTGATCTAATTTGAGGGCTTCTTCAGGTATTCCCAATTCTTTAAGATACAGTAAAGCCGTTGTTTTTGCCCGCACGGCATCACTACTTAGAATTAACTGAGGCATTTCTATTCTTTCCCGAATATGTGCTCCCATTAACGGTGCATCGTGCAATCCGCGGTCATTAAGGGGACGCTGATGATCTTCCAGGTCATACTCCCATGAAGATTTGGCATGTCTTACCAGATAAATAGTTTTCATAACTGTAATTTTTAAGGTGCCAAACGGTTACAATCCCAGCCGTTTTGTGAAGGGGTATATAATAACCTGTCGTGCAAACGGTTTGGTCTTCCCTGCCAAAATTCAAACGAAATGGGTTTGACCCGGTAACCACCCCAGTGTGGAGGTTTAGGAATTTCTTTATCAGCAAAATCGCTCTCAAATTTGGCCTGTCTTTCTTCCAAAAATTGCCGGTTAGGAATAACCGCACTTTGAGGGGAAACCCAGGCACCCAGCTGACTGCCTTCGGGTCTGGAATGAAAATAAGCAGTAGAGGTCTCTTCATCAACCCGTTCAGCTGTTCCCTTTATAATTACCTGACGCTCCAGATTTGGCCAGAAAAAAGAAAGACACATATTAGGATTTGCAGCGAGTGCCCTGCCTTTTTCGCTCTCATAGTTGGTGTAAAACACAAAGCCTTCAGGGTTATAACTTTTAAGAAGTACGACACGGCTTTTAGGAAAACCGTCAAGACCTATTGTAGAAATGGTCATGGCATTGACCTCATCGATTCCCTGAGCCTGCTCAACTTCTTCAAACCATTTTTGAAATTGCTTAAACGGGTCTGAAGCGCTTTGCTCACGAGTTAACTCACTAAATTCATAAGATTTTCTGTAGTCGCTTAAATCTTCGGGCATAACTGTATTTTATGGCAATTTACGTTAATGCCCTAAAGTTATAAAGCAGAACGGTATCTTTTACAATAAATTAAAACCGATTATATCCTGCTAATTAGGACTACTCAGACCTGATATACTTTCAGTCTTCATTAAAATTGAAAACCTTCCCGTCGTCAGCAGTTAGCGTATTTTCAAAAACCGTTTTAGCTTCATTGGCAAACAATGTCAAATCAGGATATCGCGTACTGTAATGGCCTAATATGAGATACTTTGCTCCGGCATCACGTGCCATTTTGCCGGCTTCAATCGCAGTGGAATGCCCTGTGGGCTGCGCCAGTTTAGCGTGAGCTTCCAGAAATGTAGATTCATGATACAGCACTGTCACTCCCTGTAATTGAGGTAAATTATCAGGCTTGTAAATCGTATCGCTGCAAAACGCATAGCTACGCGGTGGATTAGGGTCTAAAGTCAGTTCTTCATTAGGAATCACCGTTCCGTCTTCGAGGGTCATATCCATTCCGCGTTTAAGCTTTTTATAATAAACCACATCGATTTTTTGCTTCAATACCGCACTCATATTGAGCTTACGCTCACCCGGCTTTTCTTTAAATAAGAATCCGTTAGCATAGATGCGGTGCTTAAGCGGAATGGTTTCTACGGAAACCTTTTCGTCTTCAAAAAGCAGTTGAGGCTCTTTACTCTCAAGCTCATGGAAATAAAGCGGATAATTCGTCCAGGAATTGGCCAGTTTCAACTGAAGCGTTATCGCTTCCTTTATACCTTTAGGCCCATAAACATGCAATTCCTTTTCACGATTCAACAACCTGAAGGTACTTATTAATCCTACGAGACCGTAAAAATGGTCACCGTGCAAATGCGAAATAAAAATATGTTTGATTTTTGAAAACTTAACCTTATTCCGGCGTAGTTCTACCTGGGTGCCTTCACCACAATCAATAAGAAAAAGATGGTTTCTTATCTCAAGAACCTGTGAAGTAGGATTGGTAAACGTACGTGGAGTGGCTGCATAACAGCCCAGAATGGTAAGCTTCATCTAAAAAATAGCACTTGTTTTTCAGGTAAGTTAAGCTAAAGCACGGGGTTTAACAAGAAAAGCCCTCTTAAGCGAAGTTAAAAACCTAGATCCCGTTGTATTTCTTCCAACTCAATGACATCTTTGGCTTCGCCTAAAGTGGGTACCACCATAAGTTCTTCGGGTACGCGATCAATGTGAACTGCTTTATTCACAATCACAAAAGATTTAGAATCGGCCCTTTGCGCATTTGAAATAGGCAGGAAAAATAAAAGTTCCTCTAAAGTTAGCTTTTCGTATTTAAGCAAATCAATCACCAGATTCTTTTTAGAATAGGCTTTTGGCACAATAAATTCTAAGAAAGAAGCAAAGCTTTTTACACCCTCTTCTTCGTCGGCCAGAATGGTATAGGTATCTTTTTCGGTTACAATCATTGTTGTTTAATTTTTGAAGCCAGGAGGTAAATCACAGCCATACGAATGGCCACGCCATTTTCAACCTGATTGAGAATGATAGACTGGCTACTGTCTGCTACATCACTGGTAATCTCCACCCCACGGTTAATAGGTCCCGGGTGCATCACCACGATTTCCTTATTGAGAGAGTCAAGCAGTTCTTTGTCCAGACCATATTGCTGGGTATATTCGCGGGTTGAAGGAAAATAGCTGATATCCATCCGCTCGTTTTGAACACGAAGCATATTGGCCACATCGCACCATTCCAGCGCTTTTCTCAGGTTTAATTCAACCTTTACACCTAAAGATTCGATGTATTTAGGCATCAA
>CAYNMH010000009.1:0-23415 GCA_964398145.1 uncultured Flavimarina sp. | reverse complement strand
TTCTCAGGTTTAATTCAACCTTTACACCTAAAGATTCGATGTATTTAGGCATCAATGTTTTGGGACCGCACACTTTCACTTCTGCGCCCAGATGCTGCAATGCAAAAATGTTGGACAGGGCAACCCTGCTGTGTAAAATATCACCAACAATCACGACTTTCTTTCCTTCAACCCCTCCTAACTTTTTGGTTATGGAATAGGCATCAAGCAAGGCCTGAGTAGGATGCTCGTGTGCACCATCGCCGGCATTGACGATACTGGCTTTAATATTTTTAGAGAGAAAAACCCCGGCACCGGGATTGGGATGCCGCATCACCACCATATCTACTTTCATAGACAAAATGTTGTTTACAGTATCTATTAGTGTTTCCCCTTTTTTTACAGAAGAAGCCCCCGCAGAAAAGTTGATCACATCGGCACTAAGTCGCTTTTCAGCAAGTTCAAAGGATAGCTTGGTTCGGGTACTGTTTTCAAAAAACAAATTGGCAATCGTAATGTCACGCAGGGAAGGCACTTTCTTGATCGGTCGGTTTATAACCTCTTTAAAATGATCTGCGGTTTCAAAAATGAGATCAATATCTGCTTTGGTGATGTACTTTATTCCCAGTAAGTGATTGACACTAAGCTCGCTCATTCTATTTCTTTCTATTTGAACTATTTATTAACGAGATAAACGGCATCTTCACCGCCATTCTCGATCCATTTTACCAGTACTTTTTCCTCATTGATGGCATCTACCTGTCTCCCTCTGTAGGTAGGCTGTATGGGCAAATGCCTGCTAAAACGCCGGTCTATCAAGGTAAGAAGCTCCACATTTCTGGGTCTTCCAAAACTTTGCACCGCTGTAAGCGCAGCATTAATGCTTCGGCCGGTGTATAACACATCATCTATAAAGACCACATTTTTATCTTCGACCACAAAATCAATACGGGTTTTATTGGCTTCCAAAGGTTTATCGCCCCTTCTAAAATCATCTCTAAAAAAGGTGATGTCGAGATAACCCAGTTTTATATTCTCTATTTGATAAGCTTCCTGTAGTAATTTTTTAATGCGTTCGGCCACATAAATTCCCCGGGGTTGAATCCCAATAAGAACCGTTTCTTTAAAATCTTTATGATTTTCAATAAGTTGACAGGCCAGACGATTGAGAATGATATTGATTTCTTTTGCGTTAAGCAGCGTTTTCTGGCTCATAGTACGGGAAACGGTGTTATTAGAGGCAAAGGTATTTATTTTTTTATTGAAATCTTATGCCTGATTGCAGTTTAAACCGAAAGCATGCTGAAGCGAATCATTAGCCGAATTAATCCGGTTCTTCATCATTTGAACTCTTTTTAAACCAACCAAAACCAAATGGAAGCACCAAAAACAGAAAGAAAAATTTCCCGGTAATTAAACCAATGAGTGTGATAAGAGCAGCTACAATGTAAAACCAGTTTTCTTTAAGAATACGCATAGTTAATCGATTCCCTGAGTTGGTTTAGGTTTATACCACTTATTGGTTAACTCAAGAAAATTTATAGGTATTGCCGGATCCTGCTTCTCCAGAACCTTTTGCTGAAAACTTCGCTGCAAGATATCTTCAATGAGGTAATCTTCTTCCACATTTACCGGATCATAGATTTCCTTGAGCGAAATGTCAAAAAAGCTCGCGGTAGTATTTAACAGAAAAGCTTTTAAACCACTACGATAATTTTTAATCAGTTCAAAGGTGGTTTGCCCGGTCTGGCGGTACATAAGTTTTACCAGAATCTGACCTTCAGTACGGGTAAGTTTTTTGAGTTCTTCTTTAAATTCATCTTCCACGTACCGCTGAATGATTTTGGTATAGCGTTTACGATCCCGCTTAGAATCCATCGCATCCAGGCGTGCATTAAGTTCAACGAGCCGCTCCCCTGCAAGTTTGGCATAGGGCCATACTTTTCGGGTTTTGCGACGTAAAATTAAATACCTGCGGCGTGCATCGTTATCGCTAAACTTTAAACGCGCCAGTACCACCACATCATCCAGAAAGATCGCAGAGCGCGCAATACTGTCACCTTCCACATAATAATAAACGGGTACGGTATCCTGCTCCTCCTCTTCCGGAGTCGTCTGCGCACTAAGAATTCCGCAGAAAAAAAGACAAAACAGGTAGCTTAAGTTTTTCAAATTTAATTTTTCTCTTAACTGATCGAAAACCATTCCAAAAGTACATAATCAGGCAGATTGCTTTATGCTTTTGACATGAATATTCTTACTTTCGTGCAAAAATGAAATTATGGCAAAAAGCATTTTAAACGATAAGTCGCTAGACTTTTTAGAATCATACCTCAACAACGCCGCCCCAACCGGTTACGAGTGGGAAGGGCAAAAAATCTGGATGAACTACCTGAAACCTTATGTAGATAGTTTTATCACAGACAATTACGGTACCGCCGTAGGGGTTATCAATCCCGACGCAAAATATAAGGTGGTCATTGAAGGCCACGCTGATGAAATTTCCTGGTATGTCAATTACATTACCGATGACGGTTTAATCTACGTAATACGTAACGGCGGAAGCGATCATCAGATTGCCCCCTCCAAACTCGTAAATATTCACACCAAAAATGGCATTGTAAAAGGTGTTTTTGGCTGGCCGGCAATCCATACCCGCGATAAAAGCGATGAGAAACCGCCAAAACAGGACAATATCTTTATAGATACCGGTTGCAAAACCAAAAAGGAAGTAGAAGAACTGGGCATTCACGTAGGCTGCGTAATCACGTATCCCGATACTTTTACCATTCTGAATAAAAACAAATTTGTGTGCCGTGCGCTTGACAATCGTATGGGTGGATTTATGATTGCCGAAGTGGCCCGTTTGATCAAAGAAAACGGAAATAAATTGGATTTTGGACTTTATATCGTCAATTCCGTTCAGGAGGAGATAGGCCTGCGCGGTGCTGAAATGATCACACAGACGATCAAACCTAATCTGGCAATCGTTACAGACGTCACCCACGACACCACTACCCCAATGATTGAGAAGAAATCAAATGGTCACGCGGCGATTGGTGACGGTCCTGTGATTTCTTATGCGCCGGCCATTCAGCAGAAATTGCGTGATTTGATCATTGAGACGGCTGAAGAAAAAAAGATTCCGTTTCAACGTGCGGCTTGCAGCCGCGCCACCGGTACAGATACCGATGCCTTTGCGTACAGCAACGGCGGTGTGCCTTCGGCTTTAATCAGTTTACCTCTGCGCTATATGCATACTACAGTAGAAATGGTGCATCGTGATGACGTGGAGAACGTAATTCGAATGATTTATGAAAGCGTACTTAAAATAAAAGACGGTCAGAGTTTTAGTTATTTTGACTAAATTAGATTTACGCTAACCATCAATGCTAATACCCGAAGTCACAACTCGTGCTTTGGGTATTTTTTTATAACGTTACTTTCAATTTTTCTGAAAGTTATTTCACATTTCGTTTGCAAGCCGGGCACTTATATTATCATTTTGTTAGCAAGACAAGGCTGCAATTGATACTATATTTGGGCTATGACCATTACCCAAGATACCCTGCACGATATTTTAGAAAGTCCGCAAGAGGCTGCTAAACTCGCTAATCTGATTTATGTAACAGACGAGCATCTAACCATCTGCCGTAAAAAACACGGCAAGGGATTTCGCTATTGTAAGGATGACGTAACCATTAAATCGAAACCCTTACTGCAGCGGATTAAAAAACTGGTTATTCCACCCGCCTGGCAGAATGTCCTTATTTCAGAACCCGAAAATGGTCATTTGCAGGCAGTGGGACGTGATGAAAAAGACCGCAAAGTCTATCTCTATCACGAGAACTGGAACAAGCTGCGCAACGAGACCAAGTTTCTCAAGCTGGCCGCCTTTGCCACCATTTTACCTGAACTGCGTAAAAAAGTAGATCAGGATCTGGACGAAAAAGAAATGACCCGCCGCAAAGTACTGGCTCTGGTCATTCGGCTTATGGAGGAAACGCATATTCGTGTGGGAAACGCATATTATGCCAAACACAATGAGACCTACGGACTTTCAACCCTACGTACCCGACACGTAAAAACTACAGAAAGCGGAATGCGCTTTAAATTTGTTGGTAAAAAAGGGAAAGAGCACGATATCGCCATTAGTGATGAACGTCTCATCGAACTGGTAAATCAATGTGAGGACATTCCCGGTTGGGAATTGTTTCAGTTTTATGATGAGAACGGGAATAAGGACCACATCGATAGCGGGATGATTAATGAATACATTCACGACCTGAGTGGCGATTTATTTTCGGCTAAAGACTTCAGGACCTGGGCCGCCACTAAAATCTTTTTTGAAACTCTAAGAGATTTAGGGTATGTTGAAGACGAAAAACAAAATGCGAAAAACCTCATTAAGGCATATGATGCCACGGCAGAAGGATTAGGCAATACCCGAACTGTTTGCCGGGATTATTATGTACATCCTGTTATACCAGAAGCCTACCAGGACGGCAGCATCTCCAAATCTTTTGACAAACTCAAAGACAAATCTCTTAGGAACCGTAAAAACTTTTCGAAAACCGAGCAGGTGATTGCAGATATGCTTATAAACTACAAGGTGTCTCTTTAAACTGCGTCCTACAATTTCACCGCTTCCTCCTTTCGTTTTAAGAAGGTTCAAAATTTCAATCCGCAATGGGTTGAGTTCTAAATTTCACGCAATTACAGTACCTTTGCACACTTGAAAAAGAAAATGGCAGAAACACAGGAATATATTGAGGTTTACGGTGCCCGCGCCCATAACCTGAAAAATATTGATGTCCAGATCCCGCGGGAAAAACTAGTGGTAATAACCGGACTTTCGGGTAGCGGAAAGAGTTCGCTGGCTTTTGACACCATCTATGCAGAAGGTCAAAGACGCTATATCGAAACCTTCTCGGCTTACGCCCGTCAGTTTTTGGGCGGTCTCGAGCGGCCGGATGTAGATAAAATTCAGGGCCTCTCTCCGGTTATCGCGATCGAACAAAAAACTACCAGTAAAAGTCCGCGCTCTACAGTAGGTACCATTACCGAGATTTACGACTTTTTACGCCTGCTATACTCCCGTGCCAGTGATGCATACAGTTATGAGACCGGTGAGAAAATGGTAAGCTACAGCGATGAGCAAATCAAAGATTTGATTAAAACCGAATATTTAGGCAAACGCATCAATGTGCTCGCACCGGTTATTCGCAGCCGTAAAGGTCATTATCGCGAACTTTTTGAGCAAATCGCCAAACAGGGATTTGTAAAAGTGCGTGTAGACGGTGAGGTGCGCGATATTGTAAAGGGAATGAAAATTGACCGGTATAAGACTCACGATATTGAGATCGTGATCGACCGTTTAAAAATAGAAGACAATCAGGATATTGACAAGCGTATCTTAGAAACCATCAACACCGCGATGTATCATGGTGAAGATGTGATGATGGTACTGGATCATGATACAAATGAAGCACGCTACTTCAGCCGCAGTCTCATGTGTCCTACTTCGGGAATCTCATACCCCAACCCGGAACCCAATAATTTCTCCTTCAATTCGCCTAAAGGTGCCTGCCCTAAATGTAATGGTATTGGTACTTTGCGCGTGGTGAATGTAGATAAGATCATTCCGGACCCAAAACTTTCAATTAAAGGAGGCGGTCTTGCTCCTCACGGGAATCAAAAGAGCAACTGGATTTTCAAACAATTGGAAATCATTGCACAACGATTCAATTTTAAACTTACAGATCCTATTAAAGACATTCCGAAGGAGGCCATGGATATGATTCTCTATGGTGGAAACGAAAAGTTTACGGTAGAATCCAAATCTCTGGGCGTTACCCGAAATTACAAGATCGATTTTGAAGGGGTGGCTAACTTTATAGAAAGCACCTATCACAAAAATGATTCGGCTTCGCTAAAACGCTGGGCAAAAGAATACATGGAAAAAGTGGTTTGCCCTGAGTGTGAAGGATCACGACTGCGTAAGGAATCGCTTTATTTTCGCGTACGCGAAAAAAATATAGCCGAGCTCGCGGGGATGGACATTCTGGAACTCAAAGACTGGTTTCTGGAATTACCAAAACATCTTAGCGAAAAGCAAACTGCAATCGCTACCGAGATTTTAAAGGAAATCAATACCCGCATTCAGTTTCTGGTAGATGTGGGCCTTACGTATCTTTCCTTAAACCGAAGTTCCAAATCCCTGTCCGGTGGAGAAGCACAACGTATACGGCTGGCGACGCAAATTGGTTCTCAGCTTGTAGGTGTGCTATATATTCTGGACGAACCCAGTATCGGTTTACATCAGCGAGATAATGAAAAGCTGATCAACTCGTTGGTTTCACTTCGCGACATCGGCAATTCGATTATCGTAGTTGAACATGACAAAGACATGATTGAGCGCGCCGATTATGTGATCGATATTGGTCCGTTTGCCGGGAAACATGGAGGGGAAATTATTAGTGAAGGCACCCCAAAAGAACTCCTGAAACAGCATACACTAACCGCACAATACCTCAATGGTGAGAAGGAAATTGCGGTTCCTAAAAAGAGGCGTAAAGGTAACGGCAAGAAAATTGTTTTAAAAGGAGCAACCGGTAACAACCTCAAAAAAGTAGATGTAGAATTTCCTCTGGGTAAAATGATTGTGGTCACGGGAGTTTCGGGGAGCGGAAAGTCAACGCTTATCAACGAGACCCTCTACCCCATTATGAATGCCCACTATTTTAACGGAGTCAAAAAACCCGAACCCTATAAAAGTATTAAAGGTCTGGATGATTGCGATAAAGTCATTGACATCAACCAGTCGCCTATAGGCCGCACGCCGCGTTCTAATCCCGCTACTTATACCGGTGTTTTTAGCGAAATACGCAGTCTGTTTGCTAAAATCCCTGAATCTCTAATACGTGGTTATAAGCCGGGGCGTTTCAGTTTTAATGTGGCCGGTGGGCGTTGTGAAACCTGCAAAGGTGGTGGTCTTCGCGTAATTGAAATGAACTTTCTGCCAGACGTATATGTAGAATGTGAAACCTGCCAGGGTAAGCGCTTCAACCGCGAAACGCTGGAGATTCGGTACAAAGGTAAAAGCATAGCCGATGTGCTGGAGATGACCATTGATGAAGCCGTTCCGTTTTTTGAACACATCCCAAAAATTTTCAGAAAACTAAAAACCATACAGGATGTAGGATTGGGGTATATTTCGCTTGGGCAGCAATCTACCACGCTCTCAGGTGGAGAGGCGCAGCGCATCAAGCTCGCTACCGAACTCTCTAAGCGTGATACCGGCAACACCTTCTATATTCTTGATGAACCCACCACAGGCCTGCATTTTGAAGACGTGCGTATCCTGATGGATGTCTTGAACCGCCTCACCGATAAGGGAAATACCATGCTCATCATTGAGCACAATATGGATGTCATTAAAATGGCAGACCATATTATAGACATTGGTTATGAAGGTGGAAAAAATGGTGGACAGTTAGTGGCCAGTGGAACTCCTGAAGAAGTTGTAAAAGATAAAAAAAGCTATACGGCCAGATTCCTTCGAAATGAATTAAATTGAGCCGCCATAAACAATTAAGCTATTTATGAGAAATGAAAATAAGCCAAAGGGCTGGAATGAAATAAAAACAAACGACTCCTGGGCCATTTTTAAAATAATGGGTGAATTTGTAAGCGGATTCGAAAAACTAAGCCGTATTGGTCCCTGTGTATCTATCTTCGGTAGTGCTCGTACTAAACCCGATCAGAAATACTATAAACTGGCTGTAGCTATCGCCGAAAAAATCGTTGAAAACGGTTATGGCGTCATCACCGGCGGAGGCCCCGGTATTATGGAAGCCGGTAATAAAGGAGCTCATTTAGCCGGAGGAACTTCAGTTGGCTTAAATATTGATCTTCCTTTCGAGCAACACGATAATCCTTATATTGACAGCGATAAAAGTATTGATTTTGATTACTTTTTTGTTCGAAAAGTTATGTTTGTCAAATACTCACAGGGATTTGTGGTGCTTCCGGGAGGTTTTGGAACGCTTGATGAACTCTTTGAATCCATAACCCTTATTCAAACCCATAAGATTGATAAGTTCCCCATCATTCTTGTAGGCAAAGAATACTGGCAAGGGCTTTTTGACTGGATCAAAAACACGTTGCAGGATTCTTTTCAAACCATTAGCCCGGGTGATATAGAGCTGCTTTATTTAGTAGATACGGAAGATGAAGTGCTTGAAGTACTCAATAATTTCTACAAAGAGTACAAATTGAGTCCTAACTTTTAGCGAATATAAAACCAAAGCTTAACCTTTTACGTTAGGTATACTAATTGATGTACTATCCCAAATTATACACATAACTGATAACCCCAAACTTCTATTCTATGCCTAAACCATTTAATACGTTTCTAATGACGTTATTACTGGTCACGTCTGGGCTATTTGCGCCTGGTTTTGCACAGAATAAGTTGGACATTTCCGTACGTCTTGATGAAGATAACCGGTTACTACTTATCCAGCAGGAAGTTACTTTTGTCAATACGTCTTCAGACACGCTTGAAGTTATTTTTTTCAATGACTGGGCAAATAGTTTTTCTTCCAAACGTTCTGAACTGGGAATTCGATTTGAAGAAAATTATGACCGTCGCTTTCACCTGGCTCCGGAAGAAGACCGGGGCGCCTCTAAAATCAATAATATTGTTGATGAACACTTTCAAAATTTAAATTTTACCCGTCTAGCAGATGCTGAGGATATACTTCAAGTAGCTCTCAACAAACCTTTGGTGCCCGGTGCGCAGCAGCGATTAAAAATGAATTACAACATTCGTATTCCGGATAGCCGGTTTACAGGATATGGAGCTCTGGATAATGGAGATTTTAATTTAAAGTACTGGTTTATTGCGCCTGCTGTTTACAATAGGAAATGGCAGTATTACAGCAATAAAAACCTGGATGACCTGTATATGGCTCCCACCGATTTTTCAATTCATTTTTCATTACATAATAATTTTTTACTCATCAATGAGCTGAATATCCTCCCGGAGAAGACTTCATCAAAAAACGACTATAAAACCATTCATCTCGAAGGAAAAAATCGCAATAACACCACGATATACCTTCGAAAAATTTCAGAATTTGAAAGCACAGAAACCGATGCCTTTACGGTGGTGACCAATATTAAGGATCAAAAAGTGATACCGGAACGTGAGGCGATCTTAATAGATAAAATTACAGGCTTTATAACTGAAGAACTGGGCTCCTATCCTTTTGATAAACTGGTCATTTCAAATATTGATTACAGAGACAATCCGGTTTATGGCTTAAACCAGTTACCCGATTTTTTGAGTCCCTTTCCCGAGGATTTTAAATACGAGCTCAAAATCCTTAAAACTGTTATTGATAATTATGTAGACCGCACACTTTACATCAACCCCCGAAAGGACCGCTGGATTGCCGATGCCATCAAAATGTATACAATGATGCAATACATGGATCACTTTTATCCTAAATTAAAAGTGGTAGGTACTTTAAACCGATATTGGGTCGCGAGACAATTTCACCTCTCCGAAATGGAATTCAATGAGCAGTACAACCTGCTGTATATGCATATGGCTCGTATGAATCTGGATCAGCCATTGACTACTCCCAGCGATTCTCTAATAAAGTTCAATAAAAACATTGCGAATGCTTATAAAGCAGGAAGTGGTTTTAATTATTTAAACGAATATTTAGCAGACCGTTCCCTTGAAGAAAGTATCCATGAGTTTTACAACACGAATAAGTTAAAACCTACTTCTTCAGCAGCATTTGAGAAAATCTTAAAGCAAAAAGCGGGTAAAAATATCGATTGGTTTTTTGAGGACTTCGTCCAAACGCGTAAAACCATTGACTTTAAGTTTAATGAAGTCAAACGTCGGGGCGATTCGTTAGCTATCGAGATACGGAATAAAACCAAAGCAGAAGTTCCCATACCGGTTTATGCTTTCAAAAAGGACAGTCTTATCTCCAGGACCTGGGTAGAGCCTTTTTTGGGCGAAAAAGATACGCTAATCTACGCGCCGGGAGCAGATCGCGTTGTGTTGAATGAAGAAGGATTTGTACCTGAGTTTAATAGGCGTAATAATTACAAAAAAATCAATCCGTTTTTAGGCGTAAATAAACCTTTTCAGTTCAAATTGTTTCAGGATTTAGAAGATCCTTCGAAAAATCAGGTGTTTTTTATGCCGGTAGCGGAATACAATTTTTATGACGGCTTGAAAATAGGAGCCAAAATGTACAATAAAACCATTCTGCAAAAACCCTTTAGTTATAAAATTGAACCTCAATATGGGTTAAAGTCCAATCAGCTCACGGGAAGTGCCGGCTTTTCCTATACTCAAAACTTACACGAAGGCAACTTATTTGCGATTCGTTTCGGCGCAGGAGGTTCGCTTTCTTCCTATGCTCCAGACGCTTTGTATAAAACATTGAGTCCTTTTTTGACTTTTGCATTCCGGGAATCTGATTTTAGATCAGACCGCAGGCAGTACCTTACCGTTCGTAATATTAACGTGTACCGCGATGAGTCTAGTATTATTCAGAATGACGATCCCAATTACAGTGTTTTTAACGTCCAGTATACTAACAGCAGCCCCGGAGTTATTAATTCATTAAGCTATAATGCAGATTTCGAACTCTCTCAAAAGTTCAGCAAATTTGCCATCACAGCTAAATACAGAAAGGTATTCTTAAACAACCGCCAGTTGGATCTGCGGTTTTTTGGCGGAACTTTTTTATACAATGATACCCGTGCACGGGGCGATTATTTCAGTTTTGCATTAGACCGGCCCACAGATTATTTGTTCAATTATAATTATTACGGCAGATCTGAAGACAGCGGGATTTTTAGCCAGCAACTTATTCTGGCGGAAGGAGGTTTTAAATCAAAACTCGATACTCCATTTGGCAATCAATGGCTTACTTCGGTTAACGCAAGCACCACGTTATGGAGCTTTATTCACGGATATGTCGATTTTGGATTAGTCAAAAATGAAGGTGCCCCTGCCCGTTTCTTATACGATAGCGGTATACGCACCGTATTGGTTGAAGACTACTTTGAATTATTTTTTCCGGTTTATTCCTCAAAAGGCTGGGAAATAGCCCAACCCAATTACGATCAAAAAATACGTTTCATTGTCACTTTAGATTTGAGAACTATGCTTAGACTTTTTACCCGAAAATGGTATTAATGGACAGGTAAATGTCTTATTTTCAAGATAAAGTGATTTCTAAATTCTACAATTCCGAAGAATCCAAATTCTTTTAGATTATTTCATTAAATCTTTAGCTAAGTCAGTAAATTTTAATGAAAATTCATTTAAACGCCATTTTATTAAAAAATTATCATTTTATTACGATATTATTGAATTGTATATAAAGTGATTTTTCTGTATTTTTACGCAAAACCAATACCGCCTTATGCAGACAAACCCAGAGCCTATTTCAGAACTTTCTTTTGAAGATTTTAAAGCTACGGTAATCAAAGATTATACTACTGCCGTTACCAGCAGGGAGTGCAGTCTGCTGGGACGTAGAGAGGTCCTCACCGGAAAGGCAAAATTTGGGATTTTCGGCGATGGGAAAGAAGTACCCCAACTTGCAATGGCCAAAGCTTTTCAAAAAGGAGATTGGCGTTCCGGTTATTATCGCGATCAGACGTTTATGATGGCCATTGATGAGTTGACCGTTGAGAATTTTTTTGCAGGTCTTTATGCGCATGCAGATATTCAAAGCGATCCTATGAGTGCAGGAAAGCAAATGGGAGGGCATTTTGGTACCCACAGCCTGGATGATCAGGGAAAGTCAAAAAATCTTTTAGAACAATACAACAGCAGCGCAGATATCTCGCCTACTGCCGGCCAGATGCCAAGGTTACTAGGCCTGGCGCAGGCATCCAAGATTTTTAGACACGTAGAAGGAATAAATCAGGAAAGTCTTTCACAAAGTGGAAACGAAGTTGCCTGGGGTACTATAGGTAATGCCAGTACCTCTGAGGGAATGTTTTTTGAAACTATAAATGCCGCAGGTGTGCTTCAGGTGCCAATGGTGATCAGTATCTGGGATGACGACTACGGGATTTCAGTTCACGCAAAACACCAGACTACCAAAGAAAATATTTCTGAAATCCTAAGTGGTTTTCAGCGTACCGAGACCGAAGCCGGCTATGAAATTATACGGGTGAAAGGTTGGGATTACCCAGCTTTAATTGATGCCTTTGAGCAAGCCGGAAAAATCGCACGTGAAGAGCATGTCCCGGTAATCTTACACGTGACCGAATTAACACAGCCACAGGGACACTCCACCTCTGGCTCTCATGAGCGTTATAAAAGCAAAGACCGTCTCAACTGGGAACGGGAGTACGATTGCAATGCAAAAATGCGAGAGTGGATGATTGATAATCAAATCGCCACAGATGATGAACTACAGGAACTTGAGAAAAAAATTAAGCGCAACGTACGCGAAGGAAAGAGAAAAGCCTGGGATGCTTTTCTAAATCCTATAAAAGAAGAAAAGAAAAAAGTTATCAAACTTCTTGAAGTCCTGATTAAGGAAAGTGCAAACGGCCAGTTTATCAATCCCATTAAAAAAAATCTGGCAGACGAGAAAGATGCCCTCAAGTCTGATGTACTTGCGGCCGCCCGTAAAGCCCTGCGTTTTGTAACCCAGGAGCAAAGTGAAAGCATTTCTGCCTTAAAAAGCTGGGTAAGCACTTACCTGGAGGATGAGCAGAAAAATTACAGTAGTCATGTTTTTAATGAATTTGAGCATAAGGCTACACGTGTACCGGTTATTGAGCCGCGCTACAGTTTGGAAGCTAAAACGGTAGATGCCCGCATTGTGCTTCGGGATAATTTTGACGCTCTATTTTCCAAATATCCGGAGAGTCTCGTTTTCGGGGAAGATACCGGGACTATAGGTGACGTAAATCAGGGGCTTGAAGGACTTCAGAATAAATATGGCGAGTTGCGTGTTGCTGATGCCGGTATTCGTGAAACCACAATTGTGGGTCAGGGAATTGGTTTGGCTCTACGTGGTTTAAAACCTATCGCTGAAATTCAATATCTGGATTATATTTTATATGCCATTGCCACTCTGAGCGATGATTTGGCTACCTTAAGATACCGTACTCACGGTAAACAAACGGCCCCAGTGATTATAAGAACTCGAGGACACAGGCTGGAGGGGATCTGGCATAGTGGTTCGCAGATGGGTGCCCTACTGGGTCTGCTACGCGGCATATATATTCTTACCCCGCGCAATATGACTAAAGCTGCCGGTTTTTATAATACTTTAATGCAAAGTGATGAACCTGCAGTAATTGTTGAATGTCTGAACGGCTATCGTCTAAAAGAGAAACTCCCTGAAAATTTAGCGGAGTTCACCACGCCTATAGGTCAGATTGAAGTATTACGCGAAGGTAAAGATCTTACTGTGCTTTCTTACGGCAGTACCTTAAGACTGGTGCAACAGGCAGCACAGGAACTTCAGGCGAGTGGTATAGATGTGGAAATTCTGGATGCACAATCCCTGCTCCCATTTGACCTTAATCATGATACCGTAAAGAGTATCGCCAAAACAAACCGAATTCTGGTGGTAGATGAGGATATGCCGGGTGGTGCTTCCGCATATCTGATGCAACACATCCTCGATGAGCAAAAAGCGTTCAGGTACCTTGATAGTGCCCCACAAACACTCAGTGCCCAACCACACAGACCGGCTTACGGGACAGACGGAGACTATTTTTCAAAACCTTCCGCAGAAGATATTTTTGAAAAAATTTATGAAATTATGCACGAGGTGAATCCTCAAAAATATCCGGCATTACGCTAGACGTTTATTTACATCCACGCATTCGTATCAATTTCCACGCGATAAAGTGCATAATTGATATAGCGTTGCATTTTTGAAGTGGTAACCGGGAAGGATAAATCTCCTCCGGCAGTGTGAAAGGTATAATTGTATAAACCGCGCTTTTTATACCAAAAAGGCTGACTAACGGTGACGGCTTGCAATTTAAACAGTTCAATAATTTCGGTTTTTTGACTCCAGACTCCTTTGCGTTTAATTACAAACTCGGGAGTGATTTCTAATGAAAGTGCACGATACCAGAAAAACTGATACGGCAGTACCAGACCGGCATAAATTACAAGCAGTACCAGACCTATTTCAATCATATAATTAGGCACTAAAAAAGAACCGACAATAGCAGTAAGCAACAAAGGAATCCCAGCCGTAATAATGAGCCGCAGGTATAATATATACGCAGGTTTAAATATTCTGCCGGGGCGCATTCTATGACTGAATAAAAACTTTTTTACCCGTTCTACCTGCATACGCTCCATCCCCGGAATGCTGATTTTTGTCTTTTGTAGATTATCCTGACTGCTTGCGATTGCTATTTGAGCTTCATTAAGATTAAGACGCTTCTGAATAGGATTAGTAACCACACGCATTAATTGAACACGGCGCGGTTTTAAACTGATCTTAGTATTGGTCTTCAGCCCCATTTCCAATTCGAGGGAATCCCGGGTTTGCTTTAAGGTCAGGTCAAAATACTTAATAAAAATTTCAATGCTTGAAATAAGTATCCCCAAAATAAAAACCCCTATAAAAACCAGTGCAGTAAGCGCCAGTAACTCTACCGGTTTGCTGTAAGCCTCAAAATAGCCCTGTAAACCTTCCCGGTATTGATCTTCCTGGACGATCTGAAAATCACCTAACTGCTGATAAATAGATCCCACAAAAATCAAAATAAGCCATACTCCTCTAAAATAATTGCTGGTCAATCCCAGTTTTAACAAAGCGAGAACGGAGAGCTTATGCGTCCAGACGGTCTCTGTTTCCAAAGGTTTTTCAGATACGAAATCAGTATTTTCTTGGGTACTTTCTGTTTTTTCAGCTGTCACCACTTCCATAAGAATGCGTTGCAGGTCTTTGGCTTCAGTTTCAGAAAGCGCTTTAATATTAATTTCCTGAGTACTGCTTCCGGCTGTATCAAGGATCACACTGTATACGCCAATCAATCGTTGCAACAATGATCGTTTAAAATATACCTGTTGAATTTTAGCAAATGGAAGTGTTATTAGCTCCCTGTTAAAAACCCCTTTCTGCAAAACAAACTCATTATTTTCATAATCAATATGAAACAGAAAGCGTTTGAAGGAAACAAAACTATACCCTAAAAGTATAAGCAGCAGCACCAGGGTGACACTAATTGAAATAGTCATTAGCTGTGCATCGGCCCTGAAACCTTTAAGTATAAAATAGACAGCAGCGGCTCCAAAAATGCGTATAAATTTAACAGACTGAGCCAGAAAAATAAACAGGATGCCCAGTTGAGACTGCGTTTGAGGTTGTGAAAAAGGCTTATGCATCTTCTTCCTCAATGATATGATTTGCAACCCTATCTTTTAAACGCGCAGCTAGCTGAGGCGTCAATCCCGGAATATCAATATCGCTGCCTGAACCTCCTGCGGTAAAGATATTTAGATTGGAGATGCCAAACATACGGTCAAACATCCCCGCAGAGGTAGAAATATGCTGAATACGATTAAAAGGAATTACTGTAGTTTTCTCAAAAATGAAGCCCCTGCGGTAAGCTATATCGCGCTCACGAAGGGCATAACCAAGGGTTTTCTGCAATTTATACTGGTAGGAAAACAGAAGCAGAAAAATAAGAAGAATCCCTGCACCCAATCCGGGAATCAGGTAAGGTACATCTGTAACTTCACGCAGCATTAAAAGTCCTATGGCAAGTAAAATAAAAATAACTCCCTGTATGCAAAGCACTTTATACAGGCGTTTAACCGAAACTTTAGTATAAGTAATCTCCTGGTAATCCGGCAGACTATCAAGGTCAACCGGAGTATTTGTAAAGGTCACATTCATATTTTAAAATTTGGTATGGCCTTTTAAAAATAAAAGAAACGAGCTAATTAATCGCCTAGGGAATCCATTTTTTGTCGAAGTTGGGTTTACGCTTTTCCAGGAATGCATTACGCCCTTCTTTAGCTTCATCAGTCATATAAGCGAGTCGGGTAGCTTCACCAGCAAAAACCTGTTGACCTACCATTCCATCATCGGTAAGGTTCATGGCAAACTTCAGCATTTTAATGGAAGTAGGTGATTTAGCCAAAATTTCCTGCGCCCATTCATAAGCTGTATTTTCAAGCTCATCGTGCGGAATTACCGCATTAACCATTCCCATTTCAAAAGCCTCCTGGGCTGAGTAATTTCGACCCAAAAAGAAAATTTCACGAGCCCGCTTCTGCCCTACCATTTTGGCCAGATAAGCAGACCCGTACCCCCCGTCAAAACTGGTTACGTCGGCATCAGTTTGTTTAAAAATGGCGTGTTCTTTACTGGCAAGGGTTAAATCGCACACGACGTGGAGGCTGTGACCGCCACCCACTGCCCAACCGGGAACCACTGCGATAACGGCTTTAGGCATAAAACGTATAAGGCGTTGCACATCAAGAATATTAAGACGGTGATACCCGTCTTCACCTACATAACCCTGATCCCCGCGGGCTTTTTGATCTCCTCCACTACAAAAACTGTAAACGCCGTCTTTAGGCGAAGGGCCCTCAGCAGAAAGTAAAATAACCCCAACAGAAGTGTCTTCCTGTGCCGTGTGAAAAGCATCAAGCAACTCTGAGGTTGTTTTAGGTCTAAAAGCATTGCGCACCTCAGGGCGGTTAAAGGCAATACGGGCTACCCCGTTTGCCTTTTTAAAAGTTATATCGCTGTATTCTTTAACTGTTTTCCACTCGGGTTGATTCATCATATACCTGCTGCTAATTTTCGCAAAGCGAAAGAATTAATCGTTTTTATAATTTTTTAAAAAGATGCCCTGCTCTGTGATTTCGATTTGGCGATCTTTATACAAGCTGCCAATTGCTTTTTTGAACAGTTTTTTACTTATGCCAAAATAAGCATTGATATCCTCAGGAGAGCTTTTGTCGTGAACCGGAAGACGTCCCCCCGCAGCTTTTAATTCGTCGTAAATAAACTGTGCATTGGGCTCTACACTTTTGTAACCTTCAGGCTGAAGCAAGACATCAATCTTATTGTCTTCCCGTACCCGCTTAACATAACCCGGTAAACGGTCTCCCAGGCGAATGTCTTCAAAAATGGTATTTTTATGAATAAGACCCTGATGCTTTTCGTTAATAATTACGTGAGCTCCAAACTCTGAAAAGTGCGTAATCAGCAGGTCGACCTTATCAAATTTTACCACCTCAACCTCTTTATTGCTCAGGTGATTTTTGAACTTTGAACTCCCCACTAGGCGATTGGTTTGCTCATCGAGATACATATAAATGATGTACCACTTGCCTTCTTCCATTTTTACTGCCTGGTTAGAAAAGGGTACAAACAATTCCTTATCAAGCCCCCAGTCTACAAAGGCACCTATACCGCTAACCGAAGTACATTCAAGATAGGCAAAACCATTTTTTTGAATATAGGGCTGCAAGGTAGTCGCCACAGGACGTTCTTCATTGTCAAGATATACAAATACGTGAATAGAATCTTCAAGCTGAAAGCCTTCCGGCGCGTATTTACCAGGTAATAGAATCTCGTTTTCTTCTCCATCCCGTAAATATAAACCGGGGCTTACATCGCGGTCTATAATCAAATCGTGGAATTCTCCCAGTGCCAGCATAGCTTATCATTTAAGTGTTCAAAATTAGCAAAAACAGAAAGATTTCAGGTCCTTGGTATGCCTTAAAACTTGCCGAAATAAAAAAGCCGTCCCTGTAAGAACGGCTCATTTATCTTATTTTTAAAGATTTAGTTGTAAGCATCTTCTTTACCGAAATGTTTGGTAAGTAAATAATAGACTACCGCCCGGTATTTATTGCGATTCGATTTGCCATAATCGTCAAGAACTTTATGAAGGCCTTCCATAAGTTGCGGTCCGTCCTGAAGACCTAACTTTTTAATCAGGAAGTTGTTTTTAACGGTTTCAAGCTCAGTTTCACTACCGGCAGAAATAGTAGATGAATCTTTATTATAAATAGAAGGACCACAACCCACTGTCACTTTGGTTAGTAAATCCATATCGGCATCGTGATTTAATTTTTCTTTTAAATCTGCCGCATATTTAGCGATCATTTCATCTCTTTTGCTCATAAAAATGTCTGGTTTTTAAATTGTTAAGTTTAAGGATTTTTAAATATACATAAAATTCAAAACTTTGTCCAAACTTATCTGATGTAGTCAAAATAGCCTAGAAGCACCTCATCATTAATTGTTCTGGGAGTTTTAATTTCGAGAAGAGCCGGCTTTTCGTTTTGCTTGTAAAATGCTTTCTGTGCTTCTGCCAGTGTATTTTCAGAATCGGCTACAAAATATGCTATACCAAACATAGCGCATAAATGTGACGCATCAAGATCGTGCGTGGTTTCAAAATAGGTTTCAAACGCATTAGATGACTTGTCACCCGGAAGAATACGGAATATTCCTCCTCCATTATTATTGATTACAATAATCTTGAAATCCTTGGGTATGTACGCATTCCATAACCCATTGCTGTCATATAAAAAACTGAGATCGCCGGTGATTAAAGTGGTGGGCAATGCACTTCCTACCCCGGCTCCCACTGCTGTAGAGGTACTCCCATCTATACCACTAGTGCCCCGGTTGCAATAAACTTTTAAACTTTTATCAATGTCAAAAAGCTGTACATAGCGCACCGTTGAGCTGTTGCCTAGTTGCAGCAGACTTTCCGGTCTCAACTGCGATAAAATAAGATCAAAGGCTTTAAAGTCGCACCACGGCATCTCATTGATGTAGTTTTGATGCATCAGATCGCGACGTTCCCGTACTTTCAACCACTGACTTTGATACTCACTTTGCACGGGTTGTATGTTTACTAAAAAACGTTCCCAAAAATGATTTACAGGAACTTTAAAATGTTTATTGAGGCAAAAATAGGTGTCATAGGCTTTTTTTGGATCTACGTGCCAGTGCTCTTTAGGCTGATAATTTCGGAGAAACGCTTTTACTTTTTTCGAGATGACCATGCCACCTAGAGTGATCAGAATATCGGGTTGCAAAGTCTTAAAACCTTCGGCATCCAGAGAACCAATGATGTTATCAATACGTGTAAAAAAATTGGGATGGTTCAGATTTGAAGTGGTTTCGGTAAATACCAAAACGCTGGGATCAGAGCCCAGTATATCCAGAAATTTCTGCTCTATCGTATTGGGTTGCAGAACCCCTACCAAAACAATTTTCCGCTTTGCGGCATTCCACCTGGCTGCGAAAGGCTCCAGCTGAGTTGCCGTCAATTCTTGTATCTTCACCTCTTTATCAACAATAACAGGATCTACCAGACGCTTTGTGGTAGTGTTGTATAAAGGCTCGTAAAACGGAACATTGATATGAACCGGCCCCTGATTAACCAAGGCTTCATTCAGCGCTTTGTTGATTTCCTGCTGATTGTGTTTTGCAGCTTCCCGTTGCTTCTGATTAAATTTGGTATCTTCGATAGTAAAATCGGCTACAAATTCAGAATAAAGATTAGCTGAATACAAAATGTGATTCTCAAAAACATTGCGCTGGCGTATGGTTTGCCCGTCACCAATGTCGATGCGCTCTATAGGGCGATCTGCCGATATCACAACCAGAGGGATGTCACTGTAGAAGGCTTCTGATACAGCAGGGTAATAATTTAAAACCGCACTACCCGACGTGCACACAACAGCAACCGGCTTTTGCAATTGCTGCGCCAGGCCTAAAGCAAAAAAAGCGGCAGCCCGCTCGTCTACGATACTGTAGGTTTGAATATCAGGATGCTGCGTAAAACCTATGGTTAAAGGTGCATTTCGTGAACCCGGTGAAATTACGACATGGTCTATGCCTTTTTCAAGGCATAATAAAACTACAGACTGGGCTATAGGAATACTGGAATAGTTCATAAATAACAAATTAATCTGCCGGAGATTTTATGGCAGAAAAGAGATTCTGAAGTCCTTTTCGACTTCAAAAAATCCAATGTCAAATTTACAACAAAGCAAAGGCTCTAGAGAATACTGGCAATAGTTTGTGCTTTATTTACCGTTTCCTGCCATTCCTCCAGGGGGATCGAATCTTTAGTAATGCCCCCACCCACATAAATTGCGCTGTTTGCCCCTGTGTATTGCATACACCGCAAATTTACGTAGAGTCGGGTTACGGGTGTCAGAGTTTTATAGGCTAAATTCTCCACATTACGGCGGTTGCGTTTTTTAGATTTATCTTCCAGGATATTTAACTCGCCCAGAAAACCGGTGTAGTAACCACGATCGTAATTTTCTTGTGACCTGATGAAGTCTTCGGCTTCAGTCCGCGGAAGACCGCAAACTGCAGGTGTGGGATGCAATGCGCGCAAAAGCGCATCAAGATTCAGTTTGCCAGGCTCAAAGCTTCCATTGATGAGGGTTTTTAAATGCAACAAGCTTCCGGCTTTATGCGTTTGCCTGTCGTGAACAGTTAATTTTCTCAAGTCGAAATCCTTCAACTTATAAACCAGTTCCTGAGTAACCAGCTCCTGCTCTTCCTGCTCCTTTTGACCCCAAGTTACCTCCATATTTCCGGAATATTTTTGAGTCCCTGCAAGTGCCATTGTTTCAAACCGGGTGCCTTCCAGTTTTAAAAGGGTTTCCGGGGTGGCTCCCAGCCAGGTACCTACCTGGGGATGATGCCATAAATAGACAAATGCAGTTGGATAATTTGCCAGCAAACGTTTAAACACATCAAGCGGTACTGTATGGGAAGCATCTGCGTGCTGCTTTCGCGAAAGCACCACTTTCTGCAAAGAAGTTTCTTGAATCGTTTTAACTGCCTTCGCTACTAAATCCAGGTGCTTTTGCTTCTGTTCTTGAGATAGTAGCACTTCTGTGTACTCCTTAATCCCATTTTTTTCAAAGTCTACAGCGTCTGTTTTCTGAGGTGTTCCTGCGAGTAAAACAGCCTTCGATTCGCGGTCGAAAGGAGCAAAAATAAATCCGCTTTCTGTAAAATCGGAAACATAGTTTACGTGATCATCACTCTGAGAGAGCCAGTTTAACGCAGATTCGTGCGGCTTACGATATACCACAAAAGCCTTATTATTTTCCCAATTTGCTTGAAGCAGCTCAACTAATTTGGTCGCCGTCATATCAGGATTTTGGCAGTGCTATGGTGGTAAGCTTTACTAGCGAAATGAGCTGATCTTCCTCATTACAGATACGTATTTCCCAGAGTTGCGTGGTTCGTCCCTTATGGATAAAACGGGCTTTAGCATACACAAAACCTTCGCGAACACTTTTAAGATGATTAGCTGAAATCTCTATTCCTCTAATCATAAATTGTTCGGCATCAAGAAACATAAAACTTGCGGCACTTCCCACGCTCTCCGCCAAAGCAACGGAGGCTCCGCCGTGAAGAACGCCATCGGGTTGATGTACCTTAGAAGTAACCGGCATTTGGGCCACCAAAAAATCAGTACCAATATCGGTAAATTCAATTTCAAGGGTTTCCATCAACGTATTTTTACAAATCGCATTGGCTTTTTGAAGCAATTTGGTTTTTGTTTCTAAATTCATAAATACAAAACTGTTTCTCCAGCACACCGAAATCGGAGTGTTTCTGTTTAATTGGTATACCTTAATTTGCAGACAGTGTAAAGATACTTAATCAAAAATGATGAAGGAAGAAAAAACCGTCTCCTACTCCACCTCCAGCAATTATGCTACCTTAAATACCTATTCAGAAAAAACACGAAATATTTGGTTCGTTTTCCACGGGCTGGGACATTTGAGCCGTTATTTTCTGGATCATTTTAAAAATTTAAATCCGGAGGAAAATTATATAGTAGCACCTGAGGCACCCAACCTGTATTATCAGGACAAAAAATACAGGTACGTAGGTGCCTGCTGGTTAACGCGTGAAAAGCGTGATCTGGGTATTCATAATAATAATACTTATCTCGACGCAGTTTTTGAAGCAGAGCTGAACGCAAAATTAACTGAAGGAAATCGACTTATAATTTTGGGATTTTCACAAGGGGTTTCGGTTGCCACACGCTGGATGTATTCCCGTAAAATCATTTGTCATCAACTTATTTTACATTCTGGAAGTATTCCCCGAGAATTTGAGGCTTTTGCTTTTGAAAATTTGATTACAAACGCACTTACATTTTTGTATGGAACCGAAGATTCACTGATTGACACAAATCGACTGACGGAAGAACTGGAGTATGCCGCTAAAATAGCCGGCAAAGAACCAGAAGTGGTGCATTTCAAAGGAGGCCATGAAGTTAATGCATCTTCCATTTTGGAACTATCCCGACGCTTGATATAGCTTGAACTCTGAAAAGCTGGCTTAGCCATAGGTTTTAGTGATCGAAGCTTAAAACCATAGACTCTAATTAACTAAAAGCTACTGATTTCGTTAAATTATATGTATTTCATCGATTTTATTTGCATATAAAGGATTTGAGTAGTTATTTTAGAGGAACATAACAAACCCACCCAACTTGAATGAACCGATACCTACTTATGCTTACGGCATTTTTCATGGCCGTAAACGCTAATGCTCAAATCCCCAAAGCTGAGCACGACGCCCTTCTCGATTTATATCAAGTTGTTAATGAACCGGATTGGTTTATATCTTTGGATTTAAAGCAATCGCCAGATTCCTGGCACAGAGTTTTCTTCACAAATAATCGTGTTCTTGGAATCAATCTAAGCCGAAACAATCTTAAAGGCACTTTACTTATAAGTATTGGAAATCTCACTAATCTTTATTCTTCGGAAATAGTTTTTAATCAGTTGGAAGGAGAACTACCACAGTCGTTAAGTCAAGTGCAGCATAAGAGAAGCCTGGTACTCAATTCTAATCCTTATGACAGAAAAATTCCCTCTTATATAGATGACTCTAAAAAACTGGAAGTTTTACTGCTATCCAGCATTCATTTTACGGGTACGGTGAGCAAAGACATTCTTAATGTATTTGACAAGTGTTTCAGGGATTCTTTTTCCTCAGCCGTGCTTCATCTTAAAGAGTTTCAAAAATTAAATATCGCAGCTAACAATTTCACAGATAAGCTACCCAATGATCTTACAGAGATTTCAGGTCTTAGACCTCTACTCATTTTTGATAATAATTTTCACAATCAAAATAAATTCAATAATTCTTAAATAAGCGTCCGCTTCAGGTAGATGCTTTAGTAATGGCTTCATATTTAGATTTAGTTTTTTTGTTTCATGTTAGTTTTTAGTTGGTTAAAGAGTCCGGAGTGGTTACCGGACTCTTTTTTTTATGTATAGCCTCTGATTTGACAATTTAAATTTCCACAAAAAACGCACACTTAAAGAATTTTCTTACAAAGAACTAAGGGACAAAGTATCTGTTTTTGCAG
>CAYNMH010000008.1:0-63244 GCA_964398145.1 uncultured Flavimarina sp. | reverse complement strand
AGTTTCAAAAACTCCTTTTTCAAACTTGATTGGCGGATGGGATCATCAGAGGCATAAAAACCCAGCCTTCGCGCCCTTAGTCTCTAACGGATTCGGAGTTTTATAGGAAATCTCAATCCTTGCGATTCTTTCTTTTTTTTCTCCAAATGAGATACAAGACAATAAGCACTACCGGCAGGATCACAAATACCACCAGATCAAAGGGATCTCTAAAGTCTACAGCCGTATTGTCGTCCGGATTTTGAGTGCCGGGAGGTAATTGAAGAATGGTTAAATAGAGTGTGTAAAGCATAATTGGAAATTAGACTTTTTTCTAGTATGTGGCTATTAAAGAAAACACAAACTTAGCGGGCTTTTGTACCTGAGTTTTCGTCTAAAAGCAGGCAGGCCCCTGTTTCAAACGCCGGCTGACCTGTAAGTGAATTCAAATCCAGTTCTTTTTTCCCGGCGCTCGGGAATAGAAAGACTTCCCTTTCACTTTATGGATATGCCTATACTATTTAGTTGATTAAAATTAAAAGCTTTAGATGGAATTTTCTTTATAAATTGTGGACAACCGGCCTTAGGTATTGAGTTTCATATTCCCAGAGTAATCTGTTCTTTTACAAGGTGATAGGTTAAAGATGCTTTTATACACTTCTTTAGTTCAAATTCTGGTATTTTTTGATTTAATCGAAAGAGGATTGCTCGTTTTCCCTCATATTGAAATTTGTCATTAAAGACTAACCTGAACGTATCAACCAATCTACTCGTACATTGGAAATACATGGCATACTGGTTGGGTGTTCTTTCTTTCCAATCTATGCGCAACGTACTGCCATTTTTGGTAATGAAGCTGGGTTCTCCCCATTTCAAAGTTTCTTCCAAAACAGTGACACCTTCCGTTTCTTCTGCTGTTTCCAGTATCAATTCTCTTAGATGTTGCAATTTATCGCGAACGCTGTCCGGATAATTCGCAAAAACTGCTGTAACTGCCGGATCTGTTTTTAAGGTTAGTTTACCCATTAGATTCTTGTTTTATGCCTACATAAAAATCGACTTCCGCATCTGCAGGGTTTTGTGCTTTTTCTCCAAATATTTCAAAATCGACGTCATAGGTTCGGTCTAATTTCATCTCAAATAAATTTTTCCAATGATTGATAATTAAGCCTTGCATTAAATCTCCTTTTGTTGAAGTCTTAACGTAAGTTCCTCCTTTAAATGATTTGCCGATCATCCCTTTAGGAATGTGATTTAAATTTGCAACTTTGCAACCCAAGAGGGCTAAATAGGGTTCTGTATGGTCACTTTTATAGTCAGTGTAAAGCGAATAAATATCGTTATTTACTTTGTTCGGAATTTTAGTCAGAATACCCTCAGACATAAATCTGCTCCAGAGTGAGGCAATATCCCGGCCTGACTTTCCATGCTCATTGGTTGTTCTTATCGCTATTCCGATAATTTCAAATGGTTCCATTTTTACGGTTTGCATGTTATTAAGTTTTTACGTTTGAAGCAAAGCTAGGTTACTCTTTTGCCAAAGGTATGTCAGGGGTGTTTGACCATTGTTTTCTACAATTTTCAAGATATTTCTGCAAAGTCATTTTGTGAGGTTGAAAATGCGCTGCCAAAACCTGCATACTTAGGATACAATCCAGACGGAATGCCCTGAAATCCTTTTTAAAGCTGCAAAAAGCAATTAGAACCCAATTTTCTTGTGTGGTATATAATGCAAAGGGCTCGATTTCTCTTTGACTTTGCTTGTTGTTCACGGATAGGTAATCGATTTTTACCTTTTGATAGTTAGAAATAGCATTTTGAAGAAGAATGAGAATATTGCTTGTTCTTACTTGTTCCCGGTTGTTTCGGATTTGAATCCTCTCAGACAAAAGTTCCGTTTTTTCCTGTTGGGAGTATTTTAATACTGATTTTATTTTTGTTAGGGCGCTTTCGTATTGTTCGGTCAGCGATTGGTCTTTATTCTTTTTGATGAGTTGTTCTGCAGTTATTAAGGCGTTCGCTTCTTCCTGGGTAAACATTACCGGTGGAAGTTTGTAACCTTCTAAAACGGAATAGCCTTTTCCCTCTTCCGTCACGATTGGAATTCCTGATTTTTCAAGAGTTCGGATGTCCCGATAAACCGTTCTGATACTTACATTATGTTTTTCGGCAATATCTTTTGCAGTTACGATCCGTTTTGACTGTAATTGAGTTAGGATTGCTGTCAATCTTGCTAGTCTGGGTTTTTCTTTGTCCATTTGTTTCTTTTAAACTTGTTGCCAACTGCTGACTGTCATAGAATTACGCGTTTATTCCCTAAAATTAGTTGATGTGGCTACCATATCCTATAGAAAGTATTATTGGGATGTTTTATGAGATCCTCATTACAGATAGGAATTTTAAGCTTTATAGAGTTCTAAAAATGCATACCATAATATCCCTAAAAATGGTAATCGGTATCTGGTAGAAAAACCATTTTAGACTTTAGTTTTATTCGATCAGGTCTAAACGTGCCTAGGCTGCCTGTGTGCTTCTTTTAATCCCAATCTAATCCCTCCCGAAGCTTCACAGATTTATTGTATTACTAGGTGTCGTTTTAACTAGAATTAAACCTAGAAATATAACTGATAGCCGTATTTAAACCAGGTACCTTGATTCAAAGTCCCATGTCGTGATTTTACCTGTAAGTCTTCTAAACAAACATGAAATAGGATTAAGCTCAAAAAATAAAACAAACCCTGATCTCCTTCCTCCGTATTCGTGTTTGGTGCTTTTTTAGTGCTTCGATGCTAATACTAATCCCAGGGGAACATTAGTATAAGACCAGCAGGAAGGGGATGCGAATTTATTTAGTTCTTCCCTGAACTAATTTTTCATACTCCCTATCATTCGGTTCCCAAAGCTCAATTTTATTACCTTCATTGTCGAGGATATGAACAAACTTGCCGTATTCAAAATGCTCGATGCTATCGATAATCGTAACGCCATTTGCTTTTAATTTTTCCAGTAACTTCTCTAAATGGACGACCCGGTAATTAATCATAAAGTCCTTTGAAGATGGTTCAAAATGCTTGGTTTTTTGTGCAAAAGGACTCCATTGTGTAAATGCTTTTTTCGTTGAATCGCTTCCCTGATACCATTCGAAATTTGTTCCCCACTGGTCCGTGTCAAATCCTAAATTTTTTTGATACCACATTTTCGATTCATTCGGGTTTTCAGATTTGAAAAAAATTCCGCCTATTCCTGTGACTCTTGGTTTTTCATTATCCATATCCATATGATGTTCTATTTTATAAATTTCCTCTTTAGGTCTGCTTTTCAATGCTAACTTGTTGCTACACTTACCAGTGATGGTCGCTTAATTAGGTATTGTAGCATTCTCTTTAATAAGGTAAACCGGCCCATTGCATTAATTATTGAATTTAATACAGGTATTGTTGAAGTTTTAGGATTTAATACAGGGTATGTGAATTTGGACATTAAAGATCTACACATGAACAGATACAGATTGTTACGCTCAAGGCTTGAACTAAGCTGCAAGTGTAGAATATTTAGACAGGGATTTTCTTAGAAGGCCCGTATAAGCTGCTTTTATTCGATTGGAATTACCGGGTTTTTGTTTAAGTAACCCAGTGATTGTAGAAACTCATCAGTCTTCATTACCGTTTTTTTATAATACTCAAAGTTATTGAAGTTGAAGAATCCGTGACCCTGTCCTTCATACAAATGAAGCTCACACCGGCTGTTAACCTTCTCCATTATTTTTTGATAGTATTTAGCCGTTTCCACCGGTATTAGTTTATCATTGGTTCCTAAAAACAGAATCGTAGGAGGTGCTCCCCTTTTTATATTGTGCAGAGGTGAAAAGTCTTTGTAGGCATCACCTATTCTGGTATACCCAAAACCACCCGGGCCGTTGTCAATAACCGGATTGAAAAGTACCAAAGCACTCGGGATACTGCTTATTAATGTATTATCGGTGTTCTCATTATAGTCTTTTACTAATGCTGTAGCGGCAGCGAGATGTCCACCTGCAGAACCACCAGCAGCTACAATTTTTGCAGTATCAACCTGCAATGTGGCTGCCTGCTCCTTGATGTACCGAATGGCTGATTTGGCATCTTTTAAAGACTCAAATGGCGTACTTTCCTGCCTGTTCTTGACGCGGTAATCTACCAGAAAACAAATCATACCTCTCTGCGAGAAATATTTAGCATGTGGTTCAAATTGCCCGATAGAGCCACTATTCCATCCTCCTCCGAAAAAGAAAACCAGAGCTGGATATTTTTTTTCAGCTATATGGGTTTCAGGACGGTAAACCTCCATGATTAATTGGGTTGAATCTATCTGTTTATACACCATTTGTTCCTGAGAATAAACCCATGAAGAAACAAATACCAGGTTCAACAAGAATAAAATAAGGTTTTTAAACATCTTTTTAATTTTATAATATGGGTTATAAAAAACGACTCTGTAAAAATCGTGTAAGATTCAGAAAATTCAGAGAAGAGGCAATACTAATGATAGTTTATGTGATTTTTAATTTTCTTAAGTTTTAATGAGATATTTTTTATTAACGACCTTATACCCGGCCCCAGCCATTGATTGGGATAGCGTTTTTGTTTTTAAAGTGTTGTTCTCAAAGACCACGTGGGCAGTATTTAGGCGCATTTCTTTACTGCTTTGTCAACAGGTCAAGAATATTATCAAACCTAAAAAAAGAGTCTTCTGCGGATGTTTTTTTGTCGTGTATATTCTTAGAAATTTAAGGGTATTGTGATGATTTTATTTAATAACCTCGCGTAAATTCATAATTCAATATTAAAAGTCGTTTTTCTTGATAGCTATTAAAATTAACTTAATACCATGCGCTGCCGGGTTAACTATGTTTCAGATTAGGATAATAAATGTTGAAATTTTGGACCACTACTACCTTATTCAATCCCATTTTAAAATTTATCCTTAAAGAATGTTTGGCAGGTTGATTTTATGTCCTGGCAATTGGCATACTGCAATTTTGAAAAGATTTTGTTTATAAAAAAGCCCGCTGTCATCAAAATGACTCTATAACTTTAGCGTAGCTGTGTTTAAACACTCAACATCTACTAAGCCTTTAGCAAAATAAACTCTTACTGCTTTAAATTATCTCAAATTAGATAGCTGAAGCATTTCTAGAACAAGTGGTGCCTAAATGGAACACTCACTATAAGTGATTTTCAATTAATTTAAATTGATATTAAAGTGGCATTGGTGGCTGTAAACGCGTTTACAGAGAATACTCAAATAGATTTTAAATCATTTTGTTTTAGTCTAACACACCAGGCTGTTAAGGATCTGCAATCAAAAAAGTCAATAATGTAAACAAATGAGCAATAGCATTAGCTCATTTTTGGCAAGCTTTGATGTGCGCATCAAAATAGAGCCGCGATTGGTCTCCTGACTTTACAGTTTAGCAGTCTTAGCGTGAATTTTTAGTACCCTGAATGCAGGATTCAAATATTTCGATTATCAAAATGGGTGTCAGATTTTTCTTTTTTCTTTTTTGTCTGTACTGTGCACAAGCGCAGGAAGGTCAGCCCCAAGCAGATTTAGGTAATGGGATGTACCAAAATCCGATTATACCAGGAAGGTATGCAGACCCCAGTGTGGTAAAGGTAAATTCAGACTACTATATGACCCACAGTATGGGTGGCACCCCTTCTTTGCTTATCTGGCATTCCCGCGATCTTGTGAGTTGGAAACCTATTGGTTATGCAGCCACAGCATTTTACGGAGATTCCTGGGCTCCAGATATTGCTTACAAAGATGGCACTTTCTACATCTATACCACATTTGTGGATCGCAACAGAAAGGATGGTGCTGCTTTTCAAAACTTTGTAATGACCGCCACTAATCCCGCAGGACCGTGGAGCAAACCTGTAAACCTGAATATTGATGGGAAGATAGACCCGGGTCATCTTTTTGCGTCTGACGGCAAGCGGTATTTGTATTTTAACAAGGGGGATATGGTTGAACTGGATGCGACCGGGACTAGAGTGATTAGCACTATTAAAAATGTGTATCAGGGTTGGTCCTATCCTGATGAGTGGATCACCGAATGTTTTTGTTTGGAAGGACCCAAACTTTTTAAAAAGGGATCCTATTATTATATGGTATCGGCCCAGGGTGGAACAGCAGGGCCTGCCACCAGCCATATGGCTGTAGTGGCACGAGCTAAAACCCCTGAAGGACCCTGGGAAAATTCGCCATTCAATCCGCTCATAAAAACCTGGGGTGATCAGGAGCGCTGGTGGTCCCAGGGCCATGCCACTTTGCTGCCCGGTCCTGACGGGAACTGGTATGCTATTTTTCACGCTTATGAAAAGGACCATCGGCCACTTGGGAGACAAACCCTGCTCTTACCTCTAACATGGACCGAAGATGGCTGGCCAGTTAATAGAAATGAGGGCTATGCAAACGGATTTTATCCTAAACCCAGTGGGGGGCAGGTTGTGACCAGAATGATGCGTCTTTCTGATGCTTTTGAAAGCGATACTTTAGGGATGCAATGGCGTTCTTATACCCACGACAGCCCCCGTGCAAATTTTAAACTGGAACAGGGAAAACTTTTTGCCAAAGCAAAAGGGGATCAGCTTGGAGATGCAGTGACTTTAGGGATTTTACCGGTTAATCACAGCTATGATGTTACTGTACAGGTAGAACTCTCACCATTTGCTGCGGCCGGTTTAGTTATTGCACCTCAAACATTTAATCAAGACGCTGATCAGATTAATGGTATTGGAATAAAGGGGGGTGATATTTTGGTACATAGCAATAGTAAAGCACTAGGTATTGTGAACTATGAAAAAAATAGTATTTACTTAAAATTGGCAGTCAGGAATAATGCGGTGATTTTGTCTTATGGTGAAGATGGGGACGAATGGAAAGTTTTAGACAGAAAACTCTTTATAGCTCCCGTAAAGAGTGCTGCTGTTATGTTGTATGCCTATGGCAGGGGAGAGGTAAAATTTGACGACTTCACTTATCAGGGTCTTAATTAAAAGGATCAACCGGTAACTAAAACCCATTATGCGTGCAAAAAAAAAGAATACCATGTATTTAAAATTAAATGCTCTAGTTTTTTTAACAGGATTGTCTTTCACGTGCAACCTGATATTCGCACAAGAGACCGGTAAACCTAATATTCTTATAATCATGCTTGATGATGCAGGTCTTGATATGAGTGCATACGGCAGCACTTATGTGCAGACACCAGCTTTTGACAAGGTGGCAAAAAATGGAGTTTTATTCCATAAAGCCTATACACCTAATGCAAAATGCTCACCCTCTCGGGCTGCGGTCCTTACCGGGCGCAACAGCTGGCAACTGGAAGCTGCTGCAAATCATTTTATCTATTTTCCACCTCAATTTAAAACCTATCAGGAAGCGCTCGGGGATTTTGGGTATTTTACGGGCTATACCGGTAAAGGTTATTCTCCCGGGGTAACTCTTAAACAGGATGGAACAGCTCGAGATGTGTTGGGCCCCAATTTTGGAAAACGAAAGCGTACACCACCTACTTCTGAGATTTCAAGAGATGATTATAGCGCAAATTTTAAAGATTTTCTGAATGCTGTACCCGATGGAAAACCCTGGAGTTTCTGGGTGGGTTTGCATGAGCCGCACCGCGCCTACGCGTTTGAATCAGGAGAAAAACTGGGTAAAAAGACTACCGATATGATTCAGGAGGTTCCGGGTTACTGGCCAGACTCTCTTACGATACGTAAAGATTTGCTAGACTATGCCTATGAAATTGAATATGCTGATGCACAGGCAGGCAAGATACTTATGGAGCTAGAAAATCGTGGTTTATTGGATAATACGCTCATTATCTATACTTCAGACCACGGAATGCCATTTCCACGCGTTAAAGGTAATCAATATGAACAGGCTAATCACGTGCCTATGGCTATTTGGTGGAAAGGGAAAATGCCCAAAACAGGAAAAGTGGTAAACAATTACCTAAGCTTTATAGATCTAACACCTACTATTTTTGATGCTGTAGGTCTTCCTTTTAAAGAGTCTGGTTTGCATCCTTCACCCGGTAAAAGTTTTCTGCCTTTGCTTACCTCTAGCATGCTTAAAGAGGTACAAAAGCCACGCGATTATGTTTTGGTTGGTAAAGAACGGCATGATACGGGTAGGCCTCACGATTGGGGGTATCCCATACGTGGGATTTACAGAAATGATATGCTTTACATCAAGAATTTTGAGACAGATCGATGGCCTTCGGGAAACCCCGAGACCGGTTATCTTAACGTTGACAGCAGTCCTACCAAGACTCTTTTAATCAACTTAAGACGAAACGGTATTGACAAGACCTATTGGGCAACTAATTTCGGCAAACGGCCGCAAGAGGAACTTTATGATCTTAAAAACGACCCGTATTGTATGAATAATCTGGCTTCTAACGAAACCTTTTCTATGCAAAAGCAGGATATGAAGTCTTTTATGTTGGAAAAATTAAAAGAAGAAGGGGATCTCAGAATGATAGGTTACGGACATCTGTATGAACAGTATCCCTTATCTAAGTGGAGTGGGTTGTATGATGATTTTCTGGCGGGTAAAAAGCCCAGCCCTCCCTGGGTCGTTCCCTCAGATATTGAATCTTTTTATATTGATGGGAAAGGTAGAACTATTGAGAAAATCCCGGATAGTATTAATATGGGAAAAACCCAAACTGATAATTAATGAAAACGTACTTAAAAAGTTTACTGCTGTTACAAATGCTGATTACTGTATGTTGTAAACAGAAAGAGACAGAAGAAAAAGTCTGGCAGCGGCCTAATGTTCTTTTTATAACGGTAGATGATATGAATGGCTGGGGGCCAAAAGATTTGTATGATGAAGTCAAAACGCCCTATTTAGATAAATTTAGGGAACAGTCTGCTAATTTTACAAACGCAATCTGTGCATCCCCTGTATGCGTTCCTTCGAGAGCGGCCTTCTTTAGCGGGGTAGCCCCCCACAGGACTGGGGCTTATTACAATGGTTCAGACCCATGGAGACGCTCTGATATTTTAGCAAAAGTAGAATCTATGCCAGAGTGTTTCAAACGAAACGGATACGAAACCTTTGGTCGTGGTAAGATTTTTCATTCAAAGTTACAAGACGGGAGGGAAGAGGCCATGTTTGATAATCGCCCTATTTATAAAGGGGGGTTCGGACCTTTTGCTGAAGAAGAGTTTTGGGTAGGTGGCAGAGGGCAGTTTCAATCAGTCAAAGCCTGGGAAGGACCAGATTCAGACTTTCCCGATATAAAGAACGGTGATGCGGCAATTGATTTTTTAAAGCAAACGCACGATTCAGCATTTTTTTGTTATGTCGGTTTTTGGCGTCCGCACACGCCTTACACGGCTCCCAAACGCTTTTTTGACCTTTACGATTCTACTGATGTTCATTTTCCGGCCAGTTATAAGGAGGGTGACCTGGAAGATGTACCCCTGCTGGGTAGGGCGCTTGTGGATTCTTTAGATTTTTTTGGAAAGACTTACGATCAAAAGCATCAAACATTTAAAGAAATGATACGGGGTTATCTGGCAACGACATCGTTTGCAGACTGGTCTGTAGGCCGTGTAATTGATGCGCTTGATGCTTCTGCTTATTCTGAAAATACCATCGTAATAGTCGCATCAGACAACGGTTATCATATGGGCGAAAAAGAGAAATGGCAAAAAGGAACTTTATGGGAACTTTCAGCTTATTCCCCTTTATTAATACGCCTACCCAATGGAGAAAAACTTCAACTTGACCAAACAGTCAGTCTTATGGATATCTACCCCACCTTGATAGAATATTGCAGGCTTAAAGGGCCAAAACATGAAATTGATGGGGAAAGCCTCTTGAAATACATTGAAAATCCCAAGCTGAAAAGCAAGCCCAGTGTGATGACCTATGGGGAAGGTTTCGTCTCCGTGTCAGACGGCCGCTATCGCTACATTCAATATCCAGATGGAACCAGCGAGCTCTATGACCACCAGAATGATCCCTATGAATGGGAGAACCTAACAAATGACTTAAACCATCAACAAGTTATTCAAAGACTAAAACATGAAATTCCCAAAGACTTTGCTCGTTCCCTGGGTGGAAGAACAGAAGATAATAACGGATTGATAAATACCAGAGAATCTGAATATGAGTCAGACCCAAATAATCCAAATGCATAAATTCAAAAATGAACACTATTTTAAAAACCCTATTTGCCGTTTTAGCAACTACAGTGGCCATAGCATGTGGTAATGGCGAAAAGAGAACTAATGAAGAAAAAACAGCAGCATCAGAAAATGAGGTTGGTAAATCCCCTTCAGATAGCCTCCTGCAAATGATCAAAAATCACGATCGTGCGGTACACTTAATGGAAGATACCTGGATGCGTGATCCTTTCATCGCGTTGGCACCTGATGGTAACTATTATCTTTCCGCAACGCGCCAAAATGAATCTTTTCCTGACAGCACGGCTTCAATGGAATTTTGGCGAAGTCCAGACCTCGTAAACTGGAAAGAACTCGGGGTACGCTGGAAGGCGGGTGATTCAGAATTTGGTCGGGCTATTTTAGAAAAAGGTGGCAACAACGACCGTGATGCGATGATCTGGGCACCAGAAATACATCCCATAAACGGCAAATGGGTCATCGTCAACACCAGTAATGCGGGGATGGCAAACCTCATGCTTACAGCAGGAGAAGAACTGGCCCCACCATTTATTGAACCCTTTGGTGCCGGTATGGGACGCCGTCACGATCCCAGTATATTTATGGATGGTGATCAGCCTTATCTACTTTATAAAATGGCGGCTATTCAACCTTTAAAGAAAGATTTTAGCGGTTTTTCCGGAGAATCGATTAACATCGGTCCATCAGACCGGAAAATGGGGCACGAGGGCGCTTATATCGTAAAGGTGAAAAATAAATATATCCTGTTTGGTACTGCCTGGAGCACAGATGAAATGCGTAAGGGAACCTACAATTTGTATTATGCCGTGGCCGATAAGGTAAGCGGGCCTTATGGTCAAAGAAAATTTGCAGGAAGGTTTCTGGGGCACGGTACTCCTTTCAAGGATAAAAACGGAAACTGGTGGTGCACGGCTTTTTATAATGCTAACGAACCTGCCGTAAAACCTGATGAAGCTGATAATATGGATATGGGTGATACTGCCTATACTATAAATGAACAAGGCCTGACTCTGGTACCTCTGGAAATTAAGGTAGAAAATGATCAGGTCATCGTTAAAGCTTTAGATGCGGCTTATCAAAAACCAGGCGATGAGGAAGTACAAAAATTTTAAGTGGTTTACATTAATAGTATGAAATTAGTAGTAAAACTTAATAATCCTATTTTAATTGCAACGGCTTGTCTGCTCTTAATGGCTTGCAAAACCCAAAGCAATAAGGTTACAGTACCTGTGAAAAACCTTGGTGCTAAGGGTCTAGACAGACCCAACGTAGTTTTTCTTTTTACGGATGATCAGCGGGCGGGAACCTATAATTTGGAAGGTAAGGGCAACCCCGATGTGTTGACCCCGGTTTTTGATAAACTGGCGGAAGAGGGTACACTTTTTCCCAATACTTATGTCTTTGGCGGAGACCGCACTTCAGTGTGTATGCCTTCGCGGGCACAGCTGCTAAGCGGCAAAAATCTTTTTAAGTATGAGGATATTGACACACCCAGCAAAGGACCGGAAGATTTTAACTTGCCCGTGGCCTTTCGTCTGGCGGGGTATCAAACCTTGCGAACGGGTAAGGGAAATAATATACCCTACGGCATAACACCAGAATTTGAAACGAATATAGAACACGCAAATAGAGGTACGGTTCCCGGTAACATCGATTATTTTAATGATGCGATGACTTTTATAAAAAACAGGGATAAGGGCAGGCCATTTTTCACCTATCTGGCCATAGGTGCACCCCACGTTCCCTATCCTGCGGAGGATAAGGACCTTGCCTTATATAATGCAGAGGCAATAACCCCTCCTGTAGATGCATTAGTGCCGCATCCTGTACTTACTCAGTTTAATGAAAAAGTAACTGAACTCAAGACTATGGCTGATGTAAAAAGGGACCTGATGGAGTATTATGCTTCCATTACCTTTGCAGACCGTAAAATGGGGGAGCTGGTAAAACTCCTGAAGGACGAAGGTGTTTATGACAATACCATCATTATAGTTGCGGGCGATAATGGGCTTTCAATAGGCAGTCACGGTCTGGATGGAAAATCAAACCTGTTGGAATTTGGCGGTATGCATGTGAGCATGATAATTACCGGACCGCAGATAAAACACCAGCAGAGTAACGCATTGATATACCTTTTGGATATTTTTCCCACATTGGCCGATCTTTGCGACCTACCCATTCCAAAAACCCTGGATGGAAAAGATCTTACACCAATCCTGACCGGTAAAGAGAAGACTGTAAGAAATGCTTTGTTGACGGTCTACACCGATGATGAGCAACGGGCTGTACGCACTAAAGAGTGGAAACTGCTTTCGTTTCCAGATCAGGATATATTTGAACTTTATCACTTAAGTAAAGACCCCAGGGAGCTTAAAAACCTTGTCGGGAATCCCGCTTATGCTGAAAAGCTCAATGAAATGAAAACACTCCTCATTAAAGAACAACAAGCTGCCGGGGACTGTTACCCGTGTAAGGTGCATATCAATAGAAAATATAACAGTAAGAAACCCTTTGACGGGAAGGTAGATCTTGAAGCTATTAGGCCTAAAATAAATAAGTAAATGACGAGAGAAAATTATGAAGGATATTAGAACAGGCAATCCATTTCGGTTTGTATTACTTTTTTTGACAACAATAACAATTCTTACGTCGTGTAAGGAAACCAAAAGTGTTACAGTTGCTAAAAAGCCCAATATCATCCTCATCTATACTGATGATATGGGTATAGGCGATGCAGCCTTTAGTGGCGGTCAAACGGAAAAAACACCTAATCTGGACAAGCTTGCCTCAGAAGGCAAGGTATTTACGCAATACTATACCCCGGCACCCGTCTGCTCTCCGTCACGCGTAGGCGTGATGACAGGGATGTACCACATACGCTGGGGCATAAATACCTTCTTAAGCAGCACGCGCTGGAATGCTGAAACAGAACAGCTTGATTTTTTGGATAGTGTTGCACCCACTCTGGCTAAGGTGATGAAAAGCGCAGGTTATGCAACCGCGCACTATGGCAAATGGCATATGGGAGGTGGTCGCAACGTAGACAATGCGCCTCAGATTAGCGCGTATGGATTTGACGATTATAGTTCTACCTGGGAAAGTCCAGACCCTAACCCCTTATTGACTTCTTCAAACTGGATATGGGCACCAACGGATAGTATTAAGCGCTGGGAACGAACGGCTTATTTTGTAGATAAAACCTTGGATTTTATCAAAAAAAATGATGGGCCTACTTTCGTAAACTTATGGCCTGATGATGTGCACAGTCCCTGGGTACCATCTGAGCAGGCTCAGGAAGGCAAGCGCGAGCCAGAATACTTTACACTTCCTAATTTAAAACCGGTAATCCGAGAATATGATTTACAAATGGGACGGCTTATTGACGGGCTTAGGGAAATGGGTGAACTTGAAAATACCCTTATAATTTTTACTTCAGATAATGGTCCGGCACCGAGTTTTGACCATCTAAGAACTAATGGTTTACGTGGTATTAAAAACAGTATTTATGAAGGTGGTGTAAAAATGCCTATGATCGTTTACTGGCAGGAACAAGTGTCCCGGGGTACCATAGACTCTACCTCAGTAGTTTCTTCAATAGACCTGTTGCCAACATTGGCAAGCATTTCGGGTGGGCAAGTTCCTGATACCTATACCTTAGACGGAGAAGATTTAACAGAACTCTTTACAACAAGAAAAACTGGTAGAAAGCGCGAAAGACGTCTCTTTTTTGAATATGGAAGAAATGGAAAATTTAAAAGACCGGACGATAAGTATGATGTGAGTTTACAGCTAGGTGTTAGAGACGGGGACTGGAAATTGCTGACAAACGTGGCCCGGGATAGTGTGGAACTCTACAACCTTAAAAATGATCCTAAAGAGATTACAGACCTTACTCAGGAATTTCCCCTAAAAGCAGATTCTTTAAGTAAAGCTGCCGTAAAGTGGTATAAAGAAACTGACAGAAGCCATATTGATCTCAATAAGTTTAAAATATTAAAGCAATGACTGAGAGATTAGGTAGAAGTTCCAAAAGCCAAAAGAAGCAGTTATATCTCTATATAGTTTTGATCTGCGCAATCGTTAGCGGAAGTTCAGATAAGACAGTAAACTCTCCAGAAAACGGTTCGCAAAAAGCGAGTTTTGTTTACTCCTGTGTTTTTGGTCCTTGTGCTGATGGTGATCGGGAACCTTTTGGTTCTAAAGAGATAATAGATAATAGTTTCCTCCAAGATAGTCTTCAGCACCTTGATTTTGTTCATCATCGGGACGTTCAATCGCTGAAACATCCTGGGTATATGATAAATATGCCTTTAAAGTATTTAAAATCAATAAACACCACAATTAGATAACCACGATGACCATAGTCAAACATTGCTTTTCTTTGATTTCAGTAGTTCTTTTCACTTTGGGGATACAGGGACGTGCCCAACAAAAGAACAATGTGAATGACCGGCCTTTTCCCTATAACAATCCGGTGATCGCCCATATGTACACGGCAGACCCCGCACCGCACGTTTTTCCCGATGGCCGCATGTGGATGGTCACTTCGGTAGACCATAAAGATGGGGGCGGTTTTATGACTATGCACGCGTATCACACCTTTTCGACTGCAGACATGGTGAACTGGATAGACCACGGGGAAATTTTGAACATCGATGATGTGGGCCAGCCCGAAAACCCCAAGACAGACTGGGCACTCTATGCGCCAGATATGGTTTACCGCCACGGTAAATATTACCTCTATTATCCCATTCACAGTATGCTGCGCGACACGCTTGCGGTAGATGGGAAGCATATCATTGAGAATTTTATTGGCGTGGCCGTGAATGAAAAACCGTACGGAAAATTCAAGATTCTCAATCCCAGAATTGAAGGTACAGATGGCATTGACCCAAGTATTTTTGTCGATGATGATGACCAGGTGTACCTGGCCTGGGGCAAGCATATGGTGTCCCGGTTAAAGGACAACATGTACGAGCTGGCCACAGAACCCGTACAAGTAGATTTGGGCACCAATACATTTATGGAAGCCAGTTGGCTCGAAAAGCGGGACAGCACCTATTATTATTCCTTTCATACTCGATACAACAGAAACCTCGACCCCCAGGACATTGATGACAGCACACGGGTAAAGTCAGAATTGGCTTATTCCGTATCAAAGGATATTATGGGGCCGTACACCTACAAGGGCATCATCAATAAGGAACCGGGCGTAGGCGTGACCCACGGGGCCAGAAGTCCACTGGGCGATTACGTACCCTGGCGCCTTACGCTTTCCAACCACGTGGGCATAGCCGAATGGCACGGCCACAACTACCTGTTCTACCATACCTCGGCTTTGTCCTCCTGGCGGCAGGACGAATTTAAGGAGCGCGGCACGTGGACCCAGCGCTCCACCTGTATTGACCGGCTCGAGATCGACGAAAATGGGAATTATCAAACCGTGATCCAGACGTTGGAAGGCGTAGAACCCATCGAGATAGATCAGCCTTTTGAAATACTATTGACCAAAAATGTTGAGGTAGGCAACAGTAACAGGGTGTTAAAATTTGAAAACATTGATCTTGGTACGGGCTATTATTATTTTGGCCTGACTGCGAAAGAAATCAAGCATCCTCTAAAAGTTGAGGTACGACGAGGGGCGAGCGACGGCCAGACGATGGGGACACTTTACATAGCACAAGATGGTACTGCCGAAACCTATCTGCGCCATGCTAAGGGAATGACAGATGTATATCTTGTCTTTTCTGCCGAGGGGAATGGGGTAAACGACTTGAAAGACATTCGGTTCTTTGCCGGTTCCCCAAAAGAATTCAACGGGAAAGTGGTCAAACGCTTCGGAAAAAGAATGGGTTTAAAATAACAAAGAACAGACAACTGAAAATATGAATTTTATCAAACGACATCTTTACCTATTATTGACTTTGGTCTTGGGGACACTCGCTAACGCGCAGGAAAAACCCAATATCGTATTTGTCTTTTCAGACGATCTGAGTTTTAAAGATATAAGCGCGTACGGGCAGGTTAATTATAAAACACCAAACCTGGACGAATTGCTCCGCAATTCCACCCGTTTTACACAGGCCTATACCGGTGCTCCCGAGTGCGCTCCTTCACGAGCGACCATGCTTACCGGCCTGCACGTAGGGCACGCTCCCATACGTTTGAATAGCAGCGCACGTGGTTTTGAACCACTACCAGATAGTACCTTCACTTTTGCCAGGATGCTTCAGGAAGCTGGTTATACTACAGGGGTCATTGGTAAATGGGGACTGGGTTACAGGGATACTAAAGGTAACCCGCTCAATCAGGGATTTGATTATCATTACGGATATTTGACGCACTACGAAGCACATTCTTATTTTCCATTAAATCTGTATGAAAATAATAGGGAAATTAAATTTCCCCAAAATGAACCACTTGATATGGAGATGCTTTATGACATTGAGCGCAATCCAGAATTACTGGATGAGGTTCAGTTTTATGATAAGGATGGCAAGTTAGCTTTGATGGATATGGAAACAGCGGCTTATACACCAGACCTGATTGATATTAAAACTGCTCAATTTATTGACGAACATAAAGGAAATCCATTTTTTCTGTTTTTTACAACTAATCTGCCGCATGGTCCGGTAATAGCAGATGACCTGCGTCAGCTCAAAGACCGTAACGATATGACCCTGCTATCTAAAAGCTGGGGTGCAATGGTTCAAAGGCTTGATATTTCAGTAGGGAAACTCATCGACAAGTTGAAGGCGGAAGGCCTTTACGAAAACACCATCATCGTTTTTGCTTCAGATAACGGGTACGCTATGCACAACTCACAACGGGATGACGAAGGTAACCTTAGCTGGCCTGATGATGAATTTTTAGGTAATAAAGGTCCATTTCACGGGGGTAAATTCAGTGCGTTAGAAGGAGGTATGCGAGTGCCTTTTAGCATTCATATGCCCGGGCAGAATGCTGCCAAAATTGTTAGTGAACCCGTATGGTTACTCGATTTGTTTCCTACATTTAAAGATGTTTCAGACTTTCAGGGTAAGTTAAGTGTTGATGGTTTTAGTCTGTTGCCTTTACTCAAGGGTGATAAGAACAGCATCCCGGCAGACCGCTTAATGTATTTTTACAAGCAAAACCAGCAGGCTGCCCGTCAGGGTGGTTTTTACGCATACCGTGATCATCCAGATCAACCGGTACAATTGTACTTATTGGAAGAAGATCAAAAAGCTGACGTTGATCTGGCTCGGGTATATCCTAAAGTTACAGCACATTTTAAACGTGTTTTAGATACCATTCACCAGCCCACCCAATGGTATTGGGATCCTAATGATACTCCACAAGACTTTAGAAGAAAACAGCAACTCGCTAAAGAGACCAATCAGATTATAACGCGGTACCGTCCTAATCATATGAAATTAATGCCATGGGAAAAGAATTAAAAATTAGAGAGATTTCCTCCAGAAGAGATTTTGTTAAACAAAGTGTATTAACATTTGCAGGTATAACTATAGTACCGCGCTATGTGCTGGGGCGCGGTTATACTGCTCCCAGTGATAAGATTCAATTGGGATTTATAGGTCTAGGTAAACAAAGTAGAGGTCTATCCAGCAACTTTATTAAAGAAGAACAATGCAATTTAATAGCAGGATGTGACGTCTGGACTACCAAAAATGAATGGTTTGTAAAACACGTGTCTCAGAATTACCAGGAAGTAAATGGCCTTGAAATCCCAAAAGGGTTTAAAACCTACACCAATTATAAAGAATTACTTGACCGGGATGATATAGATGGAGTCATTGTAGCCACGCCAGATCATTGGCACGCTTTGCAATCTATTGATGCCATGAAATCTGGTAAGGATGTATACTGCGAAAAACCTTTAACACATACCATTGAGGAGGGGATTAACATGGTGAAAGCCGCTCGTGAGACGGGTGCCGTTGTGCAAACAGGGAGTATGCAGCGATCGTGGGCAGATTTTAGAAGAGCATGTGAGCTGGTAAGAAGTGGACGCCTGGGACAAATTAAGCAGGTTTTAGTAAATGTGGGAGATCCGGCTATTCCCTATAACCTGCCTGCGGAGGATCTACCGGCGCAATTAAACTGGAATGCTTGGTGCGGACCTGCTCCTTTACTCCCCTACAATCACCAGCTGGCTCCTTCAAATAATGACGTTAATTTCTGGCCGCACTGGCGTACCTATGAAGAAACTGGAGGAGGAATTCTTGCAGACTGGGGTGCACATATGTTTGATATTGTCCAGTGGGCATTAGCTATGGATGATTCAGGACCTGTAAGATATATACCACCGAAAGATTTAAATGCCACCCGCGGTTTGATAATGTATTACAGAAATGGAATTGAAATGCGTCACGAAGACTTTGGCAGGGGATGGGGCGTTCGATTTATTGGTACAGAAGGCAGTCTGGATGTTAGCAGGAATTATTTAGAAACTACACCGGCTTCCCTAATGGATTTAGAATATTCAGACTCAACTATAAAGGACTATAATTCTAATGAAAATCATTATAACAACTGGTTAAACGCCATGCGAAATCGTACCAGACCCATATGTGATGTTGAAACTGGTCACCGTTCAGCAAGCATTTGTAACATCGCTAACATAGCCTATAATTTAGGGCGGGAATTAGAATGGGATCCCCAAAAAGAACGCTTTGAAGGTGATCACGAAGCAAACAGACTTAAAAGTAATAAACCCCGAAAATATAATCTGGACTAGGAAATGAAAACCTTACACACAATTTTCATCGTTATTATTCTCACCATTTTTTCGGCTTGTAAGAATACGAAAACTGAAGATGCAGATTTAGCTTCTAAAAATACCGAATACTTTACCTATCAAAATCCTATCAAATCAGGTATCGATAAAAACGGCCTACGCGATTGCCAGGTGCTTCGAGATGGTGATGCCTGGTATATGACGGGTACATCCTACCCACACTGGCCCCGTGAGGAAGAAGAGGGTAGTCTCAACAAAGGAGTGGTTTTATACAAATCAAAAAATCTGACCGATTGGGAGATTGTAAAGTATATCGTAAAAGCAGGTGATTCCACAAAGTGGTACCACCGCCGCTTTTGGGCACCCGAAATCCAAAAGATCAATAATAAATACTATGCGCTTTTCAATTGCAATAATGATGAGCTGGGTTACGTGGGGCAGTTCAACGGCTATGCTGTGGCCGATCAAATTGAAGGGCCCTATACCATCGTTACCGAAAAGGAACCCCTTAGCCGGGGCAATGACCTAACCCTTTTTCAGGAAGAGGATGGTAGGGTATGGGCATTTTGGAACCAGGGACGTGAAAAGGGCATTCAGTTTGCCGAAGTAGATCTTGGGAAAGGCAATTTACGTACAGAGCCTGTAACGGCGATACTTCCAGGAAAAGTTGATTTTGCATACGACGAACAGGGCAATATTGAAAAGACACCCGGTTATAACGGCAGGCCTATAGACAAAGTCGAAAAATACTATAATTGGGATTCTATAGGGATTGAAGGTGCCTATGTAATTAAAGAGGGAAACCTATATTATTTATTCTACTCGAGCTGGACTCGTGGATATGAAATAGGTTATGCTACCGCAAAAAAAATAACAGGACCTTGGACGAAAGCTGAAAACAATCCTTTTTACGGTGCACAGAGCCGGGAAACCTGCGAAAAAAACGGCCTGGTTTATTCAGGAGATCCTGAAAATCCCTTCAATCAGGTGGGGCATAACGAGATTTTTACTGGTCCAGATGGAAGACGATGGCTTTCCTGTCATGGGATTAAACCGGGTGAAAATCCTTTTTTGGTTATTGATCCCATTAGCATAGACACAGCTGGGAAAATAACAGCGGAGGGACCTACCTACACCAAACAAAAAATTGAGTTATAACTGAACTATGATGTATCTAAAGGTAATATTTGGAATATTAATTATTTTTAGCACTCAATCGTGTAAAAAAGACTTAGAGACTAATCACACTTCAGGCAATGATAAATCCCTATCCCCACCAAATATCATATTGATTATGGTTGATGATATGGGTTGGTCAGACGTTGGATGCTACGGTGGTGAAATTCCCACACCACATATCGATAGCCTTGCAGCCGGCGGAATCAGATTTACTCATTTTTATAATAATGCCCGCTGTTGCCCCACACGAGCATCGCTGATGACAGGCCTTTATGCGCATCAGACTGGGATAGGCCAGATGACTGAAACACCACGTCCTGACGATAATTCGGACTGGGGTACCCCTGGGTATCAGGGTTATCTTAATCAAAATAGTGTTACAATTGCTGAAGTTCTGGGCAGCCAGGGTTATAACACTTATATGACCGGTAAATGGCATTTGGGTTACCATGGTAAAGATAAATGGCCTTTACAGAGAGGTTTTGACAAATATTACGGCACTTTGGCGGGCGCAAGCAGTTATTTCAAACCTCAGGGTGACCGGGGCATTACGGAAAATAATGAACCTATAAAAGATATAGAGCAGGAAGGCTATTACACTACAGATGAATATACAAATAAGGCCATTGAATACATTGAAGGGAACGGTGAAGAAAAACCCTTTTTTCTTTATCTGGCATACAACGCGCCCCACTGGCCACTACAAGCCAAGGAAGAAGATATTGCTCTTTTTAAAGAAAAGTATTTAATAGGCTGGGACAGCATACGCCAAGCACGATTCTCGCGCCAAAAAGAGATGGGTTTGATAAATAAAAACTGGAAACTGTCCCCACGGGATGAGCGAGTAAGGGCTTGGGAAAACCTTTCTCCTCAGGAACAGGAAGATGTGGCCTACCGAATGGCTGTATACGCTGCACAGGTGTATGCCGTAGACTATAATATTGGTAAACTTAGGGATTATCTAAAGAGCAAGGATCTGGATAAGAATACGGTGATTATGTTTCTTTCCGATAATGGAGCTTGCGCCGAGATGTACGACGAGTTGGGTTCAAAATCTGCAGGTAAAATCAATGATCCAGATTTTAGTGGAGCTGTAAGTTATGGTATAGGTTGGGCAAACGCTTCTAATACTCCGTTTTTTGAGTATAAAGTGAAGTCGTATGAAGGCGGAATAGCTACGCCCTTTATCTTCAATTACAGTCCTCTCACTTCAAAGAAAGGGGGGGATATTGTGAATACGCGTTCATCTATTCGTGATGTGATGCCCGCAATTCTCGATATTACAGGAACAAGTTATCCCGAAACCTTTAAGGGAAATGAAATCTATAGACTTGAAGGTAGAAGTTTCCTGCCGGCGGTGGAGAATGGAGAGCAACCCGATCAGGAATATCTCTTTTGGGAGCACCAGAATATTGGGGCTGTGCAAAAGGACGACTGGAAGCTTGTTATTCATCTGGCCGATAACACTAAAGAACTTTATCATATTCTTGATGACCGCACAGAAACCAATGACCTGAGTGAACACTATCCCGAAGTAGTTGACCAGCTTTTTACTAAATGGGAAAACTGGGCAACTAAGCATTACGTATTTCCAAAAAGACTTTAAAAATCACATCTATGAAAATCACAGTACCATTTTTGGCCCTTTCAATTTTAATGTGCATCTCCTGTAAAAGCAGGGAACCAAAAGACAATAGGGCTGTAGCCAAAAATACTCCGGCAGCCGCCGCTGTCCCTCAGAAATACAACATTCTTATGATCGCGGTAGATGATTTGAATGATTGGACCGGCTTTATGGGAGGGCATCCACAGACGCTAACACCCAATATGGATAAACTGGCACTTCAGAGTATGGTATTTGACCGGGCCTATTGTGCGGCTTCGGTTTGTAATCCGTCACGGGCAGCTATCATGTCTGGCTATAAACCTTCAACCACGGGCATTTATCAAAATGGGGATGAGGTCTTTGATGTCCCATTGATTAATAACAGCTTGATGCTGCCCCAATACCTTTCGAAATACGGTTATCATACGCTTTCGAGGGGGAAAATTTATCACACCCCGGCAACAGGTAAGCATACCTGGGATGAATGGTCTCCTAATTCAGGTAATTATGGCGCCACGAAAAGCAAAAAAGGTTTTCTGGACAATGGAATTCCACGGGGAGAAATGAGTGATAATATGGATTGGGCACCCACCTCTGGCAAGACAGAGGAAACCCCAGATTACCTCAACGCCCAGTGGGCCGCAGAACAGCTTGAAGAAGGTTTTGATAAACCATTTTTTATGGCAGTGGGTATTTTTAGACCGCACCTGGAGTGGAAAGTACCTCAGGAGTTTTATGACAAGTTTCCTGTCGAGAAAATGATACTTCCTCAGGTTCTCGAAAGTGATCTCGATGACACTGGAGAAAATTTTAGTCCTACTAAAGAATATACGACAATTAAAAAATACAATAAACAGAAAGAGGCCGTGCAAGCGTATCTGGCAAGTATTAATTATGCTGATTATTGTGTAGGTGTGATTTTAGATGCCCTTGCAAAGAGTAAATATGCAGATAACACTCTGGTAGTACTCTGGGGCGATCACGGCTGGCATCTGGGTGAAAAACTGCGTTATAAAAAATTCACCCTTTGGGAAGAGGCATGCAGGGTTCCCCTTATTGTAAAAGTACCAGGGATGACTGCGCCCGGTAGTCGCAGTGAGCGCCCGGTTAATTTGCTTGATCTCTATCCTACCCTGACCGAATTAGCAAATCTACCGAACAATGATACGAATGAAGGTAAAAGTTTTGTTCCTCTTTTAAAAAATCCAAAAATGCAATGGAACCGTGCCAGCTTGACCCAAATGGGAGAAGGCCGTAATGCCATACGCACCGAAAAGTATAGATATATACGCTATGCAGATGGTAGTGAAGAACTTTATGATCATACTAAAGACAGTCTTGAGTGGTTGAATCTTATCAAAAATCCGGAATACGAAGACGTTCATCAGGATTTAGTAAGAAGACTTGAAGACCTGATTGAGTAGTGCTGATTATGGTTAATATGTGCGTGGAGTCAATTTGAGTTAAAAAAACAGTTATTAGAGCAATAAATTGAGGGTTCTTTTTTAGTGATTTATAAAAAATTAGAATCCATGAAAAAAAGCTACCATTTATTTTTGCTACTGGCTGTTATAAATTTATTCATCGATTATCAGTTACAGGCCCAGCAAGAAAGAAAGAATGTCATATTTATTATGGCAGATGATTTCAACTATTGGACGAGTAAAGGAGGGTATTATCCACAGGCTCAAACGCCTAATCTTGATGCATTGGCCAATAAAGGAATTTTCTTTAGTCAGGCCCATAGTTCCTCACCGGTATGTAATCCTTCCCGCAACGCCTTGATGTCGGGAATCCGTCCTTCAACTTCAACTATAGATGATAACGGGGCCGGTTTTATCAGGGATATCCCCGGGTTTGAAAATGTGGTTACGATGAACCAGCATTTTAAGAATAACGGATATTATGTTTATGGAGCGGGTAAAATATATCATCCCGGTAGAATGGATCCAACTAACCCCGAAATAGATCCTGCAAACTGGAGTGAACTCAATGAGAATAATTCAGGATGCAGGGGTGGCAGCGAGAATTCTTATGAAGTACCTTCAAATACCAGTTATCGCTGGAGTGCAAACCCTAGTCCCATGTCTGAAGAAAATTGTGCAGATTTTGCCCTTGCAAAAGATGTGGAGAGACTATTGGAAGATTATGATACTTCCGAAAACAAGGATAAGCCTTTTTTCATAGCTACAGGATTGTTTAGACCCCATATGCCGTGGAACAGTCCTAAAGAATTCTGGGATATTTTTGACGGACAAAGCTTTCCACCCCCACCAGCTTATAACGAAGCCTTAGACGAACCCGGAAATAGTACCCACGAAGACATTCAGCGGGACGGAAAATGGGAACAGGCCATCCAGGCTTATCTGGCCAGTTGTGCTTTGGCAGACTACAATGTTGGCGTAATTATGCATGCTGTTGAAAACTCGCCCTATCGTGATAATACCCTTGTCGTATTTATGGGTGATCACGGCTGGCACCTGGGGGAAAAGGGTCATTGGGGTAAATTTACCACCTGGGATGAGGCTAATCATACCAGTATGATAATTTACGATCCTTCTGCACCCGGTAATGGTCAAACTTGTGATAAGGTAGTAAGTCTGCAGGATGTGTATCCTACGCTTGTGGAGGCCACAGGGCTTCCCTATAAATATGATATTGAAGGTAGAAGCTTAATACCTTTATTAGAAAACCCAAAGCGTACTGACTGGGATCATCCTATCTTAATGAGTTACCGGGGTACTAATTTTATGAAAGGCAATCAGTGGAGATTTATCGAGGGAGGTACAAATAGCAAACTCTTTAATATCAATGATGATCCTTATGAATGGAATAACCTATACGGTCAGTCAGCGTACGATGAGGTAGTGGCAAACCTAAGGGGTTCCATTGATAGTATTGTACAGTTGGGTCAGGATATGCGCAGCGGTCTTAAAGTTAATGAGGCGGTCAATACCGGGTATGTGGGCTTTGCGGATGCAGAAATTAAAGTCTATAGAAAACTTCCGGTATTTGAGAATTCTTCTATTTTTTCGGTTGCTGTAAAGTCTAATTCAGGAGATTTTCAGCCACTTCACACTTATGGTATCCCGATAGAACCGGGAGTTGCCACACAAACCGAGCACTTGAGTTATTTCGGATTTAAAAATGGGGGCGTTATCATTCGCGTTTCCATGAATGACGGGACGCCTTTAAATGAAGGCATAATTGAACTGGTCAATAAAACATATGGGGATGCCTCGGCATATTTTGAAGACGGTAATATGTTCATCAAGCTTCTAACACCAAAGAAAAGCCTGCTCGTTCGTCTCAAAAATGATATCGGTAATCCGTTGATGATTTTTGCCGATTCTTATGATTTTTCACCCATTCCTGAAGGAGCCAATGTATTTACTTTTGAAGCAAATAGTGAAACCCCTTATATAATTGATGAAGAGTTTGACCGCTATACGGTTCCTAACGACATCGATGTAGTGGTGGTCGAAGATGGTGCCCTGGTTCAGGGAACCATACACGGTCGCAGCGATCGTAGTACTCCCTTATTAATAACAGGAGGAGGCGTTATATTGGGTAACGGTCCCATAGTGAACGGTAGTGCCGGCCTGCCCTACAATACCATTGAGTTTCCGGCACGGGTGGCTATGACCGTAGAAGGTGTTTCAATCCTAAAATCCCGTCATTTCGGGATGCGTGTAGGACGCTTTTCACATATAGATCAGGTCAAGATTTTGGGTTATGATGCCAATAATGATGGTATTGTGGCCAACAACAATTCAGTAATCGAAAATTGCTTCTTAAAAGTTAATGATGACCATATTAAACTGTACTATGACAATATAGTCGTGCGCAATTGTAACTTCTTTGCTCAGACAAATGGGGCTATCTTTCAATTAGCCTGGAACAATATCGTGCCGGGCAGTAATTGTCTGGTAGAAAATTGTGAGGTGCTCGATGTACAATATGGTTTTGCGGGCGATCCCAGACAGGGTCAGGGCGGAATAGCACGTACTTTCCTGTCCTTGCGTGAGAGTAGGGCAAACCCGGTATCTGAAAACAATATTATAAGGAATATTTTAGTCCAGGGACAATTGAAGCGTTTTATTGGAATCAACGGGCTCACCGGTGAAGAATATACGTCCAGCGGCCCTGTAAGCTTAACTGGATATAAACTGGAAAATATAGAAGTGGTCAATTCCCCTGATTTTTACAGTTGGGTTTATACAGATAATGAGACGGGAGAGATCGATATCACATTTGACAACGTCACTTTAGGTGGACAGTGCATTGATGAAAGCAATTTTCAAACCGAAGGTAATGTCAACCTAAACTTTACAAACTGTTCGAAAGGTGAGAATGACAATAATCCTTACACCTATACAAGAGTCGAAACATTTGATGAGGTCGACCTTTTTTCGGGAAGTTCTGAAGAAATTGTTCAAAATGCTACAAGCCTGGAACCAGGTACTGGAAGATGGTACGGAATCGGTGGTAACAATTCACAAGACTATATGGTCTATGAATCAGGCGGAAATGAGGGAGCCTATTTAGGTCGTTTCAGCAAGGTACCCTTCGCCAGGGGTACGGCGTATGTGTACAACAACAGCAATTTGGAGATAAGGGGGGTACTCGATATGAGTTTTGATTATTTCTGGACCTTAGAAGATAATCGGGTAAGCTATCGCGTTTATGGCATAAACGATGATGATGAAGATGGCCTCAATGGCACCTTTTCCCTTGCTGGCGGGGGCGGTACATTTGGCGATAATTCGGCCAGTGAGTATCTAGGGGATGATGGCACTATACTAAGCCAGGACCTTGACCTGGACGGTACCGAAGGATGGCAAACGATTAATTTCAATATCGATGCTACGGGTTATGAATATATAATTATTGTTTTGGCAAATGTTTACGGAAGTGAACAGACAGAGGATGTTTCCCAATTATTTGGGCTTGATAATGTGACAGTCCCTTTTAAATCCCTTACGCCGGTAGAAAACTTTAAAGCAATGCGCACAGGCCTCAACGGAGTGCAATTAAAATGGGACATTCGCAATGAAAGGCTTACCCGCATTGATGTGGCACGAAAATTAATTGAGGAAGAAGAGTTTAGCATAATTGCGAGTCTCGAAAAAAAAACGGAGTTTTTTGACGACCAGGTTACTCCCGAAGAGGGCTATTTGTATAAGTTGATAACCTATCAAGAGACAACAGCAGCAGGGCAATCTGAAGAGATCCTCGTTGATCCGTTTTCGCTTATTGCCAGTTATAAAAATGCAGACCGTAAAAGTGATGATAATCAAATAGCTCTTCATCTGCGACTGGACAATGTAGGCAATTCTGCTGTTTCCCTGGCGGGCACAAGTTTGCGTTATTGGTTTAGTGCAGAGAATATGGCTCCCTTAAATGCAGTTATTGATTATGCAGTTATGGGTAAACAAAATATCACGGCAGCAATTTATCCCGTAGAAAAACCCAAAGAAGGGGCTACCCACTACCTCCAGCTAAATTTCGCCGAAACTTTACCAGCCATTAACCCTGGTCAAAATTCGGGAATTATACAATTGCGCATTCACAAACAGGATTGGTCTGTTTTTGATGAGACTAATGATCATAGCTATGAGGCATATAAAACAGCTTTTTCATTTTCAGATCGTATTACAGTATATCAGGATGATGTCCTGATCTGGGGTGCAGAACCTGTTGATGCTGCTGAAAATTTAAGCTTGTATGCCCTGCATAAAATCCCAAGAGGAAATAATCCTACTGATAATAGTATCAAACCGCACATACAGATTGTAAATGATGGGAATGTAAGTGTAGACCTTAACGATGTTGAGGTGCGTTATTGGTTTTCTTCGGAAGGAGCAACCGAATTTAATTTTTTTACAGATTATGCTAAAATCGGAAAGAATAATATTCTAGGAACTCTGGTTGATCTTGGAGATCTGGCGACAAACCTCACTTCACACTATGTATCACTCACCTTCACGGAAGATACAGGTGAGCTGGGCGCGGCATCCAGCACAGGGGAGATACAAACACGATTTAATGAGATAACATATGCTGATTTTGATGAAACTAATGATTATTCATACAGTGGGACTTATGACTATACCCCAAGTAATGCCATAACGCTATATTATAAAGGAGAACTCATTGCTGGCGAAGAACCCGGTCTTAATCAAACGGTAGTTAACTTTTTAAATACTCAGGCCGGTTGTGGGGCATTGGGTCCACGCCTTATTTTTACAGTAGATATTGAGGTTGAATTTGACCAGTTGATCGTAGAGAGAAACGGAGAGCCTATAAGCCCTGCTGTCCTGCTGGTAGACACAGAGACTTTTGGGGAAACAGGCATATACCGAATTCGGGATGCAGACCTGGCCTCGAGCACTCCATATGATTATGAATTCTTCGTATATAAAGATGGAAAACTTTTTGGGAACGGTACCATCTCAGAAACTACTACAGCTAGTTGTGACACCTCAAAAAGCAATTTGTCAAAAACGAAGAATGCAAAAAACATCGAAGAAGCCGAGTCTATTTCTTTGATAGCTGTTTATCCCAATCCTTTTGCAGAAAACGTCCGCATACGTGTGCCAAGAGATTTTACTTCCAGGAGTATTACCATAACAGATATGCTGGGCCGGGAAGTTTATCGTCAAAAAGTGGAAGACTTAACCGGAGAAATAGATCTTGAAGTTTCCGGTTTAGTTCAGGGAACATACATTTTAACGGTTTTAGGTGCTTCTGGTGCTACCAAATCTGTCAAGTTGCTTAAAAACTGAAATTTACCTTCAAAAGTACGTTGTTTTTCCTTTATATAATTTAATCTGTTTAAAACACAAATGAAACTAATAGTTCAACTTTCAGTAGTATGTATGCTCCTTTCTTGCGGAGGCAAATGGAATAAGGAGTCTAAACTTCCGCTTGCCAATGGCACCCATAAAGTGGATTCAATCCTTGTGGATATTGCAGAACATTATTCTGGTAAAGTAGTATGGGATCCCGAAAATTCCTCTGTTACTTTCAAATCTTCAGGAGTTATTCAATTTGAGAATCAGGGTGTCAAATCTTTTATCTGGAATGTTCCCAAATCTGTCAAGCACATTATTATTGATGCCAATACCAAGGTAAATGGAGCTTTTCATACCTATGGACCTTGTTTAATTGAGGGGAAAGACAGAAAAACATCAATAGTTTATGGTACCGAGACACAAAGCTGGCCACAAAAACATGATGTTAAGGCTTTTGTAATCAGCTCATTTGAGACTCACGAAGATGAGTTAACCATAAAGAATCTAACATCATTAAACCCCAGGTCGTTTCACGTACGCGGTCTTTCGGCCCCTGTACACTTAAAGTCCTGTGATTTTATTGATACTCGTGGTGGAAGCGGCAATCACAGTGATGGTATTGCTGCTGGGGACGGGAGTACCGTTGATGATTGCTATTTTGAGACTGGCGATGACGTCATCAAAGTGTATAATGACATTTTGGTCACAAATACAACTATTAATATGGTCAAAAATGCAGTACCTATTCAATTAGGATGGGGCGATTATCCCGATGGTGCCGTAGGTACATTTCGAAATATCAGGATTACCGGAGATAGTGGAAGAGGTAACCCACAAGGCAGTAATCCCGTAATCGCCGGGCGCAGCGGTTCTTATACCGTAACTGTAAATATTGATGGGATGATAATTGACAACCCCAATGCTTCGATGGTAAATCTTTGGGATGACGGGAATGATGGTATTTATGAAAAAACCCTAAATGGTACGCTCAAAAACGTTGAAATCATCAGAATGCAACGCTATACAAATCATTTACTGGGCCATGACAATCTCCAGATTTTTGATAAGCAAGGCAATCCAATCAGTAAAAATTTCTAGAGTTTAGATGAGTTTTTTAGAAAATCAAATAAGATTTGGCCTTGAGGTTAGGTTTTTCATTTTGCTTAGCCTTGGAGTTCAATTCATAAGCCCTATGTATGCTCAGGAGGATAAGGCCATAGTTTTACCTGAATATGTTAAACAAATCACGAGCTTCGGTCAACGTGTTGACTGGTCTCATGACGGAAAACGCATTCTCTTCTTAGAAAAGACATTTGGAGATGTTTATGAAGTAGAAGTGGCAACCGGAAAGCTCACCCCTTTAACCCATCACTATTTTCACGAAGGTTATGTGAGAGCACTCTACCTTTCAAATGGTGATATTTTATTATCTGGGTCGCGGAAATTTGATTCTGAAAACCCCTGGGAAAGTAGAAAACCCCAAAATGCAGAATTGTGGGTTCTCAAGCGGGATTTATCTGGCCCTCCCTATCCTTTAGGAATTCATTGTAAGGAAGGTCCTGCTGTTTCCAGAACAGATCTGAGCATTGCCTGGACCATCGATGCTATTTATACGGGAAAACTAAAATACGAAACCGGTAAGCCAAAACTGGTTGAGGTTGATACATTGGTTACACCTGCAATGCTTCCAGGTTCCACAAACGGATGGCGACTGGAAACCCAAAATTTCAGACCTGGTGCAAATGAGCTTATTTTCAATGCACATTTTCCGGCAGTAGAATATGAAGCTGAGGTAATGGGTATTAACCTCATTTCAAAAGAAATCACAAATTATTCCCAAAGACCCGACCGCTATGACGAACCCGAAGGTGTCTTCCCGGACGGAAAATCAATTCTAGTAGAAAGTACTCGCCACCATCCCAAGCGGGGGGATCGAACAACCTGGGATTATATAGACATTTATAAACTTATGTTAGATGGGTCTGGACAGATGGAACGTATCACTTTTTTTAATGATTCTTTAAAGTTTAAAGCAACCAACCCCGTTGTTAGTGATGACGGTAGGTATATGGCATTTCAATATTCGAGTGTAGGTGAAACAACCGGTGTGGGGCACGGCGTTTTGATTTGGGATTTTGAGGAACAAAAGCGGTTGGAGCATGAAAAAAATTAATCTCAGTATGAACAAATCATCTCAATTATTCTTAATCTTCTTTGCCCTTATACCGTTTATTGGCTTTACGCAGGTAGAGCATGTGCCTTCCAATTATGATAACCCTATTCTTTCAGGTTTTCATCCAGATCCATCCATTATACGGGTTGAGGATGATTATTATTTAGTAAACTCCAGTTTTGAATGGTTTCCGGGAATACCGGTTTACCATAGTAAGGACCTGGTTAATTGGGAGTTGATAGGTTACGGTATTACCAGACCCGATCAGGTACCTCTACCTAAAGGGTTACAGGATAGCCGGGGGATTTATGCGGTTACTTTACGCCATCACGATGGGCTTTTCTATTTAATCACCACTTGTGTACAATGTGATGGTAATTTTTACATTACGGCAAAGAAGCCGGAAGGTCCGTGGTCAGACCCGGTCTGGACCGGTACCCGGGGGATTGATCCTTCGCTTTTTTGGGATGATGATGGCAGGTCTTACTACATAGGACATGCAAATATTAGTGGTGTTAATGATTGGCCTAATAAAAATGGCGTCTGGATGCAGGAAATTGACCTTAAAGAAGGTAAAATGCTGGGAGATCTAAAACAGTTAACGCATGGTCATGCCATTAACGCACGTTGGACCGAAGGCCCTCATCTCTATAAAATCAATGGGAAATATATGCTTCTGGTAGCTGAAGGAGGCACCGGGTTTCATCATTCGGTAACGGTGCACCATAGCGACAGCCTGTGGGGTCCTTATATCCCAGATCATTCAAACCCTGTTCTTACACATCGAAATTTAGGGCAAAATTATCCTATACATTCGGTAGGTCACGCAGACCTGGTTCAAACTCAAAAAGGGGACTGGTGGGCTGTCGCGTTGGGTAAACGGTTGAAAGCTAAAAAGACCTTACTGGCTCGGGAAACTTTCTTAACGCCTGTTACTTTTGAAGGGCAAACCCCCGTATTTAATCCTGGTGAAGGCCGCTTGTTGAAAAACCAAAAACGCCCCGACCTTCCCTGGCATCCATTTACACCCAAACCGGCGCGTACTGAATTCGATCAGGAAAGTTTACCCTTATCATTTAACTTTTTGCGTACCCCATTTGAGAAATGGTATGAGATTAAAAATGGTGCGCTTTTTATGAAATTACGTCCGGAGGCTTTAGACAGTCTTGTAAACCCCTCTTTTATCGCGCGTAGAATAGAAGATTACAATTTTAAAGCTGCTACATCACTCGACTTTCAGCCTAAAAATCAATCGGAGGTCGCCGGGATTTCTATCTACCGTAATAGCACTAACCATATAGAATTTTTGAAAACAAAAGGAAATCTGGTAATAATTGTTACAAATAAGGGAAAGCAAACCCAAAAAATTGAAATACCCTTCAAGGATAATAAAACCATACTTCAGGCCCGGGGTACCGGCCGCCAATTGAAATTTTATTTTGGCAGCACGGAATTCGATTTAACCGAAGTGGATGTTGATTTGGATTTAGAAGTAATTTCAGATGAAAATGCCGGTGGGTTTAGTGGTCCGTATATTGGGATATATGCTAGTTCAAATGGAAGTAAAAGCAACAATACCGCCAGATTTGATTGGTTTGAATATATAAAAGTGAATAAATGAAAACATATATATCTGTGCTTTGTCTTCTGGGCTTTCTTAATTTTTTTGGTCAGACCCAGAAAAAGAATGTTTGGATATTTACAGATATGACTGATAGTAGTTTAAAGGGAAATAATCATATGGGTACACTTAACGATCCAGATGATATTTCAGCGATGGCGGGTTATTTGCTTATGCATAACGCGTTTGACACCAAAGGTATCGTTGTGGGAAGCACACACCGTAGTGAACATAAGAACACACCCAATCAGGCTAAGTGGGCTTTATCCTATTTTGGAGATGCTTATAAAAAGGATTACAAGGGTTTGCAGGCAAAATATGGAGATTATCAAAAATCGATTCCATTCATACAGTCGTCAATTATGAAGACCGGAGATCACTTTGATCCCCATGCAGATTATACTGATCTTTCGCGTTATGCTTCGGTAAAAAAGCTTTTAATGGAAGTGAAAAAGAATCCGGATACACTCAATATCCTGATTTGGGGAAGTACAACAGAACCTGCAATTTTTGTAAAGCACCTCCTTCAAACCAATCAAAAGGAAATATTAAAGCGAATTAGGTTTATTGCTCATTGGACCAATAGTGCCTTACATCAAGGTACTGTGGAGCACCCTGAGGCAGTTGCTAATTGTAAGGAAGACAGCACAGCCTGTGCTTTTATGAAAAAAATGGCTATCCAGGGGACCCTTATGTATTATGAACTGGGAGCTATTGGGCAGCATGGTATTGTTAGTGGTGCTCCTTCCGGAAAAGTATTCTATGACCAATTTGAGACCAGCGAACTTGGCAAAATATTTATAAATGGAAAGTTTGTAAATAATAAAGTGGATCACTCTGATTCCGCAACATACTGGGTTCTATTAGGGGAGTATGGGGTGGGGTTACCTGAAATTTTATCCAATGGTAAAAACAATCTTGCCCTGGAAAAAAGGAACGAACTCAACTTTAAACAGCATTCGTACAAAATTCATGAAATTTTACTTGAGCGCAGTTTAGCTGCCGCCAGGGATTAAACTTCTTAACTCTATATTAAGGTTAGCTCATTTTACCACCCAAAATTATTAAGAATAAGCGCATACATTTTTTAGTTAAATGCACTGCTATATAGTGCATTAAAAAACGCCACAAGCCTAGTATTTTAAACGAATAAACAAATGAACAAAACAAAGAATCAATTGAGTAAGTCTAATTTTATGTTAACAAGCTATGTTTGGTGAACAATTTAAAAACAATCAACTAATGTTTCAACAAGTACATAATTCTTCTTCAAGTTTACTACGGCGAACAGTAGTGTTCTTGATCCTGTTTTTGGCATTAACATCTGCTCAGGCCCAGAATACAATCTCAGGTACGGTATATGATGATGCCGGAGTACCTCTTCCAGGTGTATCAGTCCTCGTTCAGGGAACTGAAAATGGTGTAGTAACAGATTTTGACGGGAATTTTCAAATCTCATTTGAAGGGACACAAACACTGGTCATAAGTTATGTCGGCTTTGCAACTCAAACGATTGAGTTGAGTCAATCGCAAAATGTAACTATAAATTTGAAACCAGATGTAGCTGCTCTTGATGAGGTTGTGGTAGTTGGTTACGGTACACAGAAAAGAGAAAGTGTTGTAGGAGCTATTAGTCAGCTAGATGGAGACAATCTTGTGCAAAGAGGTGTACAAACCAATTTAACTGATGCTCTTAGCGGTCAGTTACCAGGAGTTACGGTTTTGACCAGTACAGGTATACCGGGCGGGCCCTTCGGAGGGGCGGAGCAAGCTTCTCAAATTTTAATCAGAGGTCGGTCTACACCGAATGATGCATCCCCATTAATCCTTGTGGATGGGGTAGAGCGAAATATTCAGGATGTAGATCCTCTTGACGTAGCTACTATTTCAGTGCTAAAAGATGCTTCTGCAACGGCGGTATATGGTGTGCGTGGTGCAAATGGGGTAATACTTATTACAACCAAAAGAGGAAAGACAGGTCAGGCACAATTTAGAGTAGACGCCAATTATGCGGTTAAATCTATCTCTCGACTACCTGATGTTTTAGATTCATATACCAGCTTACAGGCCAAAAATTATGGTATTATAAATGAATTAACGCGCTCACCAAACGGTTGGAATTTCTACGTTTCTCAGCGGGAGCTTGAATTTTACAGAACCGGTGAATTTCCTTATGCCTATCCCAATATTGATTGGCAAGATGAACTTACAAATGACACCGGCCGGTCTTACAAAGTAAATTTAGGAGTTTCTGGTGGTACAGACTTTGTCAAATACTACGGTTCTATAGGATATACAAACGATGGCGATATTCTAAATACTAGGGATGTAGGTCAGGGTTATGATCCCGATTTTAAATATGAACGCTATAATTTCAGGACTAACCTAGACTTTAATTTATCCTCTTCTACAAAGTTATCTGTTAACCTCAATGGCTTTTATGGGGAACAGCAAAAATCGGGAGCTCCTATCTTTGGCTTTTGGTATGGGGTTTATTCTAAGCCCAGTACTACACCAATTTTACGCTATGAGGATGGAATATATGGGTTTTCAAACGATTTCGATCGTTTAGGTGAAAATGCATTTGCGCAACTCAATTTTTCAGGGATTGATATTCAAAATAGGGCAGAGGTAAACTCTGACATTACCCTTATTCAGGATTTAGATTTTATAACAAAAGGTCTTTCCATCCAGGGAAAAATAGCTTATGATAATGCGTATGCAACCAGGGGGCGTGGAGTTCAGGATGATGGGGTTTTATTGAAGTTAGTAGATCCTATCTACTATACGTTAGAAAATCCGGGACCTATTGAAGACTATACCACTTACAGAGAACCTTCAACAAATTCAACAGGTTTTAATTTTTCCGATGCTCCACTAAATTATCTGGACGAAATCGTTGATCAGAACACCGCCAATCAACAGTTATCTCAGTTGCTTTACCGCTTTCAGCTCAATTATGACAGAACTTTTGCGAATAAACACGCCGTAACAGCACTGCTCAACTTTCAAAGACAGGCTAACAGAAGTTACCGAACTGATGATTTTAGAGGTATACAGCGTAAGCGAGAAGAATATGCAGCTCGCCTTACTTATGCCTACGACCGTAGATATAATATAGAACTTACTTCAGGTTACAATGGTAGCGAGCGATTTGGTCCCGGTTATAAATTTGAATTCTTCCCCTCTGTTGGTCTGGGTTGGACAGTGAGTAATGAAAGCTTTTTTGAGCCTTTGAAACCAACCTTTTCTTTACTTAAATTCAGATATAGTGGCGGTTTGATAGGTAATGACAATGCTCCCGGTTTAGCTCCTTTTGCTTATTTAGATGTTTATGAGCGTCTTACCGGAAACAATTCTAGTTCTCCGTTTGGAAATGCCAATAATCAGGTGGTGTTTGGTCCAGATTATTACGTACAGTCATTTATCGGAAACCCTGATTTGCGATGGGAAACTGCTTTTCAACAAAATATTGGTATTGATCTTGGTTTCTTCGATAATAAGCTGGGTTTTAATGGTGAATTTTTTAGAGAAAACCGAAAAGATATTTTGCGAACAAACCGGATCACGTCAGATATATTTGGAGCTACACCCCCTCCGGCAAACGTGCAGGAGACTAAACTTAGAGGATATGAATTGGTTTTAAACTGGAAAGACAATATTGGCGACTTCAGTTATTATGTATCTGCAAATTTTGCCCGTGCGGTAGATGAATATGTCTTTGCTGAAAATGCACCCTTACTTCCAGACTATCGTAAGGATGTTGGATTTCAGATAGGTCAAAACCGAGGCCAGGTTGCCTCTGGCATCATTAATAGTTGGGACGAGATGTATACAGGCGTAATAGGCTTTAATAATAATCAGAACAACCTTCCTGGTGAATACCGAATCATTGACTTTAATGCGGATGGTTATATAGATGCCAATGATAATATTCCTAACGGTTATCCCACCCGCCCTCAAAACACGTATGGTTTAAATCTTGGAGGTGATTATAAAGGAATTAGTTTTAACCTCAATTTCTTTGGTCAATTTAATGTTACACAAACCACGAATCAGTTATCTGAATTTAACTTTGGGGCACCGGTAATATATGACTTACAACTAGAAAATACCTGGCAACCTGAATATGGGAATGCTAATCCCACTTACAGAATGCTCAACGTAGGAAACGATGGTGCAGAATCTGGAAGTGCCTCCTTCTACGCCAGGGATGCTTCATTCTTAAGGCTAAAATCGGCAGAATTAGCCTATACCTTACCAAAATCTTTTATCGGAAAAATTGGTCTCAAAAACTTCAGGTTATTTGTAAACGGAAACAACCTCATTTTATGGAGTGATTTTCCGGTGGATTTAGAAGGACAGGATTTTAACTATAGGAATTATCCGGTTACCAGACAGGTGAACTTCGGTATGACTGCAAATTTTTAATAAACAAAATGATGAGACGACATATGAAAAAGTATATTTTAATTTTATGGTTGGGCGGTCTTCTTATGGCAGGCTGCGAGGATTATCTTGAAATCCCAAATGACATAGCCATTGATCAGAATGATGTTTTTGGAAGTTATCAAAGTTTTCAAGGCTTTATAGATCCTCTTTATCAAAGTGTAGTAGATTATAACAGCCACTCTATTGTGGTAGGTCATAATCTTACAGGAGAAACTTTAGGATCCCGGGGTTTCAATACTTCTGTGGAAGCTGCAAACGGTAACTACAGAGGTCTGGTTTACGGTCGGTCTAATTTCTTTCCGTTTGGAGATGGAGCAAAAGGTATTTATGCTTTCAGCTGGGAAGGTATCCGAATAGCGAATCTTGCTATAGCAAACATTGACTTAATGACTGATGCGACTCAGGAACAGCGTGATTTGATTTTGGGACAGGCTTATTTTTTCAGAGCATTCTTTCATTGGGAATTGGGCAGGGCTTTTGGTTCTATTCCGTATTTAGATTTTGTTTTTGAAGGAGGTCAAAGTTTAGATCTGCCTCGATTTTACGAATATGAAGGGAAATTTGACTATCAGGCAATGACTGAAAAAATGGTGGAAGATTTTGACCGTGCGGCAGAATTACTTCCTTTAACCTGGCCTGTAAACAACGATGGCCGTGCCACACGCGGTGCAGCATTGGGTTTTAAATCTAAAGCATTGCTCTATGCAGGAAGCCCCTTAATGAATGAATTTTCCCGCAATACAGCATCCTTTGATGAGGAATATATGCGACGCGCAGCAGAAGCTGCGGGAGAGGTTCTTAAACTCGCAGATCAAGGTGTATATAGCCTGACCCCTTTTGAGAACTACCAGGATATGTTTGCAAAAAATGATGGTACGCTTCCAGTAACTGATGAAGTAATCTTTAGACGAGTTGATAACAACGTAGGTGCAGGCCAGATCAATACTTTTCTGGGACGTCTGTATTTACCAGAGTCAGGGGTTTTTGGAGGCAATCCGCAATGTGAGGCGGTCACTCAGAATTTTGTTGATGAGTTTGAGATGGCAGATGGTACAAAATATATTCCGGGTCCTATGTCTCAGGGTGGCTACGATGATAATAATGCCAGACGTTGGAATGACCGTGACCCGAGATTTAGAGAAGCTATTTATGTTGATGGAGACCTGGCAGGTCTGGCTGAAAGAACGCGCTTGCAAATGTATGAAGGTGGTCGAACCATTGCTGAAGGGAATGGAGGAAATACACTTTCCCCCTATATAGTTCATAAATTTTGGATTAGAGGCGCAAACCGATTTGACCGGGAGTGGAATGGTTTCCGCTATACTACACCTCACTTACGCTTGGCAGAAATCTATCTTATCTATGCTGAAGGTGTTTTTGAAGCAACGGGAAATGCTAATGCTACTGCAACTAATTATACAATGACAGCTGTACAGGCGGTAAATGCCGTACGAAATCGTGCAGGTATGCCGAATACTACAGCAACTCCTGCTGCCTATGATGGAGATTTTAGAGAACAATTGCGCAATGAGCGTGATGTTGAATTGTGTTTTGAAGGTCATCGTTGGTACGATATCCGAAGATGGAAAGAACGACCCTATACTGAATTATTTAAAATGGTATTTGACAGGAATTATACATTCTTCAACAGAGAATCGTTGAGACCATTCATTTTTGAGGAACGTAATTACTGGATGCCGTTTCCTGATAATCAGGTCTTTCTCTTTGAAAGTTTTCCTCAAAACCCAGGCTGGTAAGAACCGGCTCTAAATTAACTAACTTATAATTCAACGAAATGTACAAAGTATTAAAACACATACTGTTTATTTTCACTATCGTATGCCTGTCGTGCACTTTGAATGCTCAAAATAAAAACCAGGGCAGCAAGGTGTCTGGAACTGTAACAGATCAAAACGGAAATCCTATTGAGGAGGCTCGAGTATCTTCTTTAAATGGTAAGAGAGCCTACACTAACGCTCAGGGACGTTTCAGCTTTAATATGGTAGAACCATCTATTATTAGAATTGATAAAGATAAATTTGCAACACAGTTTCGTCAACTACAGCCAGATAGTTTACAAAATATCAATATTGTACTTGTAAACACGAGTTCACGGTTAGGAAGTGAAGATCGTATAGAGCTACCCTTTGGTAGCCTTCCGGAAGGTAAATTAGTAGGTTCAGTTGTTGAAGTTGATGTTCAAAAAGATCATTTGGATCAGGATCAACGCATCGGCGTGGGAAGTGCCATTAACGGTAAAGTAGGTGGTGTACGTAATGCTAATAATATACTGGGGATTGGCCCCGCAATTTATGTAGTAGACGGTATTCCTCGTCCCATAGAATTTGTGAATCTTACCGAGGTGGAAAAAATCACCGTTCTTAAAGATCCAGTATCTAAGGTTTTATATGGAGCGGCTGCAGATCAGGGGGTTATTCTAATAACCACAAGAAGAGGTGAGGCTTATCAAAATAAGTTTCGCGTTCGCTACGATAACCAGTTTTTTGTACCTCAGGCATTACCCGATTATCTTGGCGCAGCAGATTATATGACAGCTTTTAACCAGGCGCGTATTAATGATGGTGCCACACCTACTTACAGCCAGGAGGTCATTAATGCCACCCGGGCCGGTATCGACCCGGTAAGATACCCTGATACGGATTTTTACGGAAATCGCTTCGTAAGTAGACTGATGAATAGTTTTGATGTAAATGTGGAGGCTTCCGGGGGTAATGATAAAGCCCAGTATTTTCTGAATTTGGGAGCCAATCAACGCGAAGGATGGATTGCTTATGGTGATGGAGACCAGAGCACCCGTCTCAATCTGAGAGCAAATACAGATTATCAACTTTCAGACCGACTTAAAGCAAATCTTGATGCAGTTGTAGTTTTAGATTATTTCAAAACACCAGATGTTTTTGACGTGAATAACAATGGTGAAATTCAAAGTGACTTTTGGACTACCCTTCAAAACACCAGACCTAACGATTATACTTTATTAATCCCCATAAACCGAATTGGGAACATAGATAATATAAATAATGCCAATATTATTGATGGCCAATTCCTTCTGGGCGGGAATAACAATTTTCAAAGAAATCTAATTGGTGATTTAACCAGCAGAGGTACAAAGAATATAAATGACCGCTATTTGCAATTTAATACCGGTTTAGACTGGGACCTTGGTTTTATTGCTAGAGGCTTATCTGCCAGCGGTAAACTCACCTTTGACTTTTTCAATCGTTCCGTAGAAAACCAAAATAGTCAATATGCTGTCTATCAACCTCAGTTTTTAGAGAATCAGGCCGGACAAGATAGTCTTGCTGTCTCCGCTATCGGTCTAGATCAACCAATAAATCAACGTAATGTGAGTAGTGGGGAAGCTGATTTTAACAGACAAATTGGGTTTTATGGTACCTTAAATTATGATCGCACCTTCGGCATTCATGCGCTAGATATAACTGGTTTGGCCTATCGTACGCAGCAGACCCTGCCTGGAACGACACAGGACCTTAAGCGCCTAACATTTGGTATTCGGGCAAATTATATGCTGATGCAAAAGTATATCTTAGAATTTAGTGGAGCTTATATAGGCTCCCAAAAGTTAGCTCCAGGTAATCGCTATGGTTTTTCACCAACGGGGGGGATAGGATGGCTTGTAAGTAATGAGGACTGGTTTAATAAAGAGGGCCTTTTCAATTACTTAAAAATAAGAAGTACTGCGGGGTTAACGTTAAATGACAATTTTGATGGTAATTTTTTATACCAGACATCATTCAGCAGAGCAGGCTTTTTTAACTACAACAACACAACTGGTTTTAACGCTACCCGCAACCAGATACTTTTGTACGATCAGGTGGGAAGTCCAGTTGATTTTCAAAAACGATTTGATTTTAATTTAGGTTTTGATGCGGCGTTATTTGACAATGCAGTATCTGTGAGGGCTAGTTATTTCAGAAGTAAATCATCTGATATCATCACGCAACTGAATAACTCAACGCCTACTCTTGCGGGTTATGTTATTACAGCAAATAACAACTCTTTCGTAGATAATGGTGTAGAGTATCAAATTAATTTCAAGAAGGAAATAAGTAAGGATTTTAAATTGGACATTGGATTTAACGGAATTTACAATAGATCAATTATTGAAAAGACCGAGGAACCTATTTATAACGAAGACTCCCAGTATCGAATACAGACGGGACAACAAGCAGGATCTATTTTCAGCTATGTTGCTGATGGTCTTTTTAGCCCAGATGATTTCAATTCAGACGGTTCTCTAAGAAATGACTTACCCCAACCTATATTTGGCAGCGTGCAGCCCGGAGATATAAAATATGTAGATCTTAATGGCGATGGAGTTATTGATGTAGATGACCAAAGAATCATAGGCAGCAATCGACCTGATATGCAATATGGTGTGAGCCTAAATCTGAATTATAAAAACTGGCAGTTTTTTGTTTTAGGCGTTGGACAATTTGGACAGGATCAGTTTAGAAACGGAAGTTATTTTAGATTTTCCGGGCAGGATAAGTATTCTGTTTATGCCTTAGATGCATACGGTCCCAATAATCCAGATGTAAATGCTTCCATTCCCCGATTATCATCAGGTAACAACAGTAATAATAACAGGAACTCAAGCTTTTGGCTATATGAAAATAACTTTTTCAACATACCGGCCATTCAGTTAGGCTATAACTTTAGAACTAATGAAACCAGCGGAATTAAGGATTTGAAAATCTACGTTAGAGGCATAGACATCGTTTCTTTTAATAAAAATAAAGAATTTACAAACCTCAATTTTGGCGTTGGATCTTCACCTCAGACTTCCGGCTTTGCTTTAGGTCTTAATACAACATTTTAATGATGAAAACCATGAAAATAAATATACTATCTGTCGCACTTTTTGGCTTTCTAGGATTATTTCTAGTTAGTTGTGATGAGTTTTTAGAAGAAAATCCAGATAATCGCTTATTAGATGATGAAGTAGTGGCTACACCAGAAATTGCGGAAGGATGGTTACTTGTAGGATATGATAGATTACCTACATCCTATAACTTTAATATAGACGTAGTGAGTGATGACGCCGCTACAAATAATGTAGGATCAAATCTTAATGCGATGAATCAAGGTGGTTGGAATGCAGCCTTGAATCCAATCGGAGTTTGGGATCAGGCCTATGAAGTGAACCTGTATTTAAACACATTTCTGGAAAATGCAGATCGTGTTCGCTGGTTTGCGGATGATACCATGAACGAAAACTTTAGTAAGCGAATTGTCGCAGAGGCAAGAGGCTTAAGGGCATATTGGAATTTTCAATTATTACAGGCTCACGCAGGTGTGGGTAGCAATGGAGAACTTTTAGGATTTCCAATTGTTGATCAGGTACTTGACCCTCAGGATAATTTAGAAATTCCGAGGTCTTCCTTTAAAGAATGCTATGACTACATCCTGGCAGATTGCAATGCAGCATTGGTTGAAGGAGGTTTACCCGATAGATGGACAGATTCCGGTGTGATAGATATAGACCGGGTTTACGGTGCGCGTAATGAAAATCGAATAAACGGATTAGCGGTTAAAGTACTCCGTTCTAAATTGGCCTTATATGCCGCAAGTCCAGCTTATTCAGATTCTAACGCATCAAGCTGGGAACAAGCTGCTCAATTTGCCGCTGATGCCATTCAGGATTATGGAGGTTTGAATATATCTCCTCAAGATGTAGACTTCTATCTCAGAAATAATTCTACGGAAGTCATATGGGCTTCTACAAATGCAGTAAATCAGCGTGGGATGGAAGGGGCAAACTATCCTCCATCTTTATTTGGAAATGGATCAACTAATCCCAGTCAGAATTTTGTAGAAACATTTCCTATGCGTAACGGGGAGCCCATTGAGGTATCTGCCACTTATGACCCAAATAATCCTTACGCCAATAGAGACCCCAGGCTTGCCAAATATGTAATTTATGATGGCTTAAGTTTTGATGGAAAAATAATAAACACTCGTCTTAACCAAGATGGGGTGAGTAACCCCAATGTAGATGCTTTGGCTTTTAATCAAAACTCTACTATTACCGGATACTATCTGCGTAAATTTATGAATGAAGATGTGAATTTACCGGGTAATGGACAACCTCAGGGTGCCTCTCATTTTTACACGTATGCAAGATTTACCGAGCTGCTGCTGAATTTTGCAGAAGCTGCTAACGAGGCGGGTGGTCCAGATTTTGAAATAGATGGTTTTACACCGCGCCAGATTGTCAATGCCATTCGTACCAGAGGAGGTATCAACAGTACGGCTTATGTAGATGCTATTACCAATACTAACGCAATGCGTACATTAATTCATAATGAAAGGCGTATCGAATTATCTTTTGAGGGCAACCGTTTTTGGGATCTTAGAAGATGGGAGAATACCGCAGCTATAGATGAGGATGTGCAGGGTATTCGTATCTCACCAGACGCGACAAATTTCGAAATTTTTGATGCCAGTGTGAGAAATTACAGTCCCTTCCAAATTTATGGACCAATACCTTTATCAGAAACACAGAAATATTCAATAATTCAAAATCAAGGATACTAAAATGAAGGATATGACTTTTAAAATGTTTTCCGTCCGGTTATGCTCACTATTCCTATTAGGGATTGTAACGCTCAGTTGTGAAAATCAAGAACAAGATTTTGATGATTTTGAAGAGCAAAATGTGTATTTCCCAATAAAATATCCAATTAGAACTATTTCCCTTCAGGAAGATAGCCGAATAGATAATTCTATCGATCTGGAAAGGGCATTCAATATTGGGGTATCTATTGGCGGACTTCGTTCTAACGATCGGGATCGTGTTATCAATATTTCATTAGCTCCAGAATTAGTAGATAATGCTTTTTTTGCAGACGGAGATCCAGATGATCCGCGCCCCGTACAATTAATGCCATCTGCATATTACACATTGGCCTCCGAAAGCCAGGTGACCATCCCGAGCGGAAGTTTTAACGGTCTTCTTCGGGTAAATCTTACTGATGCTTTTTTTAACGATCCTTTAGCCACTTCTGCAAATTATGTAATCCCGATAAAAATAGAACCAGGCGATTATGACGTTTTAAATGGGGTACCACTAGACGAAGTTGCTAATCCGGATCCCAGAGTTCCGGAAGATTATCAGGTTAATTTAGAACCCAGAAATTTCACACTGTTTGCTGTTAAATACATCAATAAATACCACGGGATTTACTTGCAAAAAGGGGCAGATGTAACTTTAGATGCAACTGGAAATCCTGTGAATACCTTGACTTATAATACACAGGACCTGGTAAGAAATATCCTGACAGAAGTATTCACCTCAAGCCTTTCTTCCGTAGAAACAAACCGGGTTGGTAATAATACGGGTGCAGGGGATTATGGTTTAAGTCTTGTAATAAACGGCGGAGCAATCACTATTACTGGAAGGGCAGACTCTGAGGACAATATATCTGGGTCAGGAACTTTCTTGACTCGTGAAGATGAAGCAGCAGAAGCGTGGGGAAATGAATCGAGAAAAACTATGTTTTTAGAATATACTTATACAGACTCTAATGGGGCTAATCACAGGGTAAACGACACCCTGGTATTTAGAAATGATGACATTCGGTTTGAAGAATACGGTATTCTCCTCGATGAAGAACAATAAATGAAATAGTTTAAAAAGCGGGGGCGAAAATTATTTCGCTCCGTTTTTAATTTCAGGTATTTATTGCACGAGGGTTAAAAAGGAAAAATTATACTCATTTGATCTGTATAAACAGATTGGTTTTGATCTTACAAATTTATTTACATACGTATAATCCTATTGTCATTCTACAAGCGTCTTATGAGTGCTAACATATATTCACTAAATGTTCTTTTTCTTCTTATCACCCTGTCAGGATATAAGGGACTGGCATTTCAAGAAATACTATCCAATACTGAAACAGAATTTGAGCTTGTGGAAGCAGAAAGTTTCCACAAGCAATCAAATTCTGAGGTACGCAAATGGTATGTAGTGAGTTCAGAATCTGTGAGAGATGCCTCTTTAACAGATGCCGACTCTAGCCATGCCTCCTCCGCCAGCCAAGAGGCCTATATTGAAATCTTACCTGATACGCGTCGTAATCATGATGAAAAGCTAATTGCAGGAGAAAATTACAGTAATGAACCGGGTAAAATGGCCGTTGTTCATTATACAGTTGATTTTAAGGAAGCGGGCCGGTATTATGTATGGGTAAAGGCCTTTAGCACGGGCTCAGAAGATAACGGTGTCCATGTAGGACTTGATGGCGAATGGCCTCTAAGTGGGCAAAGAATGCAATGGTGTAAAGGCAAGAACAATTGGACCTGGGCAAGCGCACAGCGTACACAGGCTGTGCATTGCGGGGAACCGGGTAAGATATTTTTAGAAGTTCCCACTCCTGGTAAGCACGAAGTACTTTTTAGTATGCGGGAAGATGGTTTTGAAATGGATCAATTCTTACTTACTAAAAATCCAGATTTTCAACCAGAAGTTCATCTGAACAAATCTTTATCTACGGTAAATCCTTCATATGGATTAAAGCAACTAGTTAAACAAAATAAAAAAGCCACCATTATTCTTGCCCCTGATTTTGAGACTAAAACCCACCTGTATGTTAATAACGATTGGCTTGCGGTAAACCCTAAAGAGTACAACCAGGGATTTGCAACTACACCTTTTAATGGTGAAACAGGCACTTATGACATAATTCTATTTGCCGTAGGAGAAAATGACGGGCAGTCTACTTACAATCTGGAAGTGGGTGATAAAAAGTTTCCCCTATATACCGTTGCTAAAAGTAACAAAACATTTGAGGAAGGTATTCCGTTTACCAATGTCTACCCCGCAATTAATCTGGAGCGAGGGATACCTTTAAAGGTAACGGCCAATATTGCAAGTGCTGATGGGAAAGAATTTAGCAGGGCACGCTGGGCAGGATTAGCAATAGTTCCTGAGGGCAGTGCTCAGAACTTTTTGACCGGTAGCCAAAATCCCGTTGTACCTGCTGCAATTAAAATTGATGGAGAATTAAAAAAATGGCATAAAGTCACTTTGACATTTGATGGCCCTGAAACTTCAGAAACGGCAAAGGATAATCCATTTATGAACTATCGTTTAGATGTGACCTTTACTCATAAAAGCAGTGGAAAATCGTACCTCGTGCCTGGATATTTTGCCGCAGATGGCAATGCAGGAGAAACTTCTGCGGAAGCAGGAAATAAATGGAAAGTACATTTTGCACCGGATGAAACGGGAAGCTGGGAGTATACAGTAGATTTTAGAAAAGGTAAATGGGTAGCTGTAAGTGACCGTAAGAATCCAGGAGATACTGCTGGGTTTATGGATGGCGCTAGCGGAACCTTTGAAATCGCATCCAGTGATAAAACGGGTAGGGACCTGAGATCAAGGGGCAGGCTTGACTATGTGGGAGAGCGCTATAACCAGTTTGCAGATTCAAAGGAATATTTCCTGAAAGTAGGACCTGATGCACCCGAAAACTTTCTGGCTTATGCAGATTTTGACGGTACCTTTCACAATGATGGGCACAAAGATGAACTGGTAAAGACCTGGGAACCCCACCTTAAAGATTGGAAACCCGGTGACCCAACCTGGAAAAATGGTAAAGGCAAGGCCATAATAGGCGTGGTTAATTACCTGGCAGACAAGGGGCTCAATGTCTTTTCATTTTTGACAAACAATATAATGGGAGATGATCAAAATGTGTTTCCCTACATAGATTATGACACCTATGATCGCATGGATATTTCAAAATTGGATCAGTGGGAAATTCTATTTGAACATGCCGACAAGTTGGGGATGTTCCTGCATTTTAAAACTTTGGAGATGGAAAACCAAGGCCTTTTGGATAACGGAGGTGTAGGAGCCTATTCTAAGTTGTACTACCGGGAATTAATTGCCCGATTTGGTCACCACTTAGCATTAAACTGGAATCTTGGTGAAGAGAATGGTGACTGGGTTAAGAATCATAAGACACCACCACAGTTTACCATGCAGCGTAAAAGTATGGCGCAGTATTTTTACGATCACGATCCCTATCATCATCCCGTAGTCATACACAATGGGAATTCGTTTGAAGATCTTTTAGGTCCAGATTGTCAACTTACCGGTCCATCGATACAAACTCACAAGGCAGATTTTAGCATGGTGCACGGCGAAGTCCTGCACTGGCTTAAAGCATCTGCCGAAGCAGGTAAACCATGGGCCGTTGCCGTAGATGAACCAGGTGATGCCCAGCACTCCCTGCTGCCCGATGAGGAGGACAAAGACCACTATGACGCCAGGCGCAACGCCTTATGGGGTACCTTCATGGCCGGCGGCTGGGGTACCGAGTGGTATTACGGTTACAAGCACCCAAATTCTGACCTAACTGCCCAGGATCATCGCTCCCGCGATTTGTTTTGGGATCAGGCAGTGATTGCAATGAATTTTTTTAAAAACAATGTCCCCTACTGGGAAATGGAAAACCATAATGCACTGGTGAACAATCCCAATAATGAAAATACAGTTTATTGCTTTGCAAAGCCCGGTGAGATTTATATTATCTACCTAAATAGTTTGGAAACAGCCAGTCTGGACCTTAACGGTATAGAGGGTGATTTTGACGTGAAATGGTTTAATCCAAAAACAGGTGGCAAGTTTTTGGAAACAAAAGTTGCTGAGCTATCAGGAGGTTCTTTGCGTGATCTGGGTAATTCGCCCGATAAAAGGCAAAGAGACTGGGCTATTTTAATTACTAAAAAACCATAGCCAATGATTATTTCTAGAATTCTGCTCATTAGTTTGGCGGTGTTTTCAACGGTCTTTGGCTGTAGCCATAGATTTTCCCGAAGAGATTCTCTTATAGAGAAAAGTTCAGCAACTGAGTTTAATCTAGAAGAAGGTTTCGTGTCTTTATATAACGGTAAGGACATGAGTAACTGGAATATTCTATGTCGGGATAAGGAAGAAGGTCTGGCAGAACGTGTTTTTACTGCTGGTGAAAATGGAGAACTGCACGTTTTTAAGGATTTTCCAGATGAATATGGCTTTAAGGAAAATCGAAGTGGAACTCATTGTATGTTCTTTACGCCAGAGAAATACAGCAAGTATATTTTTAGGTTTGAATATAAATGGGGAGATAAGAAATTCAACAATTTTGACCAGTTTCAATACGATGCGGGTCTTTACTTTCACGTTTATGATGTCAAGATTTGGCCTAAAGGAATTGAGTATCAAGTACGTTATGATCACACCCAGGACCTTAATCATACTGGTGATATCTGGAATTCTGGAGCCGAGTTTGATTGGGTGGCAGCAGCAGATACCACCTATTTACCCATAGTAGAAGGTGGGAAAATTCAGGAACATCGAGGAGGTGAGCACAAAGCACGTAACGGAATTATTTTTAATGCTTTGAACGGTAAATGGAATCAGTGTGAACTTATTGTAATGGCAGATAAGTATGCCATATTTAAGTTAAACGGTCAGGTAGTTAACATGCTTACTAATATGAATCTGAGCGAGGGGGAAATAGGATTACAGGCAGAAACCGCAGAGATTTATTATCGAAATATCGAGATTAAAACGTTTGATAAATATATACCTATGGAGGTCTTTCTTAATGCTTCAAAATAGGTTTGGGGCTAAATTAAAGTGCGCCATTTGTAGCCGCCTCTTTTAAGTTAGGGTTTCCCGAGATCAATTGAACTGCCTTACTAACCTTAAAACTATGAATAACATCCCATAAGCCTTAAGAGGCTGGGGCGCTTAAACCAAGGCGGCAGAATGAAAAAAATATGCAGGAGAGTAAAAACATGCTGTTTAAGAAAAACTTAGTTGCCAAGTCAGCACTACTGCTACTGGGTTATTTATTCTTGCTTGGGTCGTTTCCAACGGGCGTAAGTGCACAGCAGCACAAAGAGAATCTACCTAATTTTGTATTCATTGCTGTAGATGACCTCAACTGGTATAATAGTGTACTTGGCGATGAGCCCGGTAATTTTTTGGCAAAATTCTATCCCGATAAAAGGATACGTCAGGAAGTCATAAAAAGGCTTACGCCAAATCTACAACGCCTTAAAAAACAAGCCATAACTTTTGCCAATGCATACAGCGCGGCTCCGCTTTGTGGTCCAAGTCGCACAGCACTTCTAACGGGAGTGCCCCCACACCACTCGGGTTATTATCAACACGATAAGCACTTTAGACATTATGAAAGCTTGACTGATGCCATCACAATGCCTCAATACCTTAAAGAAAATGGTTATTTTACTGCAGGACTGGGTAAGGTTTTTCATAAACCCAAAGCATATCTCGACCGCGGGTTTTTCAGCGATTGGCCAGACCGCTTATATTCTTGGAGCGATTGGGTAGAAGTTAATGCAGGTATAGGCCCTGCCCAGGATATCCAAAAAAAAGTCGAAGAAAAACTATCTAGATATTGGGTAAATGAAACAGGCGATAAAAATCATTTCACGCGTTTTGGCACTACCAACATCGCCCGTGAGGAAGCTAATGATTTTGTAAACGCTCATTATCTGGGTGAATTGCTTACAAACGGTGAAGCCACAATTACCGGTATCAATGGTTCTCATACTCTAAAACTTCCCGATGATAAACCCTATTTTCTAGCCTGCGGATTATTTGCACCTCATAGGCCCTGGGTAGTACCGCAGCAATATTTGGATATTTTCCCTGTTGAAGAAATGCAAATTGATGAAAACCTCCGTGTGGAAGTACTCAAAGACCTGGAAGATCTTTCTGCAACAGGTAAGCGCATTACGACCAAAACTGATGTTGACAAATTTCTTGAGCAAGGTAGAAGGATTGATGGTGAACAGGGAGGGGTAAATGCCTGGAAAGCCGTGCTGCAAGCCTATTTGGGAACTATAGCCTATAGTGATGCAAACATTGGTGTGCTGATAGATGCGGTACAGAAAAGCCCAAAAAAGAATAATACGGTACTTTTTTTATGGAGTGATCACGGTTATCACATAGGCGATAAAAATCGTGAAGGAAAGGTGACTTTGTGGGAAGCTGCTAACCGGTGCAACCTGATGATTCGGGATTTTAGGACAAAAACCAAAGATGTGAAAATTACTACTCCGGTAAGCCTTCAGGATTTATATCCCACTATTGTGTCGATGGCTGGGTTGCAGAGGCCTAAAGACGTCTATGGTAATAATATCAGCTCAATCATTGAAAATCCAAAGACCGAACTGAAAACTCAGGTACTCAATACCCATGGTGAGAACAATCACGCGCTGCGCACCGTAAAATACCGATACATACGTTTTGCTAACGGAGATCAGGAACTTTATGATATGCAAAAAGATCCTTATGAGTATAAAAACCTAATAAAAGATAAAAATTCAAAAGCAACCCTTGAGCAGCTTGATAGCAAGCTTGACAGCCTGCTCGTCCTTAAACCGTCTCAATACATACAATAACCCCCTCAATGAGAAAATCAATTTTTATATTCTGTTTATTTCTATATGGTTTTGGCTTTGGTCAAAATAAAGAAGTAGATGGCAAACACCTGCGCCCTGATGAACCTATGGTTACTCCCTGGGCTGCAGACCTAGACAAAAACAATCCGTTGCCGGAGTACCCACGTCCCCTTATGGAGCGTGATCGCTGGCAGAACCTCAATGGGCAATGGCAGTTTGGTGAGGCCAAGCCGGGCGAAGCACTTCCTAAAAAACTAAAGGAAAAGATCACGGTTCCATTTCCGTGGGAATCGCATTTAAGCGGGGTACAACGGGAGTTAGATTCCAGAATGGCCTGGTACAAACGCGATTTTACCGTCCCGTCTGGCTGGAAAGACGATGAGATACAGCTTAATTTTGGCGGGGTTGACTTTGAAGCACACGTGTTTATAAACGATAAATTTGTGGGAGCACATAAAGGGGGTTATGACCCGTTTTCATTTGTCATCACGCCCTTTCTCAAATCGGGAACAAACAGCATTACCGTATGGGTCTATGATCCGGGCAGCGCGGCTGGTATCGCTTATGGAAAGCAAAATAACGACCGGTTTAGCAATCCGCAGCGTTTTGCTTACTCTGCATCTTCGGGAATTTGGCAGACGGTATGGCTGGAACCGGTGCCCGCGCAACATATTGATTATTTAAAGATTCTTCCATTTGTTGATGATGCCGAGATTGAGGTTTTGGTCAACGCTTCCGCTAAATCGAAATCAAAAATCCACGTTAGGGTGATGGATGGTACCACCGTAGTGGGTGAGGGAACTGGTGATGCCAAAATTCCCTTCCGGATAGCTGTAAAAAATCCTAAACTCTGGTCACCGGATGACCCGTTTTTATACGATGTTGAGCTCACTTTACAGGACAGTACTACCACTTATGACAAAGTAAAAAGTTATACCGGGATGCGAAAAGTTTCTATAGAAAAGGTAGGCAACCTGAAGAAAATTTTTCTCAACGACAAATTTTTATTTCAAATGGGGCCGCTAGATCAGGGTTACTGGCCAGATGGTATTTATACTGCGCCTACCGATGAAGCCCTTGCTTGGGATGTAAAGAACATCAAAGACTGGGGTTTTAATATGATACGTAAGCACATCAAGATTGAACCGCAGCGCTGGTACTATCACTGTGATAAGGAAGGGCTGCTGGTATGGCAGGATATGCCCAGTATGTTCGGCGAGCGTACCGAGACCGAAAAAATTCAGTTTGAGAGCGAACTTACCAGTATGGTACAGGAGTTTGGCTCGCACCCTTCCATAATCATCTGGGTCGTCTTTAACGAGCATTGGGGCATTTATGATGTAGAACGGCTTACAAATTTTGTCATGGAAATGGATCCCTCACGCCTGGTCATCGGCAACAGTGGTATTGACGCTGGTAAACCCGATATTGACTATGAGGTGGGGCACATTAAGGACAATCACAGCTACCGACCACCATCAGTGCCTTTTGCTTCAAACAAACGGGCGGTCGTGAATGGGGAATATGGTGCAATAGGCTACAATGTAGAAGGGCACGTTTGGGATCTTGACGGTCCTTGGGTGCATTACAATTATGATGGAAAAGAAGCTGCTACCAATGAGTATGTAAAATTTATCAACATGATCACCGAAGATTTTCAGAAGGAAGGTCTGAGCGCTTCGGTTTACACCCAGTGGACAGATGTTGAAAACGAGATGAACGGTCTCTATACCTATGACCGAAAAGTTGAAAAGCTGGATAAAGACAGGGTAAAGGAGGCTAACCAGTCCACCTATTTAAAAATTAGAGAAGATGAATAATTTCAAAAAATATACGTTGTTTTTTATTGTCTTTTCTCTTTTTCTTTCCTGTAAAGAAAATAAGATTGAACAAAAAGCAATGTCTCAAATTGATGAGCCAAATATCATCATCATCATTGCAGATGATATGAATGGTTATGCCATCAAAGATCAATATCCTCTTATAAAAGCACCCTATTTGGATAAGCTGAGGGCTGAAAGCGTTAATTTCGTCAATGCGGCTTGCAATACCCCGGTGTGCAACCCTTCGCGCTCCTCTTTTTTTAGTGGTCTATATCCACATCATACAGGTGCTTATATAAACGGCAGCGATGGCTGGAACCGTTCTGAAATACTCCAAAATATTCGTAATCTGCCAGAGTACTTTCGGGATAATGGTTATGAAACCTGGGGAGCAGGTAAGCTATTTCACAATCCATTTGACTCCATCCGTGAAGCCGGTTTCTGGGATAATTACCCAGTTTATAAAGGCGGTTTCGGTCCTTTTCCAGAAAAAGAGTATTGGTACGCAGGTAGCCGTTTTCGCTCTATTAAACCTTGGGATGGGCCTGACACAGATTTCCCAGACGTCAAGAATGCCAATGCGGCAATTGACTTTCTTAAAAAAAAGCACGAAAAGCCATTTTTAATGGTTTATGGCCTGTGGCGCCCACATTCACCCTACACAGCACCCAAGCGCTTTTTTGATCTTTATGACGAAAAGGATTTTGACCTGCCTGAAAGTTATAAGGAAGGGGATCTGGATGATGTGCCCTTCCTGGGACAAATGCTGGTAGATTCGCTCAATAATTACCGAAATAAAGAGGGAGATTACAAGCCCTTGCTTAAAAAATTCCTGTACGCCTATGCGGCCAATTACAGCTTTGCCGATGATAATATCGGTAGAGTCATACACGCCCTGGACTCCAGTAAGTATGCTAGGAATACCTTGGTGGTTTTCTATTCTGATAATGGTTTTCATAACGGTGAGAAATTGCGCTGGGGCAAGGCCACCCTTTGGGAGCAGGCAGATTACGTACCCCTGATGATAAGAACTCCAGAAAAAAAAGGCGCAACCAGCGAGGCTACGGTAAGCCTGATCGATGTTTTCCCAACCCTGGTAGATTATGCAGGGTTGCCCCAGCCCGGTCATAAACTGGATGGCAACAGCCTGATGTCCTTGGTTGAAAACCCTGGGAAGGACTGGCCATATCCTTCTTTAACCTCATATGGGGTAGAATATTCTTCAGTGCGTAGCAAGCATCACCGCTATTTGAGATATCCTGATGGAAGCGAAGAATTTTATGATCATCAGAATGATCCCTATGAGTGGAACAACCTTGCTTCAGATCCACAGTACCGCACGATTATGGACTCCTTGAAAACTTACATTCCTAAAGATTGGGCACCTTCTCTAGGCGGAAGATTGGAAGTACCCCGCAAACTTGATGAAGTAATGAGACCTTCTATGAAAAAAGCTCCGGGAGCACAGGGTAGCTAAAAAAGTATGAACAACACAGTTATAAAAGCAGGTTGGTGCATTGGGCTCATGTCTTCGATCATAAGCTGTAAAGATAGTCAGGAAGGCAACCCGAGCGTTGAAAAGCCCAAAACACTACAGGAGGAATTGATATATCCAGCTGATATAGATTCGATATCTATTGATGATCTGGTAGTACATGATCCTTTTATCCTGGCAGATTCACTCACCCAAAGCTATTACATCTATGAGAAGTTTTCACCGGAACGATTTGCCGGCGATATTGACGCTCCAAAGGGTAAGGCGGGTGTTTTTTATCAGGAAAGCAAAGACCTGGTCAAATGGTCCCGGCCTCAGGTAGCTTTTGTCATACCCGATAATTTTTGGGCAGATGACAATGCCGGGCCCTGGGCACCAGAGGTTCACAGGTACAGGGATAAGTATTATATGTTTACCACCTTTAATGCCTGGGACACGTTGATAGATAAAAGGAAGGGAAGACCAAAGCTTACCTGGCGCGCTTCGCAGATTTTGCGGAGTGATTCTCCTAAAGGGCCTTTTGAATCTATTACAGATTTACCCATCACCCCACCCGGGGAAATGACCCTGGATGCTACTTTTTGGGTAGAAGAGGGCCAGCCCTGGCTAATCTACTGCCACGAGTGGGTGCAGTTGGGTAACGGCTTGATCAAGGCGATTAAGCTTACTGACGACCTTACCGGTACCATTGGTGAACCTATAAGCTTGTTGAGTGCAGGTGATGTTTCGTGGACCAAAAAGGAAATTAACTATAAAGGAACCCAATATCCTGGGGCGGTGACAGATGGCCCATTTTTGTACCAAACAAAATCTGGGGAACTCGTAATGCTATGGTCCAGCTGGTCAAAAAACAACGCCTATGCGATCACCCAGGCTATCTCAGAAACCGGAAAAATCAGCGGCCCTTGGAAGCTGGAAAAAACCCCCTTACTGTGGGACGATCGTGGTCACGGAATGATGTTTACCAGTTTTGACGGTAGATTACTGCTTAGCCTGCATCGGTATTTTCATTATCCTCAAACCCGCGTGCAAATCTATGAAGTGGAGGATCAGGGGGACAGGATCGCCATCAAGAAAAAGATCATGGGTAGCAAATAATCAAGGTTGCCACCACTGGTTGACCCAATAAAGAACAAGCATATTTATCAAAAAAAGATGTATAATGAAATGGATCAATTTCAGTTTTCTTTTATTCTTTACCACGGTAATTTTTGCTCAGGAAGTAAGCATCAGCGCATCGGTAGAAACGCCCATTCCCTACGGTATTGACCAGCTCGAAAAAAGCCTGGAGGCGCTGGGAATCACGCTTTCGCGAAAGCAACCCGGTCAAGGGGCACAGGCCGATATCTTAGCAATAACCGCAGCAGATTCTACCCTTTTTAAATTCCTTCCGAAGGATACCAAAACCCCTGCAAAAGAAGGTTACGCCCTATTCCGCGAAGACGGCAAAACAATTGTTTATGGTGGTGACTCACGTGGGGTGATGTACGGTCTTATTGCACTTAGCGACCAGCTCAACGCCGGTAAATCCCTGACTTCCATTGAAGAGCAGGATGTAAATCCACGGTTTCCATTCAGGGCGATAAAGTTTAACCTTCCTTATATGGCCTACCGTTCACACGCCTCGATTGCCCAGCATTTTACTACGACGCGGGATATTGATTTTTGGGAGAAATACCTGGATATGATGGCTCACAATAAGTTTAATGTGCTTAGTTTGTGGAGCCTGCACTTGTATCATTATATGGTGATCCCAGAGCATTTTCCGGAAGCCTCGCAGTTTACCCAAATAGAAATGGAAGAATGGAGAAACTTCTGGTCATCGCTTTTTAAGATGGCTAAGGACCGCGGTATTGAGACCTATATCATTAACTGGAACACCTTTACTTCACCTTCTTTTGCCAGGGTACACAATCCAGACATAGGCTGGTATAACGAACGCCCTTGGCATTTTGGCAATGGTGATACTACAAAAATTACCGAAGAGTACACCCGAGAGATCATTAAACAGGTTATTAATGAATATCCTGATCTTACCGGACTTGGCATCACCCTTGGCGAACGCATGGGCGGGCAGAGTGCAGATGAACGTCGCGCCTGGCTTGACCGCACTATTTTTGCCGGAATGCGTGATGCAGACCGAAAAATAAAATTTGTATATCGTGCCCCGCTTTCGGCAAACAGCCACAGTGGCGGCTCTACCAGTGAAGAAAATGACCTGCACACCCGCCAGCAAATTGAGGCAATGGATACCGAAGGGCCGGTCTGGGTAGAGTTCAAGTACAACTGGTCGCACGGGCACTCATCTCCCAACCTATTTATCGTGCACGGCGGTGAGCTTACAGATAAATACCGTAAACCCTTGCCCCAGGCCTATAAATACATCTGGACCGTGCGCAACGAGGATTTTTTTGTACACCGATGGGGCCAGCCGGATTTTGTGCGGGATTTTATCAAAAACAATGGTCAGGAGTACGTGGGGGGCTGTTTCATAGGTTCGGAGGTTTTCATTCCCGCCCTGGATTATACCTCTAAGGAAGGAGCGCACAAAAACTGGGAATATTCCTTTGAGCGGTTGTGGTTATGGTATGCCACCTGGGGCAACCTGCTGTATAATCCAGATACACCAGATACTTTTTTTGAAAACCGGCTCGAAGAACGTTATGGGAATGCTCTAGGGGAGAAAGCTCTTGATGCCTGGAAACTCGCAGGGAAGGTACCTCTGCATTTTGCCTCTTTTCACCAGGGCCGCAATGACCTTACCCTGTACACAGAGGGCTTTACCGGTTTTAGGGAAAACAAACACCTCGCTTTTTTTGATATTGAAAGTTTTATAAACCATCCCGTTCTTGATACCATCAGGTACATCAACATTGCAGATTATGTAAAAAGTAAAAAACGGGTAAAAAGGGGAATCATTGCACCTCCGGCACTGGCAGATTCCCTTGATAGGATTCACCGGGATGCGCTTGCCCTGGTCGATGAGATGAGCAAGGCCGAAATCGACGAAACTACCCGCGCAGAACTTGCCGATATCGAGGCCTGGTCGTGGTATGCTGAATACTTTGCAAATAAGATCAGGGCAGGATTGGCCTTGGCCGATTATCGTATAAACGATAATGACAGGAGGAAAGAAGCCATTTCCTATCTTGAAAAGTGCGTGAATGACTGGACGCGATATGCTGATGCTACGACCAAATACCATAAAGAATCTTTTCTTTACCATACCAAGGAAGATTTTGACTGGTATGGGATGCTCGATTATGTAAATCGCGACCTGGATCTGGCAGCGATGTCAAATGAAGCTAAAGAACGCGTCTCTGAATCTGAAAAGATTGGTGGATATCTTTTCGCTCATATGACCAAAGAAGATTATGGAGGTATTTATTATGCTCTCAGTAATGATGGACTAAACTGGAACGAACTTAATGCGGGTAAAACCGTTCTTCCAGAATATAAAGGTCATCCAGACCTGACTCTAGGCCACGATGGAAGGTATTATCTTTTGGGCAACCCCAAAGATGAAGGTAAAAGAATAAAAATATGGGTTTCTGACGACTTAATACATTGGGATGTTTTTAAGGACTTAGTGCCTGATATGAGTGACCTGCCGCAGTTTAATGAACCTACATTTTGGCATGGTGCGCCCAAAATGTATTACGATGAAGAAAGCAATAAATATATTATTACATGGCATATGGCGCAAAGAGATAGAGAAAAAGTCGCTCCTGATGAATTTTGGGGTAGTATGCGTACCTTATTTACCACAACATTTGATTTTGAAAACTTCACAAAACCGCAATTACTTTTTGATGAGGATATCGCTACTATTGATGTAATAATCCGGCAAATAGGTCGCAATTTTTACGCGGTGCTGAAAGATGAACGCGCACCTGAAGCCGGCTGGCCCACAGGAAAATCAATACGTTTAGCGAAATCTAATAATGTAGACGGGCCTTATGAAATTATCTCTGAGGCGATTTCCCCTAACTTCCGCGAAGCGCCAAATCTCATTCCTAAACCTGAGGGTGATGGCTACTATCTTTATTTTGAGCAGTATCCAGGCATCGGTTATGAGATGAGTACGGCCAGCGATATTGAGGGCCCTTGGTATGACGTTTACGCTAAAAAATTTAAGTTCCCTCAAAATGCCCGGCATGGTACAATGATTACGCTTTCAAAAAAAATCTACGACCGTTTAAAAAATGCCTTCTTTCAAAGCAAATAAAGCAACGAGATGGTAACCAGAAAAAGTGAAACAGATATGGTAAATGTTTAAGTCTTTTTTGAAGGACTATGGAATATACTTTTTTAGACCAGTGTATTTGTGTTAGAGAGCTTATTGAGTCAAGATATGCTGATATAGTGCTGAACAAGAACGGTATAATAAGTGTCAAAATTGAATAAAAATGAAAATACTAAAATTAGTGGGTGTCAGCAATATTCTAGGGCTTATCAGAATCAGTAAAAATAAGCGAAGAGCTCTGCTAATTGTTATACTGGCGAGCATTGTTTGTAGATCTTGCAAGGATGTATCACCTAGAACGCAGTTTCAGGGAGATCAAAAACCTAACATTCTGGTCATTATGGTCGATGACATGGGCTTTTCTGATCCCGGCGCTTATGGGGGAGACATCGCCACGCCCAATATTGACCGACTTGCGAAAAACGGGGTGCGGTTTACACATTTTTATAATGCAGCACGCTGTTCACCCTCCCGCGCATCGCTGCTCACCGGGCAGTATCCGCATAAAGCCGGTTTGCATAAAAATGGAAACAGTTTGAGTACTCGAAGTGCCACGCTCGCCGAGGTTCTGGGTAACAACGATTATGAAACCGCGATGGTGGGCAAATGGCATCTTTCAGCATCTTTTACTTTAGAGCAGGATAAGGAGAGACATTTAAAATGGCTCAATCATCAGATTGATCCTAATGTACCTTTCGGCGAAATTTCAACCTATCCGGCCAATCGAGGTTTTCAAAAATTTTATGGTGTGATCTGGGGAGTTGTTAATTATTTTGACCCGTTTTCACTAGTGGAAGGGACCGAAGCCATCAAGGAAGTTCCAGAAGATTACTATATCACCGATGCCATATCAGCTCACGCCGTAAACTATATGGATGATTTTTCTAAAAGTGAAAATCCTTTTTTTATGTATGTGGCCTATACGGCCCCGCACTGGCCATTGCACGCAAAGGACGAGGATATCGCCAAGTATGAGGGTGTGTTTGATGAGGGTTGGGATGCCATGCGCGAACGCCGTTTCAAAAAGCAGGTAGAGTTGGGGCTTTTTGATCAGGATGTTGTTTTACCACCCAATATGGGCGGAGGTGACTGGAACCAGCTTAGCGACAAGGAGCGTCGCTATCAAATAGCAAAAATGGAAGCCCACGCCGCAATGATAGATGCGGTAGATCAGGGGATAGGTAAAATACTTCAAAAACTGGAGGATTTAGACCAATTAGACAACACTATAGTATTCTTTATGTCAGACAACGGGGCATCACCCGAAACTCCCGGTTTTCCCGGTTATGACAGAAATTCTGAAACGCGTGATGGTAGGAAGGTACATTTTAATAAACCTTTTAATCACATCGGTGCAGATACAACCTACAGTGGGATTGGCAGGGACTGGGCCAATGCGGCCAACACACCCTTTAAGTACTGGAAGAAAGAATCGTATGAGGGAGGTAACAACAGTCCGATGATCGTTTTTTGGCCAGCTGGCCTGGCGCTACAGCCGGGTTCGATTGTACGCGAGACAACGCACATTATGGATATCTTTCCTACGGTGCTCGATATCACAAACATCAAATATCCGGATTCCATCAATGGTGAAAAAACTATTGGCCTTGATGGTAAAAGTTTCCTTCCACATATAGAGGACAAAGAATTTATCCCGCATAAAGACTTATTTTTTGAGCACGAGGCGGGCAGGGCGGTACAAAGCGACGGCTGGAAACTGGTATCAAAAACCAAAGGCTGGCGCAATCGTGGGAACTGGGCAGAATGGGAACTTTATAATCTTAAGGAAGATCCCACCGAAATGAATGAACTCAGTGTAAAATACCCTGAAAAGAAAGAAGCATTAGAACAGCGCTGGGACGCCTGGTGGGACGATATGCAACAGTATATCCCGGAGGGCGAAAGACAACATAGTAAAGATGAGGACTAGTTTTTTTAGCTTTTACAGATTGATCTTTTTGCTGATGATTTCCTGTGGAAGCTTGGCTCAAAAAGAATCTATAACCTTTACAAATCCCATTCTGCCCGGATTCTATCCAGACCCGTCCATTGAGCGGGTAGGAGATGATTATTACCTGGTCACCTCAACTTTTGAGTGGTTTCCCGGTATTCCTATTTTTCACAGTAAAGACCTGGTCAGTTGGGAGCAAATAGGCCACGTGCTCAACAGGCCAGAACAACTCAAAATGATAGATAACAAGGCTTCGTCTGGAGTTTGGGCCCCGACCTTAAGATACAACGACGGTATTTTTTATGTTACGGCTACCTGTAAACAGTGCGGCAATAATTTTTATGTCACCGCTAAAAAACCCGAGGGACCGTATTCAAATCCCATCTACCTGGATACACCCAATGGGATTGATCCTTCTTTCTTTTTTGATGAAGATGGCAGAGCCTGGTTTACTGCAAACCGCAAACCGGAACCTGAGCAGTGGCCGGGAAACCGCATTATTTATGTACAGGAGTTTGATACAAAATCCGGAAAACTCATAGGCCAGCCTAAAGACCTGACATACGGTATGGAGCAAGGCATAAAGGGAACCGAGGCACCACACTTATATAAAATAAATGGGATGTACTACCTCATTACCGCAGAAGGTCAAACCTGGGATGGTCATCGGGTGAGTATGTATTACAGTGATTCGGTCACTGGTCCCTACAAGCAGGTGAAGAATCCCGTGATTACTCACGAAGATAAGCCCTATTCCCAAATTCAGCACACGGGCCACGCAGATCTTGTACAAACCCAAAACGGCGACTGGTGGGCGGTTATGCTCGGCGTACGTAAAGAAAATAACAATTATTTTCTGGGCCGGGAAACCTATTTGACCCCGGTTTCCTTTGAAGGAATTCAACCAAACTTTGGAGGTAAAGATCAGATACTTAAACTCATAGAAAAACGCCCTGATCTTAGATGGAAGCCATACAAAACCAATTTTTCAGATGACTTTTCGCGAAAGGAACTGCGTTTGTTCTGGAATTTCCTCAGAACTCCTCTAAAACAATTTTATAGCCTTAAGAAACGCAAAGGCTGGCTCTCGCTAGACCTGATGCCAGGGACCACAACCGAAGTGACCAACCCGGCCTTGCTAGCGCGACGTTTTCAGCATTTAAGTTTTACGGCACAGACTAAAATGAAGTTTACACCAAACAGTATAAACGAAACCGCGGGGTTGATTGCCATTCAAAATGAGCGTTTTCAATACCGTTTAGAACGGGCTTTGCAAGACGGTAACCCGGCTTTACGACTGATAAAGGTGTACGATAAAAATCGCAATTCCCTCACCGAAACCATTATCGCCAGCATTCCCTATGAAGAAAGCGAGGTGATATTGGCGATGCAGGTAGATCGCGAGCACCTCCAGTTTAGCTATGGCTCCGATAAACAGCACCTAACACCGCTAGGCCACCTCAGCAGACCTCAGTGCTGAGCTCTAGCGTGGCTGGTGGTTTTACAGGTGCCTATGTAGGACTTTTTGCTTCGGGAAACGGTAAACCTTCGGCCAACACGGCACAGTTTGACTGGTTTGAATACCTCCCGCTTGAATCCAATTAAAATGATTTTAACGCTATCGCGAAAGCGAATCGCACATATTGAAACAACTAGAATTATGAAAAATGTAATCAGAATACTGCTTGTGCTTGTTGGGATAGGACTTTATGCACAGGATGTGCCCACTACGTTTACCAATCCTATTTTGCCGGGCGGTTACCCGGATCCATCCATTTTAAGAGTTGGCGATACCTATTATATTGCAAATTCTTCTTTTATCTGGTATCCCGGGGTGCCCATTCATAAAAGTAAGGATTTGGTAAACTGGGAACTTGTGGGCTATGCGCTAAATACTCCGAAACACCTTGATATAAATGATAAAACGGGGGCGCACGGTGGTATCTGGGCACCTACCCTACGTTACCACAAAGGATTATTCTACCTCACGGTAACGCAAAGGAGTTGTGGCACTTCTATCGTATCGACCGCTAAGGATCCAGCAGGACCGTGGACTGTACCGGTAACCTTGCACAGTCAGGACGGTATTGATGGCTCACTCCTTTTTGATAAGAAAAAAGTATGGTACACCTGGTCTGAAGATCATAAAATCTGGTTGCGGGAATTTGATCCCAAGAAAATGGAACTCATCGGTGAAACTACGCTTCTACTGGATGAAGATAGGTATGGTGATGACTATACCAATATAGAAGGCCCGCACATTTACAAACTGGAAAGTGGAGAATATATGTTGCTTATTGCCGCCGGAGGTACGGGCAGCAACAATCATAATGTTTCTGTTTTCAAGAGCGACGCGCCGAAAGGGCCCTATAAGCCAAATCCTAAGAATCCCGTCCTGACCCACGCGGGTAAGGACAGTCCTTTTAATAATATGGGCCATGCCGATATCGTTGAAACACCAAATGGCGAGTGGTATGCGGTAATGCTTGGGGTGCGCCCTAATGAAGGATATACCATTATGGATCGCGAGACCTTTATGGTAGGTTTTCATTGGGAAGACGGGTGGCCGGTCTTTGACAATGAGGGAATGGTGCTTCCGGTTGATAAGCGACCCGATCTACCCTGGTCGCCTGTGACCAAAAAGCAAACACACTATGATTTTGACACTAAAGAACTTCCACTGGATTTTAATTTTTACCACACTCCTTATGAAAAGTGGTATAGCCTGGATAATAGGCCCGGATGGCTTGAGATCGAAGTGAGAAGCCCTTCTACCGAGGAACAGAAAAATTCATCAACTTTAGCAAGACGCATCACCCAGTTTGATTTTAAAGCTTCCACCTTGATTGATTTCGATCCCAAAAACAAAGAGACTGCCGGTCTTATCGCTATAATGAACCAGCGGGGACAGATGCGGTTGGAAGTCTTTGAAGAACAGGGTAAGAACAAGGTACGCCTGGTTTATACGGTTGCGCATCCGCGAAAGGGTCGTACGGACTATACTTCGATCCCGGTTGAATTTACCGGTAATAAACTCGAGTTAGCACTAGAGGCCAGGGGTCTTGATTATAACTTTTATGCCAATGAACCGAATGAAAAGCGGCAGCAAATAGGTGAAACTTTAAACGGAAGCATCCTGAGCCGCCAGCGCGTGGGCAGTTACAGCGGTGCTTATGTAGGCATCTTTGCTTCCGGAAACGGTGCAGATTCCGATAATCGTGCAGCATTTGACTATTTTCAGTACACGGTTGAAGAATTGAAAGTAAAATAGATAAACCGTTTTTATTTTTAAATTGGATTGTGCGAGCTAAATTTTTTAAAAAGATAAACGTGTTCTCTAAAGATCGAGATGTCGGTTTTTTATGACATTAATAATCAGAAATATACGGTTTGAAGATTCCGTGATTTTAATAATATTCAAAACAAATTTTACAACCATACCGGCTAAAATAGTTTAAAATTGATTTTTAAAATTAAATACAAGGAAATAATGTTTAT